>DATLOW010000144.1:0-4194 GCA_035536055.1 Paraburkholderia sp. | reverse complement strand
GCCGGGTACTTTGGCGTGGAAGCGGCGCCGTTCGATGGCACGGTGCGGCCGCTCGAGGCGCGGATGCAGGGCGCCGCGCAGCAGTGGCGCGACGTCGCGGCGCGGTTTGCGCTGAAAGAGCCGGATGTCGACCGGCTCGTTTCGTGGTGGCATACCGACGCGGATCTCGGGCGGCCGATGGAAGTGCTGACCGATATGTCGAAGAGCAGGAAGGCCGGGTTTATGGACTATCAGAGCACGCCGGATGCGTTTTTTGCGTTGTTCGATCGACTCAAGGCGGAGGGGATTATTCCGCGTTAGCGCGCATGGGGAAGGCTCACGCCTTCTCCATCTGATCCATATACTCCGCAATTCCCCCCGGCGTCGTCACCCACACATCGCCCTGTGCGCGCCCCGCCACCACATGCTTCAGTGCACGCCGCAAATGCCGCAACCGATAAGGCTGCCCAACCAGATAGGGATGCAACGCAATCCCCATCACCAGCGCCTGCGGGTGCCGGCTTGCGGTGGCCTGTTCGCGCATCTCGTCGAACTGGTCGATGATCATGTCGGCGAAATCGCGTCCGTCGAGTTGGCGGCCGATCATCATCGGAATGTCGTTGAGTTCCTGCGGATAGGGAATCGACCATAACGGCGTGCCGTCGCGCGTCGTCATCCGCACCGGCCGGTCGTCGTGGCACCAGTTCAGCGTGTAGCGATAGCCGGTCTCCGCCAGCAGATCGGGCGTCACGTGCGACTCCGAAATCCACGGCGAAAGCCAGCCCGCCGGCGCCTTGCCCGTATGCGCGGCAATCCGTTCGCGGCAGTGTTGCAGCAGCGCGCGTTCCGCCTCTTCGCCGAGCGCGCTTTGACGCTGCGAGTTCGTATGGCCGTGCCCGATCAACTCGTCGCCGCGCGCCACGCATGCGTCGATCACGTCCGGGCAGTGATCGTACAGCGCCGTATTGATCAGCATGCCTGCCGGCATCTCGAGCTGATCGAACAGTTCAAGGCAGCGCCACACGCCGACGCGATTGCCATACTCGCGCCAGCTGTAGTTCAGCACGTCGGGCTCCGGCGAGATCGGCCCGAGCGCGGCGCCAAGCCCGGTGCCAAACGAGAAATGCTCGATGTTGAAGCCGAGGTAGACCGCCAGCGAAGCGCCGCCGGGCCAGCGGAAGCTGTCGGTGTCGGTAATCGGCCGATACGGAAAGCGGCCATGCGTGGCGAGCGGCGCGAACGCGTGCGTATCGGCGGCAGAGTGGTCGTGCGTGGTGTCAGTCATGAGCAGAGAGAGGCGAAGGAAAGCGGACGCGGCGCTTCAACAGCAGCCGTGCCACGCGCTTTTCAGATAGAACGGGCCGAGGTCTTCGGCGAGTGCATTGAGGTTTGCTTGCCAGTCGCGCAGCGCGGGTTGCGCGGCGATGCGTTCGCGCATCTGGCCGAGCAGTTCGGCCCGCAGCGCGGCTTCGTCGACGCCGCACACGCGGCCTTGCTCGACGACGATGCGCCCGCCGATCACCATCCGCGCGATATGTGCGCCGCTGCTGCGCGCGAGCACGAGATCGAGCGGATCGACGTCGAGCAGCGCGTCGTCGTTCAGCGCGTTCCAGTCGAGCAACATGAAGTCGGCCGGCGCGCCGGGTGCGAGGCGGCCGCCGTCGGCGAACTCGCTGTGCGCGCCGACCACGCTGCGCCGGCCATTTTGCGCGGCGAACGCCCATAGCTGTGCGCGATCCATCGTCACGTCGAAGCCCCAGCCGCGATGCAGTTGATACGCGAGACGCAGTTCGCGCAGCGCATCGTTGTCTTCGTCGACACCGGTGCAATCGAGGCCGAGTGCCACGCGGCAGCCTTGCCGCAGCATCTCGGGCACCGGCGCGATGCCGGACTTCAGATACAGGTTCGAGCTGGTGTTGACCGCGATCGTCACGCCCCGTTCGGCGAGCAGCGCGAGTTCGTCGGGCCGTGCCCATACGCAATGCGCGAGCGTCAATCGTGGGCTCAGCAAACCGAGTTGGTCGAGAAACCTGACGATGCCCTCAGGATGCGTACGATCGGCCCATTCGCGCTGATAGCGCGTTTCGAGCAGATGCAGATGCACGGGGCGGTCGTGGTCGGCGGACGCGCGGGCGATCGCTTCGAGCAGCGGTGTCGAGCACCATTGCACACCGGTCGGGCCGTATTGCACGGTGGTATGGGCCGCGTAACCTTCGGCGGCGATCATCTGCGCGACTTCGTCGACTTGCGCCAGTTGCTGCGCGGCGGGCACGGGCTTGACGCTCAGGCGTGCGGCGATCGCTTCGCGCAGCGGCGTGCGCACGGCGGCGAGCGCGGTCGCATCGTCGCAGTAAGCGATGCCCTGGCGGTCGCGCATCGCGACGGCAAAGCCGATGCGCACGCCGACGTCGCGCGCGGCGCGGGCCACCGCAAGCGCTTCGTCGACGTAGCGCATGCCGCCTTGCACGCGCGTGTAATGCACCATCAGGTTCGCGACGCCATGTCGCACCGAGCGCGCGAAGGCGGCGGCTGCGCTGACGTAAGGATCCGCGCCGGGCAGCAGGCCCATGAACGGCAGCCAGCTTTCAAGCGGCTTGTCGAATGCGTCCACAGTCGAACTGCGGAAGTAGCGCCCATGGTCGTGCGCGTTGCTGAGTGCGGGCAAGGCGAGGTAACGCATCGCGTGCGGGTCTTGCGGCGCGGGTGCTTGCGCCAGCGATGCGATGCGCCCCGTCGCGTCGACGGTCACGCGCATATCGGCTTGCGCGGGTTCGCTGCCGGGAGCGGCGAGCAGCCATGCGCAGTCGTGAGTGGTGTTCATTGCAGATGCAGGTCTGATCGAGCCAGCCGCGGGTGCGGCCGCGCGCCACCAGCGGCGCGGCGAGCGTCGATTCTAATCAGCCGAAAAAAACCGTGTGCGCGAGACCGGCATCTGGCCGAAAGGGCGTGGCGCCCTGCGTGCCGTTCGCGCAGGACGGGCGTCGGTCGACACCGGTCAGGTACGGATCAACCCGTCCATCGGCTTTTGCGTCGAAACCTGCCCGAACAGCACGCCCGCAGTCCGCTGCGGATCGAGCCGCAGGCTCTGCGCGGCCGCTCCCGCGATCAGCGCATCGAGTCCGGCCGTGGGCTGCAGATCGCGCCCTTCATAAAGATCCGTCTTGCGTAGGCCCGGCCAGTCGGCCACCACGCGACCACCGGCCACTGCGCCGCCGATCAGCATTGCCGCCGATCCGGTGCCGTGGTCGGTGCCGCCGGTGCCGTTTGCCGCGGCGGTGCGGCCAAATTCGGTCGCGACCAGCACGGTGGTGTTGTCCCATTGCGCGCCGAGGCCATCGCGCAGCGCCGCCAGCATCGCGTCGAGCCCGCGCAGCGTCGCAGCGAGCCGCTGCGTTTGCGCGCTGTGCGTGTCCCAGCCGCCGGTCTCGATCATCGCGATGCGCGGGCCGTCGTCGCGTACGAGCAGCGCGGCGGCGAACTTGCCGAGCGCGCCGCCATCCTGCCGCGACCGCGATGCCGCGTCGCCGACCATCGCGCGGGTCTGCGTGGCCGCTTCCCACAGCGGATGCAGTTGCGCATCGTGCTCGTACATCTGCGCGACGCGCGTCAGCAGATCGTCGGGGGCGGGCGGCAGCGCCGAGGGCGCATACGACGTCACCGCGGTCTTGCCGCGCAGTGCCATCGGCACGGACGGCGCAAAAGCGATCGCATCCGGGCCGCGCGGCAGCAAGCCGGCGAGCCGGTTCAGCCAGCCGTCCTTCAGCTGATACGGCGCGGTGCCGCCGGTTTCCAGCACGTTCTGCCCGTCGAAGTGCGAGCGGTCGCGATAGGGCGATGCGACTGCATGCACGAACAGCGCCTGACGCGCCGCATACATTTGCGCCGTCGCGGCCAGCGCGGGATGCAGCGCGAAGGTGCCGTCGAGCTTCGTCGCGTTGGCGGCATCGATCGCGAGTGCGCCGCGCAGCGACGCATAGCCGGGGTCCGCGTACGGTACGACGATGTTCAGCCCGTCGGCCGCGCCACGCTGGATCACGAATACGAAGCGGCGCTCGGTGCGCGCATTGGCGAACGCCATGCGCGGTGCGATCAGCAGCGCGCCTGCGCCGGCTGCAGCGGTACGGATGAAATGTCGGCGGGAAATCATCTTGCTCTTCTCCATCGCGCTTATCTGCGCTGAAAATCGGGCGACACCAGCAGCAAGGCCAGCGCCAT
>DATLOW010000143.1:0-3349 GCA_035536055.1 Paraburkholderia sp. | reverse complement strand
GGTGAACGTCGACTTCGAAGACGTGAAGACGGTGATGGGCGAGCAGGGCAAGGCAATGATGGGCACGGCGACGGTCGCCGGCGTCGATCGCGCGCGTCTCGCGGCCGAACAGGCCGTGGCGAGCCCGCTGCTCGAAGGCGTGGATCTGTCGGGCGCGCGCGGCGTGCTGGTCAACATCACGTCGAGCCGTTCGCTGCGTCTGTCGGAAACGCGCGAAGTGATGAACACCATCAAGAGCTACGCTGCCGACGACGCGACGGTGATTTTCGGCGCCGTGTACGATGACGCGATGGGCGATGCGCTGCGTGTAACCGTAGTGGCAACCGGCCTCGGCCGTCAGGCGAAGAAGCAGCAATCGGCACCGATGACGCTGCTGCGCACCGGCACCGACAACGCACCGGTCAACCACACGCTGCAACACGGTTATTCGACGCAGCCTGCGCAGACGGCAGCCGATTACGGCTCGCTGGATACGCCGGCCGTGTGGCGTACGTCGCGCGATACCGCGGCTTCGCACGTGCAGGCGCTGCAGGAAAAGGGCGTCGACACGTACGACATCCCGGCTTTCCTGCGCAAGCAGGCGGACTGACACGCGAGGAGCGGGCTTTCGTTGCGGCGCAGATCTTTGCGCCCGCACGAATGCACGGGCGTGGCAGGTGGAACGGCTCAGGCACACCGCGCTTTTGTTGTTAGCGCGCGGTAAGGACAGCTGCCCTCTTCGATTTTTCGAAGCGGCGCGGATCAGTGTCGCCGGACGATAGATCCACTTTGCATGAAAACGTGCGAGCAGGCTCCCGCATCATCGAGTGAAGGAACGAGCATGATTAAAACTGGTGAAAAACTGCCCCAGGCAACCGTCTTCGAAATGATCGAGGAAGAGCGGGCAGGCTGCACGATCGGACCGAACAGTTTCGACGTTCAAAAGGAAACGGCCGGCAAGCGCGTGGTGATCTTCGGATTGCCGGGCGCCTTCACGCCGACCTGTTCGGCCAGGCATGTACCGGGTTATGTCGAAGCGGCGGAGAAGCTCCGATCCGCAGGCATCGACGAGATCTGGTGCGTGTCCGTCAACGACGCGTTCGTGATGGGCGCGTGGGCACGCGATCAGCGAACCTCGGGCAAGGTGCGCATGATGGCGGACGGCAGTGCGGCGTTCACTCAGGCGCTCGGTCTGGATCAGGACTTGTCGGCGCGCGGCATGGGTATCCGTTCGCAGCGCTATGCGATGGTGGTCGACAACGGCGTAGTCAAGACGCTGAATGTCGAAGCACCTGGCAAGTTCGAAGTAAGCGATGCGCAGACCATTCTCGCGACGTTGAAATAGTCGCGACGGCGTGAAGCTGCGCGGCCGGGCGCGTTTGTTGCGTCACGGCAACGGCAGCGTGACGTCTTTGTGACAGGCCATTACTTTCAGTAGATGGCCAGGCAGTAGGGCCGGCACCCGGGAACGCCTCCATTCCGGGCACCGGCCCGCAATACATCGCGAGTTGCGTGTTTTGGGTAACGTCGCGAAACAGATTGATACGACCAGACGGCGGCGAGCCGGGGGCGGATGGAGTATACTCCGCTCTATGGCATAAAAGTCCCGATTGGGATTTTCAATCGAATAGAAGATCACCATGTTGAAGCAGCGCACTATCAAATCGATCGTCAAGACGGTCGGCATCGGCTTGCATTCGGGCCGCAAGGTTAATCTGACGCTCCGTCCGGCAGCGGCGAACACCGGCATCGTGTTCTCGCGTGTGGATCTGCCCACGCCGGTCGACATTCCGGCCTCGGCAATGGCCGTCGGCGACACGCGGCTCGCTTCGGTGCTGCAGAAGGACGGCGCGCGCGTATCGACCGTCGAGCATCTGATGTCCGCGTGTGCCGGTCTCGGTATCGACAATCTGTATGTCGACGTGACCGCCGAAGAAATTCCGATCATGGACGGCAGCGCAGCGTCGTTCGTGTTCCTGATCCAGTCGGCCGGCATCGAAGAACAGAATGCCGCGAAGAAGTTCATCAAGGTCAAGAAGCCGGTCGAGATCCGCGACGGCGACAAGTTCGCGCGCCTCGACCCGTATTTCGGCTTCAAGCTGAAGTTCACGATCGACTTCCGTCACCCGGCGATCGACAAGACCGGCCAGGCGCTGGAAGTGGATTTCGCCAACACGTCGTATGTGCGCGAGATCGCGCGGGCCCGCACGTTCGGCTTTGCGCATGAAATGGAAATGATGCTCGAAGCAGGCCTCGCGCGCGGCGGCAGCCTCGACAACGCGATCGTGCTGGACGAACATCGCATTCTGAACAACGACGGTCTGCGCTACGACGACGAGTTCGTGAAGCACAAGATGCTCGATGCGATCGGCGATCTGTATGTGATCGGGCATCCGCTGCTGGCCGCATACGATGCGTACAAGTCAGGACACGGTTTGAACAACGCGCTGCTGCGCGAGCTGCTGGCGCATGAAGACGCGTATGAGATCGTTACGTTCGACGATCCGAAGAAGGCGCCGCGCGGATTCGCGTACGACACGCAGACTGCGTTTGCATAAGCGGTCGAACCCCGGCTTGTGTCGGAAAGTCGACGGCCAGGGTTGAAAAGGGAAGCGGCCCCAAATGGGCCGCTTTTTTTATCCGTGTCTACTTTTTCAGATGCCGTGCCGCCATGCGCGCCAATGCGGCCTGCAGCGGCGAAGGGGCGAGCGACTCGCTCAATGCCTGCAGCGATTGCGCGCCTAGCACCGTCATGCGCGCTTCCTTGATGGGCGGCGGCGGTTCCGCGGGCTGCGGTCGGACACGGATTCGCAGCGCTTCGACCGCCCAGCCGCGCTGCTGCAGATCGGCCAGCAGGCGCGGCTCCAGATGCCGCAAACGCGCGGCCAGCGCGTTGTGCGCAGCGAACAGCGCGAGCACGCCTTCCTTGATAAAGCCGGGTTCGACGCTGCTTGCCAGATAGTCGGGCAGCAACTGCGCGAGGTCGCGCTCGAGCGCCGCAATCTGCTCGACGCCCGCGCGCAGTGACGCAAACGCGTCGGTGCGCGCCAGCACGTCGGACAGGCGCTGCGGACGGCGCGAGTCCTGATACGCGGAAAACGGCCTGGAAAACGTCGAACGGCGGCTCATGTCGTATGGATGACGGCGCGCCGCACACCGGCGCACCAAGGATTTCAGCGATTGTACCGTGCGCCGTCTGGCCGCAGCGATGGTAAACAGGTCGGGCCGCGCAGGTCGGAACGCGCCGCTGCGCCGCGTGGGCGGACCATCCAGGTCGGCAGGCGCAGCACCGAGCCCAGCACGTATAACTGCACGCCCGTTCACCGGGCACCCGAACCGCCGTCGAACCCGACTCGAAGAACGGCCGCCG
>DATLOW010000142.1:0-9866 GCA_035536055.1 Paraburkholderia sp. | reverse complement strand
GCACGGCTTCAGATTTCGATAGCCCGAATATAAGCGTGCACTGCTGTTTGATAAACGGGCAGTGCGGGATTTAATTGCGTCGCCAGAGTTGGCAATCGAGCGGGTCGTACACGGCGACTGGTGCCCCGCGCTGTGCCGCGAAGAAACCGGGCGCCGCGACTGGCGCCCGCCGAGCCCGTGATCGCGATCGCGACGCGGCCATCAGAGGGCGCGACACCGCATGACGGTCGTTTCGATAACCCGAAGCGGCCGCTGCGGCGCCCGAATGCGCGGCCCTCGGGCGGGGGCCCGCATGCGCTGCGATGCGGCGCTTATGCCGCGGCGAACAGCTGCTGCAGTTCGCCCGACTGGTACATCTCCATCATGATGTCCGAGCCGCCGACGAATTCGCCCTTCACGTACAGCTGCGGGATGGTCGGCCAGTTCGAGAAATGCTTGATGCCTTGGCGGATTTCGTCGTCGTCGAGGACGTTGACGGTCTTGAACTCGTCGACGCCGCATGCCTTCAGAATCTGCACCGCGCGGCCGGAGAAGCCGCACATCGGAAATTGCGCGTTGCCTTTCATGAAGAGCACGACGGAGTTTTCGTCGACGATTTGCTTGATGCGTTGTTGCGTGTCCATGACTGACCTTGCGGTTCCGGAGTGGGTAAGTAGCTTCAAATGATAGCGGATTTCGCTGGGGCAGGCGGACGCCCGCTCTGGCTAAGGCTCGCGCGGATGAGCGGTGGCGCGCATGTGAAGATGTGGCCTGACGGCGGCGTATCGCGCCTGTTGGGGTGCTTTGCGATCCGCGTTGCTCACGCGGCCTTGCCCCACATGCCGCCGCTGATGCGTTCAATCCCCGCGAGATCGCGCTCCGAACGCACCGATGCGAAGCCGCGTTCGCTTAGCAGCGCGCGCACCGCGGCAGCCTGATCGTAACCATGCTCGATCCATAGCGCGCCCTGCGCGACGAGCCAATCCGGCGCGCCGGCGACAATCACGCGGATTGCCGAGAGTCCGTCCGCTTCATCGGTCAGCGCGCTGCGCGGTTCAAAGCGCAGATCGCCTTGCGACAGATGCGGATCGCCGCTGGCGATATACGGCGGGTTGCTGACGATGACGTCGAACCGCAGCGCTGGCTGCAGCGCGGCGTACCAGTCGCTTTGCAGCAGCGTCGGCGCGCCGCCCGGCCGCGCCGGATCGACGAGCCGCGCCGCGTTGCGAATGGCGACTTGCAGCGCGTCGACCGACCGCTCGAGCGCCCACACCCGCGCGTCGGGCCGCGCGTAAGCGAGCGCGACGGCGATCGCGCCGGTCCCCGTGCCGAGATCCAGTGCGCGCGGCTGCGCGACGCCTTCGAGCGCGGCGAGCGCCGTCTCGACCAGCAACTCGGTTTCCGGCCGCGGAATCAGCACATGCGGTGTGACTTCGAAGTCGAGCCCGTAAAACTCGCGCGCGCCGACCAGTTGCGCAACCGGCTCGCCGGCCGCGCGCCGCGCTTCGAGTGCGCGCCATGCGGCCACCGCTTCGGCCGACAGCCTGTCGCCTGCGCGTGTGATCAGTTCGGTGCGCCGCCAGCCGAGCGCATGCCCGAGCAGAATGCGCGCTTCGAGCGGCGGCAGCACCGACGCGCGCAGCAATTCGGCAACCGTAGCGGGCGCGGCAGAGGCGGTCATCATCAGCGCGAGGCTTACTCGGCGTCGCCGAGCGACGCGAGCAGTTCCGCCTGATGCTCGCTGACGAGCGCCGCGATCAGTTCGTCGAGATCGCCTTCCATGATGGCTTCGAGGCGATACAGCGTCAGGTTGATGCGGTGATCGGTGAGCCGTCCCTGCGGAAAGTTGTAGGTGCGAATGCGCTCCGAGCGGTCGCCGGAACCGATCAGGCTCTTGCGGGTGGCGGCCTCTTTGGCGTGCTGCTCGTGGTACTGCTTGTCCTTGATGCGCGCGGCGAGCACCTTCAGCGCGCGATCCTTGTTCTTGTGCTGCGAGCGGTCGTCCTGGCATTCGACGACGATGCCGGTCGGCAAGTGTGTGACGCGTACCGCCGAATCGGTCTTGTTGATGTGCTGCCCGCCGGCGCCGGATGCGCGGAACGTATCGATGCGCAAGTCGGCCGGGTTGATTTCCACTTCGCCGATTTCATCGGCTTCCGGCATCACCGCGACCGTGCACGCCGACGTGTGGATGCGACCTTGCGTCTCGGTAGCCGGCACACGCTGCACACGGTGGCCGCCGGATTCGAACTTCAGCTTCGAATACGCGGCATCGCCGGCGATCCGCACGATCACTTCCTTATAGCCGCCCAGATCCGACTCGCTCGCCGACATCATCTCGACGCTCCAGCGGTTGCGCTCCGCATAGCGCAGATACATGCGCAGCAGATCGCCGGCGAACAGCGCCGATTCGTCGCCGCCGGTGCCGGCGCGGATTTCGAGGAAGATATTGCGATCGTCGTTCGGGTCTTTCGGCAGCAGCATTTTCTGCAGTTCGGCCTGCAGTTGTTCCATCCGCTCGCGCGCCGCGCGGATCTCTTCTTCGGCGAATTCCTTCATCGACGGGTCCGCCAGCAGTTCCTGCGCGGTATCCGCATCGTTGACCGCCTGGCGCCACAGTCCGTATTGCTCGACCACCGGCCCCAGCTCGGCGTGTTCGCGCGTCAGCTTGCGGTACTGGTCGAGATTCGCGGTGACATCGGCGCGGCTCAACAGGTCGTTCAGTTCGGCCAGCCGGGTAGTGAGCTGGTCGAGCTTGCTTTGCATGCTCGTTTTCATCGGGCGGTACGGAGCGGGCTCCGGAGAGAAAGCTTGATTCGGGAAGCGGGCCGACGGTAGCCGGCGGCCACGGACAGACGCGTCGCGCGGATCCGGTGGCGGACCGCGAACGGCGCAGCGGCGTTAGCGCAGCTAACGCTCGGACGAATGATTGTGTTTGTAGAAGCCGCTCATCAGTTCGATGAGCGTAGCGCGGTTTTCGCCGTTGGCGCGATTCAACGCGTGCGTGGGACCGTGGATCAGCTTGTTGGTGAGTGCCTGCGACAGCGCTTCGAGCACCGCCGCAGGATCGTCGCCGCGCGCGAGCGCTTTTTGCGCCTTGTCGACTTCGGCGCGGCGCAGCGCATCGGCCTGCGTGTGCATGTGGCGAATCACCGGCACGATGCTGCGCGCGTCGAGCCACTGCATGAAGTTCTGCACGCGCGTTTCGATGATGGTTTCGGCCTGTGCGACGGCCGCCTGACGCGACGCATTACCCTCGCGGACAATCGCGCCGAGATCGTCGACGGTGTACAGAAACACGTCTTCGAGCTGGCCGACTTCCGGTTCGATGTCGCGCGGCACCGCGAGGTCGACCATAAAGATCGGCCGGTGTCGGCGCGCCTTGACCGCACGCTCGACCGCGCCGAGCCCGATGATCGGCAGCGTCGACGCGGTGCACGACACGATGATGTCGAACTCGTGCATGCGCGCCGGCAATTCGGCCAACGGTATCGCGCGGCTGTTCGCAAAGCGCTCGGCGAGCCGCTGGCCGCGCTCGGCGGTGCGGTTGGCGATCACCAGTTCGCGCGGCTGCTGCGCGGCGAAATGGGTTGCGCACAGCTCGATCATTTCGCCGGCGCCGATAAACAGCACGCGCTGATTGGACACCTTGTCGAAGATGCGCTGCGCGAGCCGCACGGCTGCCGCCGCCATCGACACCGATTGCGCCCCGATTTCAGTGGTGCTGCGCACTTCCTTCGCGACCGCAAAGGTGCGCTGGAACAGCTGGTTCAGATAGGTGCCGAGCGCGCCGGCTTCGGATGCGGTGCGCACCGCGTCCTTCATCTGACCGACGATCTGCGTTTCGCCCAGCACCATCGAGTCGAGCCCCGAGGCGACCCGGAACGCATGCCGTACGGCTTCCGACTGCGGCAGCGCGTACACGTGCGGCGCGAGTTCGTCGACCGGGATGCCGTGGTACTTCGACAGCCACCGGATTGCGGCATCGCGGGCGGCGAGGTCGTCGGTGGCGCAGTAGAGCTCGGTGCGGTTGCAGGTGGACAGGATCGCGGCCTCCGGCGCATTGGGCGCCGCGCGGCCGAGCCAGAGTTCCTTGAACGCATCCAGTGCAGGCTTGATCTGTTCGAGCGGAAACGCCACGCGTTCGCGCAGAGCGACTGGCGCAGTGTGGTGATTGATTCCGATCGTTAGAAGCTGCATAAGTGGGGCTATGGTTTAGCCCAATATTATAGCGTTTCCGCGATTCTTTCAGAGTTCGGCGGCTTGCCCCCGCCGTTGTTGTTGTCGGTGGAAAGCTCGCCGGACACCGCGTCGAGCCGGTAGCCGTAGCCGTACAGCGGTGTCAGCGTATAACCGTGCTCCGGCCGTAGTTCAAGCTTGGCGCGGATGCGCGATGCATGGGTATCGAGCGTACGCGACTTGATGTCGCGCCGGCCCCAGACGGTTTCGAGAATCTGCGCGCGCGACACCGGCCGCGACATGTTGGTGAACAGCAGCAGCGCGAAACGCAGTTCTTTCGGCGTCAGCGAGATGGTCTGGCCCCGAAAGGCGACTTCCGAGCGCCCGGAGTCGAACAGGAATTCGCAGAAAATTTCCCGCGAGCAGTTGCGCGGCCGGCGCACCCCGGCGCGCCGCATCAGCGCGTCGAGGCGGGCCAGCATCTCCGGGCCGCGCACCGGTTTGGCGAGGCAGTCGTCGGCGCCGGCATGCAGCGCGGCGACCAGCTCGGCCTCGCGCGGCGCCTTCATCGTGACGACGATCGGCAGGCCCGGCAGCGCGTCGCGCGCAAGGACGATCACGTCCTCGGCGCTACGGTCGCCGGCCCACGACGCGATCATCAGAATGTCGAAGAATTCGCTGGCGGTGCCGGCCAGAAACGACTCGCTGCTGGCGAAATGCCGGCATGCGTGACCAGCGGCGAGCAGCAGCCTGTCGACGAGTTCCGCATGGCGGAGGTCCGGCTCGATATGGGCGATTCGCATGAAGACGGGTTGCAGGACGACGCCTTCGGCTCGGGTGGGCGGCGGCGTTGCGGCTTGCCTAACCTTATTCCCGCCCCTAAACTCAACCGCTACTCATCGCCGCGCGACTGCGCGGCTAACCGCCGATGAACAGCGGCGCAGAAAAGCGCCGTGCTGCCCTTTTGGTTAATGAGAGAAAAATGCTAGCCGTCGACAAGATGCGCACCTATGGGACAAATCTGAATCTGCGCAGGATGTTTCACTAATGGGCTGGTTCGGTGTGGTGGTGCTGGGGGTGACGGTGGGCCTTGTCGGCTGGTGGCTGCATCCTCTGCGGCGCGCCAGCCGCGCGCGGCTGTGGACGGCGGTGCTGGCCGGCGTGCTCGGCGCGGTGCTGGCGCGGATGGCCGGCAACCTGACGACGCTTTTTCACGATGGCGGCACCCTTGAATGGCCGGTGTGCACGGCCGTGGCGCTCGCGGCGGTGGCTTTGACGGTGGGCATGCGGTCCCGCCGGTGAACTTTTCAGGTGATCACGATGAACGTCCGACTTCCCGAAACCGCGTCGATCCCACAGCGGATCGCGCAACTGCGCGACGCGATGGCGCGCGCAGGCCTTGCTGCGTATCTAGTCCCGTCGGCGGATCCGCACCTGTCCGAATATCTGCCGGGCCGCTGGAAAGGGCGCGAATGGCTGTCCGGCTTTACCGGCTCGGTCGGCACGCTGGTAGTGACGGCGGATTTCGCCGGTCTGTGGGTCGATAGCCGCTACTGGGTGCAAGCCGAGGCGCAACTGGCCGGCACCGGCATCCAGCTGATGAAGATGACCGGCGGTCAGCTGACGCAGCCGCATATCGAATGGCTCGCGCAGAACGTGCCGGCCGGTGCGGCGGTGGGCGTCGACGGTGCGGTGCTGGGTCTCGCTGCGGCGCGCGCGCTGGGCGGCGCGCTGCAGGCGCGCGGTGTGCAGCTGAGCACCGACGTCGATCTGCTCGACACGATCTGGCCGCAGCGCCCCGAGCTGCCGACCGAAGCCGTCTACGAACACACGGCGCCGCAGGCGAGCGTCACGCGTGCGGAAAAGCTCGCGCGCGTGCGCGAAGCGATGCGCGAGCAGGGCGCGCAGTGGCACTTCATCTCGACACTCGACGATCTCGCGTGGCTGTTGAACCTGCGCGGTGCTGACGTGAACTACAACCCGGTGTTCGTCGCGCATGCGCTGATCGGTTTCGAGCGCGCGTCGCTGTTCGTCGTCGAAGGCAAGGTGCCGGCGGCACTCGTCGAAGCACTGGCGCGCGACGGTATCCGCGTCGAGCCGTACGCGCAGGCGTCCGGCGCGCTGGCCGCATTGCCGGCGGGCGCCACGCTGCTGATCGACCCGCGCCGCATCACGTTCGGCATGTTGCAGGCAGTGCCGGCACACGTGAAGACGGTCGAGTCCGTCAATCCGTCGACCTTCTTCAAATCGCGCAAGACCGACGCCGAAGCCGACCAGGTGCGCGCGACGATGGAACAGGACGGCGCTGCGCTTGCCGAGTTCTTCGCGTGGTTCGAAGGCGCGCTGGGCCGCGACACGATCACCGAGCTGACCGTCGACGAAAAGCTCACCGCCGCGCGCGCACGCCGGCCGGGCTTCGTCACGCTGAGTTTCTCGACGATCGCCGCGTTCAATGCGAACGGCGCGATGCCGCACTACCGCGCGCTGCCCGAATCGCACGCGACTATCGCAGGCAACGGCCTGCTGCTGATCGATTCGGGCGGCCAGTATCTGAGCGGCACGACCGACATCACGCGGGTGGTGCCGGTCGGCACGATCGACGACGCGCATCGCCGCGATTTCACGACGGTGCTCAAAGGCACGATCGCGCTGTCCCGCGCGCGTTTTCCGCGCGGCATCCGTTCGCCGATGCTCGATGCGATCGCGCGCGCGCCGATCTGGGAAGCGGGCGCGGACTATGGCCACGGCACCGGCCATGGCGTCGGCTACTTCCTGAACGTGCACGAGGGCCCGCAGGTCATTTCGCACTACGCGCCGGCCGAAGCGTGGACTGCGATGGAAGAGGGCATGATCACGTCGGTCGAACCGGGCATTTACCGGCCGGGCAAGTGGGGCATCCGCATCGAGAACCTCGTGCTGAACCGCGCGGCCGGCAAGACCGAGTTCGGCGACTTCCTCGAGTTCGAAACGCTGACGCTGTGTCCGATCGACACGCGCTGCATTGCGCTGCCGCTGTTGCGCGACGACGAGCGCGCGTGGCTAAACGCGTATCACGAGACGGTTCGCGCGCGCATCGCGCCGCATGTGTCGGGCGACGCGAAAGCGTGGCTCGAAACGCGCACGCAACCAATCTGAGTTCGCCGTTCCGCCCCTCACCCCGACCATCCATCAACGGAGTTTGCATGGCCATCAAGGCAGTCGTGTTCGATTTCGGCGGCGTGCTGATCGACTGGAGCCCGCAGTACCTGTACCGCACGCTGATTCCCGACGAAGCCGAGCGCCAGTGGTTTCTGACCAACGTCTGCACGATGGACTGGGTGATTCGCCAGGACGGCGGCCAGCCGCTCGCCGAAGGCACGGCCGAGCTGATCGCGAAGTTTCCCGAGCACGAAGCGCTGATCCGCGCGTTCTACGAGCGCTGGCACGAGATGGTGGCGGGCGTACTGCACGACGGTGTAGCGACGGTCGACAAGCTCGAGGCGGCCGGCGTGCCGTTGTTCGGCCTGACGAACTGGTCCGACGAAACGTTCCCATATGCATGGGAGAAGTTTCCGGTGTTGCGGCGCTTTCGCGACATCGTCGTATCGGGGCGCGTGAAGATGGTGAAGCCGGACCCGGCCATTTTCAGCGAGATGCGCGCGCGCATCGACGCGCAACTGCCGGGCGTCGCGCCGCATGAACTGGTGTTTATCGACGACAACCTGAAGAACGCCGAAGCCGCGACCGAACTCGGCTGGCACGGCGTGCATCACACCAGTGCCGCACAGACGGAAGCGAAGCTGCGCGAACTGGGGTTGCCTGTATAACGACGGACGGCAACCGCAAGACCCGTCAGGCGCGCGGCGCGCCGCGCGGCGCCGCGCCTACTGCCCCAGCAGATTCTTCAGCGCGTTACCCAAGCCCTTCACCGTCTCCCCGGCGCCTTTCGCGACGCCCTCGGCGCTTACGCCGAGCGCCTTCGCGAAACCTGCGCGCAACTCGATCGCGAGACTTTCGTTGAGCCTGAATTTCGGGTCGCGCAAATTGCCGTCCAGCACGAAATGCAGCGTGATCTCGTCGCCGCGCTTTTTCAGTGCCGCGACGGCGGCACGCGTCGGGATCGACAGGAACGTATCGAGCGGATCGTTCGATTCGGCGAGCTGCAGATGGTGCAGCGTCACCGTGCCGGGCGCGTGAATCCGGTAGTCGCGCACCGTCGAATCGATCTTCAGATCCAGCGTGCCGCCGGTCACGCGCGCCTTCGCGCCGGCCTTTTTCAGCAGATACGGATCGAGCATCACGATGTCGACGCCGCTGAGCGTCGTCGTCAGTTGCGAGTCCTTGTTCGACACCTTGATCCAGCCGCCGAAGGCCACCTTGCCGGTATGCTGCGGCCCTTTGATCGAACCGGTCACCGACAGGTTGGTTGGCTCGTTCAGAGCCGGCAGATGGATATGATCGACCGTCGCGCTCGCGTCGGTGACGCTGATCTTGTACGGGGGTTGGCTGACCATCTGGTCGTAGAAGTCGAAGGTGCCGCGCTCGAAGCGCACGTGATCGACCAGCTTTTCGGCGGGCAGCGGTACTCGACCAGCCGCGGCCGCGCTGGCCGCCGCCGGTTCGCGGCTCACCGACTGGCGCAGGTTCGGCAGCAGTTCGATGGTGCCATCCGGCGTGCGCAGCGCCGACAGCGTGAAATCGCTGACCACCACCTCGCGGATGTGCACACGGCGCTCGAGGATTTCGCGGATATCGGGCGTCACCGTGATCTGCGCGGCGCGCAGCGTATCGCCGGTCGGCCAGCCCTTCGGCGCGATCAGGCGGACATTCGTCAGGCGGATCGACGTGAAGCCGACGTCGATGCTTTCGGCGCTGCCGAGCGGGCCAAGCGCATCGGTGATGCGCGCTTTGACTTCGCGTTGCACGAAGTACAGCCCGGCCAGCGCGGCGACGGCGAGCAGGATTACGATCGCTGCCACCGCGACGGCCACGCGCTTGCCTACCGACATCGTCATGCCGAGCTCCTC
Source organism: Paraburkholderia sp. (assembly GCA_035536055.1). Lineage (GTDB taxonomy): Bacteria > Pseudomonadota > Gammaproteobacteria > Burkholderiales > Burkholderiaceae > Paraburkholderia. The sequence continues at coordinate 702 of DATLOW010000142.1, read as the reverse complement.
GTTGCCGTGCCTTCACGGCGCTTGCCTTTACTGCGACACGGGGGGCGCAGCAAATGTCGTACCGCGGATCGTCGTGTGGTGCGCGGCTGCCGGTGTGTGTACCGGCAGCGCGATCTTGAGTGCTTCCGAGTGCTGCTGAGGCTTTCGAGTACCGCTGTGTACGGCGAACTGCCTGCGCGAAGGCCCCGCGCCGGCCGCCCGCGCGCCGAGCCTTAACGGCTGATCGGCTTATACCGCAAGCGCTTCGGCGCCGCCGCCTCTTCGCCCAGACGCGCACGCTTGTCCGCCTCGTACTCCTGGTAGTTGCCGTCGAAGAACGTAACCTGCGACTCGCCTTCGAATGCGAGGATATGCGTCGCGATCCGGTCGAGGAACCAGCGATCGTGCGAGATCACCATCACCGAGCCGGCGAATTCGAGCAGCGCGTCTTCGAGCGCGCGCAGCGTTTCGACGTCGAGGTCGTTCGACGGTTCGTCGAGCAGCAGCACGTTGCCGCCGGCGATCAGCGTCTTGGCCAGATGCAGACGGCCGCGCTCGCCGCCCGACAGCGTGCCGACGTTTTTCTGCTGGTCGCCGCCCTTGAAGTTGAAGCGGCCGATATACGCACGCGAAGGCGTTTCGTATTTGCCGACCGTCAGCACGTCGGCGCCGCCGGAAATCTCTTCGAACACGCTCTTCGAACCGTCGAGCGCATCGCGGCTT
>DATLOW010000141.1:0-6390 GCA_035536055.1 Paraburkholderia sp. | reverse complement strand
CGACCCGGTCACCGACAAGTACAAACCGATCGGCTGGGACGACGCATATCAGCTGATCGCGCGCCATCTGAACCGGCTCGACGATCCGAACGAGGCAGCGTTCTACACGTCCGGCCGCGCCAGCAACGAAGCCGCGTTCCTGTACCAGTTGTTCGTGCGCATGTACGGCACCAACAACTTCCCGGACTGTTCGAACATGTGCCACGAAGCGACGAGCCGCGGCTTGCCGCATACGGTCGGCGTCGGCAAGGGCACGGTGTCGCTCGAAGACTTCGAACATGCGGACACGATTCTCGTGTTCGGCCAGAATCCGGCCACCAACCATCCGCGCATGCTCGGCGAACTGCGCGAAGCAGCCAAGCGCGGCGCGACGATCGTATCGATCAATCCGCTGCGCGAGCGCGGCCTCGAGCGCTTCGCGAGCCCGCAGCATCCAATCGAAATGCTGACCGGCGGCAGCACCAAAATCGCGTCGGCCTTTATTCGCCCGAAAGTCGGCGGCGACTTCGCGCTGCTGAAAGGCGTCGCCAAACGCCTGATCGAACTCGACGATGAAGCGCAAGCCGCCGGCGCCGAGCGGGTGCTCGACGTCGAATTCATCGAAGGCCATACGGCCAATTTCGCTGCCTTCGAACAGGATCTGCGCGACGAATCGTGGGACCTGCTGGTCGAAGAAGCCGGCCTGCCGCGCGAAGAAATCGAAGTGCTGGCGCAGATCTACGCAAAGGGCCGCCGCGTGATCGCGTGCTGGGGCATGGGTCTCACGCAGCACAAGAACTCGGTCGCGACGATCCATCTGCTGTCGAACCTGATGATGATGCGCGGCAATATCGGCCGCGAAGGCGCGGGCCTGTGCCCGGTGCGCGGCCATTCGAACGTGCAGGGCAACCGCACGGTCGGCATCGAGGACAAGCCGACTGAAGCCTTCCTCGACCGCCTCGGCGAAGCCTTCGATTTCGAGCCGCCGCGCGAGCATGGGCTCGACGTGGTCGAAACCATCGCGGAGATGCTCGAAGGCAAGGTGAAAGTGCTGATCGGCCTTGGCGGCAATTTCTCGATCGCGACACCCGATACGCCGCGCACGTGGCAAGCGCTGCGCATGTGCGATCTGTCGGTGCATATCACCACCAAGCTGAACCGCAGCCATCTGGTGCACGGCAAGGAAGCGCTGATCCTGCCGACGCTTGGCCGCACCGAAATCGATATTCAGGGCGGGCATTCGCAAGGCGTGACCGTCGAAGATTCGATGTCGATGGTGCATATCTCGTACGGCATGAACATCCCGGCGTCGAAGAACCTGCAGTCGGAAACCGCGATCGTCGCCGGTATCGCGCATGCGACGCTCGGCAGTAAAAAGGTGCCGTGGCTGTGGTACGCCGAAGACTACGCACGGGTTCGCGATGCGATCGAAAAGGGCATTGCCGGCTTCGACGGCTACAACGAACGCGTCACGCAACCGGGCGGTTTCCATCTGCATATCGCGTCGCGCGAGCGCATCTGGCTCACGCCGACCGGCAAGGCAAACTTCATCGTGCATCAGGTCGAGCGCGACACGCCGGTCAAACGGGCGCGCGAACAGCACGGCGCGCGCGTGATGACACTGATGACCACCCGCTCGCACGACCAGTACAACACGACGATCTACGCGCTCGACGACCGCTATCGCGGCGTATACGGCCAGCGCCGCGTGGTGTTCATCAACAAGGAAGACCTGCAGATGCTGGGTCTCGCCGCGGGCGAATGGGTCGATATGGAAACCGTGTGGGACGACGGCATCGAGCGCCGCGCCGACCGCTTCCTGCTGGTCGAATACGACATTCCGCGCGGCTGCATCGGCGCGTATTACCCGGAAACCAATCCGCTGGTGCCGCTGCATAGCGTCGGCGATATCTGCAATACGCCGACCTCGAAGTCGATTCCGGTCTTACTGCATCGGCACGCCGCGTGATGTCGCGTTAACGGAGGCGTTGCCCGCATCATGATCGTCCGCCAACAAGAGAACTGGTTTCGCATGCTGTTCGTCTGGAACGGCTCAGTGCTGCCGTCGATCATGCCGCAGCTCGCGGTGGTGATGCTGGTCAACGTGATTGCGGTCGCGACCAACGGCACGATCTTCGGCGAGAAAGTGCCGCTCAATACGACGCCGTTTACGCTGGCCGGCGTCGCGCTGACGATCTTTCTGGCGTTTCGTAACAACGCTTCGTATAGCCGTTACTGGGAAGCGCGCCAGCATTGGGGCGACGTGCTGATCGCGGGACGCGCGCTGGCCTCGCAGGTGATCGCCTACGTGCCGGCCAACGCGGATTTCGAGCGCCGCGCGTACATCAACAAGCTGATCGCATTCACGCATGCGCTGAAGCATCAGTTGCGCGGCACCGATCCGTTTGCCGACATCGTCAAATATCTGCCGTCCGAGCGCGCCACGGCTTTGGTGCACACCCGCTATCGGCCCATCGCGCTGATCTGCGATTTGCGCACCGCGCTCGGCGATCTGCATGCAAGCGGCGCAATTGATGGCCAGCAGCTGATGATGCTCGACACGCAAGTCAATCATCTGGCGGCGGCGGTGGCCGGCTGCGAACGCATTGCGACGACGCCGATTCCCTATCCGTACGGTGTCCTGCTGCACCGGACCGTCTATGCGTATTGCCTGCTGCTCCCGTTTGGCCTCGTCGATTCGATCGGTTTCGCAACACCGCTCGTCGCGGTGTTCGCGGCGTACACGCTGATCGCGCTCGAAGCGATCGCCAGCGAAGTGGCCGAGCCATTCGGCTCGCAACCGAACAGCCTGCCGCTCAACGCGCTGTCGCGCAATTTCGAACGCTCGCTGCTCGAGCTGTGCGGCGCGGAATTGCCGGCCGAATGGACCGCGAACGCCGGCTATCAGTTGACGTAAGCGCCGGGGTGCGCCGAGGGGGCACTGTCGTGCGCGCCCGTTACGCGCGCCGCTGCAGCGAATCCGGCGCAGTACGCGTGATCTGCTCGATCAGGCTGCGCACGGCCGGCGCCCGCTCGAACTTGCGGAACGCCGCCGCAACCTCCGACGTGATCGGCTCGCCGGCGATTTCCCTGAAAACGACGTTGGGCAAGCGCGTGACCTCCGACAGCAGGTTCGGCACGATCGCCACCCCTATCCCCAGCGACACCTCCGTCAGTACCGCCAACAGCCCACCGGGTGCGCTGACGATATCCGCGCTGAAGCGGCCGCGCCGCGCCACTTCGAGCGTGCCCAGACGCTGCTCGGGCACCACGAAGCGTTCGCCGGCAAAGGCGCGCGAACGCAGCGGCCCGTCGTGCTGCGCGAGCTTGTGCTCAGCCGGCAGCGCCGCGCAATAGCGGTCATATAGCAATACGTGCGTACGCACCGACGATGGCAGCTCGACGGGCATCCGCACGAATGCGATATCCACGCGGCCGTCGTCGAGCAGCGTGGGCAACTGGTCCATCGGAAATTCGCGCGCGTCGATATACACGTGCGGCCGCGCGCGTCGATATGCGCGAATCTGCTGCTGCATGACTCCGGAATACGCCGCCGAGCCGATAAAACCCACATTGACCCGCCCCAGTTCGCCGCGCCCTGCGCGCCGACCGATGCTGACGGCTCGCTCGAACTGCTCGAGCGCCGCGCGCGCTTCGGCCAGAAATGCGTCGCCGGCCGGCGTCAGCGCCACCGAACGCTTGGTGCGGCTGAACAGCTGCGCATCGAGCGCGCGCTCGATCTGCTGGATCTGCACGGTCAGCGTGGGCGCGGAAATGCCGAGCGTTTCGGCGGCCTGCCCGAAGTGCAACTGTTCGGCCACCGCGATGAAATAACGCAAGTGTCTTAGTTCCATACACGGCTCCCGACGCCTGTATTAGGTCAAACCTAATTATATTGACAAACGCCGTTAATGAAACCGCACGCAATGACTGGTTGAATTGAGCCTCGCTCCGCCATCAAGCGGTTCTCGCTTGCCGTTTGCGTCCGCACCGTACAAGGTTTTCATGAGTTCGATTCCCGCTGCGCGGCCCATGTCGCGCCAGACCGCCCTGCTGCTGACCGCATCGGTCGGCTGCGCAATGACCGTGCTCGACACGAACGTGGTCGGCATCGTGCTGCCGACCATCGCGCGCGACCTGAACGCGTCGTTCGCCGATATCGAATGGGTGATCAGCGCCTATGTACTGTGCTTTGCATCGCTGCTGCTGCCGGCGGGCTCGATTGCCGACCGCTTCGGCCGCAAGCGCGTATTCCTGATCGGCATCGCGCTGTTCGCGGCCGCTTCGCTGTTGTGCGGCCTCGCGCCGAGCGCGCAGGCGCTGTATGTGGCGCGCGCGCTGCAAGGCGCCGGCGCGGCGTTTCAGCTGGCCCCGGCGCTCGCCAACATCGGCCATGCGTTCCACGACGAGCACGAACGCGCACGCGCCTGGGCAACGTGGGGCACCTTCATGGGTCTGACGATGGTGACCTCGCCGCTGATCGGCGGCGTGATCAATGCCTATCCAGGCTGGCGCTGGGCGTTCTATATCAACCTGCCGATCTGCGCCGCGCTCGCCTTCGGCGTATGGCGCAATATCGACGAATCGCGCGACCCGACGCCGCGCACCCTCGACTTTCCCGGCATTGCGCTGTTCGCCGCCGCGATGTTTGCACTGACCTGGGCACTGATTCTCGGCCCCGGGCACGGCTGGACCAACCCGCTCGTGCTGACCCGCGGCGCCGCCGGCATCGCACTGTTTGCGCTGTTCGCCGGCGTCGAAGCGCGCCGCGCGCATCCGATGCTCGATCTTTCGCTGTTCCGTTCGCTGCCGTTCGTCGGCGCCATCGTCGCGATGTTTGCGTATGCAGCAGTCGCGCAGGTGATGGCCTCGCTGCTGCCGCTGTTCCTGCAAAATGCGCGCGGCGAAACGCCGCTCGAGGCCGGCGTCGGCATGCTGCCTTTCGCGCTTGCGATGCTGATGCTGCCGATGGTCGGGCGCCGGCTCGGCAAATTCATGGCGCCGTACCGAATCCTGACGCTGGGCCTGCTGGTTGCCGGCTGCGGCAACGCGCTGCTCGCCGTTGCGGCCGGCTCGACCAGCGAAGCACTGCTGCTCGCCGGCATGGCGCTGCTCGGCAGCGGCGGCGGCCTGCTGAACGGCGAGACGCAGAAAGCGATCATGAGCACCGTGCCGCGCGAACGCGCCGGCATGGCCTCGGGCATCAGCACGACGTCGCGCTTCTCCGGCATTCTGCTGGGCTTCTCGGGACTCGGCGCGGTGCTCGCGCAGTCCGCGCAAAACGCGCTGCGGCAGGATGTCAGCGGTGCCGGGCTGCCGACAGTGCCAGGCTTTGTCGAGCGGGTCGTGGCCGGCGACTTCCAACGCGCCACACAGTTGTATCCGCAAGCTTTGACGAGCACCGTGATGCACGTTGCGCGCACCGGCTACGGTGCAGGCTTCGCGAGTTCGTTTGCGGCCGCGGCGGGCGTCGCATTCGTGGCGGCGGCGATCGTGTTCGCTTCGATGCGCCGCCGTGGGCGATAATCGCGGGTGCGCATGTGCGCGCCCACGAACCGACGCCCGATGAACCGATATGAAGCGCTTGCGAACACCATGGCCGCCGAGATCCGCTCGGGTAGCCTTGCGGTTGGCGCGCGGATGCCTTCGTTGCGGCAGGTCATCGCGCAGCACGGCGTCAGCCAGTCGACGGTGTTTCGCGCTTACTATCTGCTCGAAGAGTGGGGGCTGATTCGCGCGCAGGAACGCTCGGGCTTCTACGTCGCACCCGGCGCGGCGCTCGCCGGTAAAGCGCCGGAGGCACGCGCCGCCGAGCCGGCCAAGGTCGATATCAGCGATCTGGTATTCTCCGTGCTCGACGCGGCCAAGCAGCCGGGCATCGTGCCGCTCGGCTCCGCATTTCCTTCCCCATTGCTGTTTCCGCTGCCGCGTCTGGCCAAATCGCTCGGCCAGGCCGCGCGCTTCATGAATCCGTGGAGCACCGTCGCGGATCTGCCGCCCGGCAACGAAACTTTGCGTCAGCAGATTGCGTTGCGCTATCTGCGCATGGGCGTCGCGCAGCCGCTCGAGCAGATCGTCGTTACCAACGGCGCCCTCGAAGCGCTGAACCTGAGCCTGATGGCGGTCACGCGGCCCGGCGACGTGGTTGCGGTGGAGGCGCCCGGTTTCTATGCCGCGCTGCAGGCGATCGAACGGCTCGACTTGCGCGCCGTCGAGATTCCGGTACACCCGCGCGACGGGCTCGACCTCGCGGCGCTCGAACGGGCGCTGCAGGACTATCCGGTGCGCGCCTGCTGGTTCATGACCAACTTCCAGAATCCGACTGGCGTCACCCTTTCTGTCGAGCGCAAAAAAGCGCTGGTCGCGCTGCTCGCGCAGCACGAGGTGCCGCTAATCGAAGACGACGTATAC
>DATLOW010000140.1:0-5343 GCA_035536055.1 Paraburkholderia sp. | reverse complement strand
CAGGTCTTGCTGCAGCTTGTCGCGCTGGCCGACGTCGCGGCCGATCACTTCCGGCGCGAGGATCGTATCGATGACGAGCTTGACGGCCGGTATCGCGGTAAAGCCGAAGGTCTCGCCCCAGCCGACGATGCCGCTATCGGTGGTGACCTTGACGACGAGCGAATCGACCATTTGCAGGTCTTTGGCGCCCCACACGCCGCCGGCCGACTGGCCGCCGGTCGTGAACGGAATGCGCAGCGCGATGGTTTCGATGCTGGCGATCTTCATCTGCAATAACCCTCAAGAAAGGCCGGGCGGGCCAAAGCGCTTGCGAAGCGTTCAGGAACCGCCTGATGTTGGCTGAATGATAGGGGACATCCTGTTGTCCTGCAAGTGAACAAGTTGTTCTTTTTTAGGTGGGGATGCGATACGGGTGTGGCTGGAGTAGACAGTGAAACGGCGCTCAGCCATTTTCCCCGCAGCTGGCGCCCGCTGCTCGCATCGCGCTCGCGACAGCCCGCCTTGTAGATGTAGAATGACATGACAAGCAACCGGGAGGACAAAGCGCAGCCATGAGCGAACTGAAAAACGTGCGGCCCGTCGAGCGCAGACCGCATCTGGCCGAGCACATCACACGCTCGCTCGCCGACGAGATCGCGGCCGGCCGGCTGCGTCCCGGCGACCGTCTGCCGACCGAGCAGTTTCTGTCGGAGAATTTCGGCGTGAGCCGCAACGTCGTGCGCGAGGCGATCGCCAGCCTGCGTGCGCAAGGCATGATCGAATCGCGTCAGGGTGTCGGCGCGTTCGTGTCGGCCGCGCGGCAGCCGGCCGAGCCGCTGCAGCTGGTCAGCGCGCAGCTGCTGGAAGGCGACAACACGATCCGCAACATGTTCGAGGTGCGCGCCGCGCTCGAATGCCAGGCGGCCGCGCTGGCCGCGCTGCATATGACGCCGCGCAAGCTGAAGACGATCGAGGATGCGGTGCAGCGAATGCGCTATGAGGGCGCGCCGAGCGCCGCGACCGTCAATGCGGATCTCGACTTTCACCGCGCGGTGGCCGCCGCGTCCGGCAACGACTATCTGATCGCGATGATTCGCACCGTGCTCGAGCCGATGCGGCCGCTGATCGCGGCGAACTTCTCGCGGCAGGGGCCGATGTTCGGCGATATTCCGAACGCCGCGCGCGGCGAGCACGAACAGCTGGTGCAGGCGTTCGCCGATAAAAACCCGGCGGCGGCGCGCGAAATCATGGGGCGGCACATCGTGGCGGCGGCGTCGCGATTCGGTTATGAGATCTCATTCTTCTGATGCATGGAGCGGCGTTGTGCGCTCAGGGCAGCATGCAGGACAACCTTGCCGCCGGGCGGCGGCGCAAGCCGCCAGGCATTCGCCTCTCACTCCTCACACGCGGCCAGCTGGCCGTCAACTCGCGAACCCCCGCGCCCACGGCGGCAGACCCCTTGTCGTCTGTGCACTTCGCACAGTTGGTCTTATGATGCGATTGTCATAAATCCGTGCGGCGGCACGGCGCGCTATCGAAGTTCATTGTCTGTTTTCCGCAATGGAGCGACCACAATGAAACCGGCTTCCCTGGCGTTGGTATCGACGGCTGCGCTGTGCACGGTGTGCGGCGCGACGAACCGCGCGCACGCGCAGTCCAGCGTGACCTTGTACGGCACGATCGATACTTCGATTACCTATGTCAATCACGCGTCCGGCAGCAAGAATCTATGGTCGGTCAGCAACAACAGCGCGGGCGATCTGTCCGGTACGCGCTGGGGCATCAAGGGCACCGAAGATCTCGGCGGCGGCCTGAAGGCGCTGTTCCAGCTCGAAAACGGCTTCGATCCGGCCAATGGGCGTCTGAACCAGGGCGGCCGGCTGTTCGGCCGCCAGGCCTTCGTCGGGCTCGCCGAGGACAAGCTCGGCACTGTGACCATCGGCCGCCAGTACGACCCGCTGATCGACATCGTGCAGGTGATCACCGCGGACAACTACTTCGGCAGTGCGTTCGCAACGCCCGGCGACGTCGACAACTACGACAACAGCTTTCGTGTCAGCAACGCGGTCAAGTACACGTCGCCGTCGTGGCAGGGGCTGCAGCTGGAGGCGATGTATTCGTTCGGCGGGATCGCCGGCAGCACCGGCTCGGGCCAGTCATATTCGGCGGCGCTCGCCTATGCGCGCGGCCCGGTGAGTGTCGCGGCGGGCTACTTCCACGCGAACAACAGCCCAGCTTCCGCCGGACCGCGCGATCCGGCGGCAGGCTGGAACAGCACGGCGGACGGCACCTTCAACGGACCGATCAATCTCGGCTATCAGACCGCGCACTCGCTGGGCATTGCGCGTGTGGCGGCGCAGTATGCGGCGGGGCTGTTCACGTTCGGGCTCGGCTACAGCAACTCGCAGTATCGTCGCGACGGCGCATCGTCGTTCGGCGCGAACGAGCACTACAACACCGGGCAAGGCTTCGCGAACTATCAGCTGACCACGGCGATGCTGATCGGCGTCGGCTACTCGTACATGAAGGCGGGCGGCGATACGTCGGCGACCTACCATCAGGTGTCGGCGGGCGCGGACTACAACCTGTCCAAGCGCACCGATATCTATCTGACCGCCGCATGGCAGCACGCAAGCGGCGAGACCGGCGACGGACTCGGCGGCGCGCAGCCGGCGCAGGCGTCGATCGGTTCGTACGGGTATGCGGGCACCAGCAATCAGGAGATCGTCGTGCTGGGCTTCCGGCACAAGTTCTGAGCGCGCACGCTCGACCTTGCCGGCGGCGGCAGCGACAGGTGCAAAAAAAGACCCGCCGGAAACGAGGCGGGTCAATGCACTCGGAGAGCGCACGATGAAACGATACGCGCCGCGCGGGACGCTCAGAACCTGGTGCGCATGCCGACGGTGCCGACCACCTGGTTCGCGCTCGACGAAGCGCCGCCCGCGCCGTTGATGACCGCCACGTAACCATGCCCGGTCGCGTGCTGATACATGCCTTCGGCGTATACGTCGGTGCGTTTCGAGAATGCATACACCGCCTGCAGGTTGACCTGATTCCACTTCGGATCGTTGCCGAACGTGGTGGTGTTGGTCACGTGGCCATCGGTGTACGTGTAGGACGCGCCGAGCGTGAACGCTGGCGTCAGCGAATATTTGCCGTTCAGTTCGTAGTTGTCGAAGCGCGCGGTGCCGTTGTTGGAGCCGAACGACGCCGTGCCCTGATACTGGCTGTGCGAGTACGTGAAGCCGACCAGCGCCGGCCCGATCGCATAGTTGATCGACATCGCGGCAGTGCGTTGCACGTCGGTGCCGAGCTGGAAGCCGCCGACACCGTTCGACTGCGATTCGGCGGGATCAAGCGCGCCTGACGTGTTGGTGGTCGAGTTCGAGCCGTTGACCTGCAGATACGCGGCCGCCACATTCAACGGACCGTTGCTATAGGCGATGCCGACGCTGTACGCGCGATTCAGCGCGAAATTCTGGTTGTTCGAGAAGGCATACATGCCGCCGAACTTGAAGCCGGAATAGACAAGGCTCGTGTATTTGATCGAGTTGTTAAAGCGCACCGAGTGTTCGTAGTTGTCGTTGTCGAATACGTGCGCGAAGCCGGTGTCGCCGAAGGTGCCGGCCACGCCGGTCAGTGGGGCGACGAAATCGGTCATGAAGTCATACTGACGGCCCAGCGTGATGGTGCCGTACTGCTCGGCGGAAAGGCCGACATACGCTTGCCGGCCGAACAGCCGATTGTCCTGGCCGAGCTTGCCGTTCTGCACGTTGAAGCCGTTTTCGAGCACGAACAGCGCCTTGAGGCCGCCGCCCAGATCTTCGGCGCCGCGCAGACCGAAGCGCGAGCCGTTGATTTCGCCGCTGGTCGCCTGAAACAGCGAGCCGTGCGAACCGCTCCGCGCCACATTGTTGGTGTACATCAGCCCCGCATCGATCAGACCGTACAGCGTGACCGAGGTCTGGGCGTGGGCAGCGGACACTGCTAAGGCCGGCAGCAGTGCCGCGAAAATCTGCTTTTTCATGCTGCACCTCCACCCTGGTTGAAACCGTGCGCCGATGTGGTGGAGTATCGGCAACATCTGCGGCGCATCAAAGGCGAGGCTGGTAAAGATACTTTTTTTATCGGTTCACAAGTGCCGGCGGCGCGGCGCCTTGCAGCGCCGCCGCCGCTGAGATCGCGCCGCGGCCGTTACTTGCCCGCTGTGCTCGAGCCCGCCGGCGTGCCGCCGACCGCTGCAGCGGCGGCCGCATTCTGCGCCGACACTTTGGCTTCCGCCGCCTGAATGTTCATCGGATATTGCGTGTTGTCGCCGTCACCGACGTGATAGCCGGCCCGCTCCAGCTGCACGAGCTCGGCGCGCACCTGGGCACGCGTCAGATGATCGTTCGACTGCGCAAAGCTCAGCACGGGAAGCGTCAGCGCGGCAACGGCGGCTGCTTGCATAAGGGCTTTCATTTTTTATCTCCGGTTGGTGCGCTGCGTGATCGGCAGCAGGTGATGTCATTGTAGAAAGCCCTGTGGCGGGAATTAATGCCGGCTTGCTCACAAGACTGTTAACCCCGTGCGCCGCGCTGCCGTCATGCCCGGTCGAGTGGAAAGCCGTCCGCGAAGGTGTCGCGCAGATAGTCGATAAACAGCGCGACCGCGCGCGGCACGTGCGGCGTATAAGGACGCACCACGTACAGCCGCTCCGCGAACGTGCCGACCGGGCGCCAGTCCGGCAGCACGACTTCCAGCTTGCCGGCGTGCACGGCGCTTTGCGCGGTGAAATCGGGCACCAGCGCAATGCCCAGATCGTCGAGCGCCGCGTCGCGCAGGGCTTCGCTATTGTTCGCGGCGAACGGCCCGCTGACGGCGACGCTGACCGGCCCGCTTTGCGCCTTGCGTGCTCCGTTGCGCTCGAGCGTCCATACGCCGGAACCGCTCGCGCGCGGATACGACAGGCAGTCGTGCGCGGCCAGATCGGCCGGCTCCGCAGGCCGGCCGCGCCGCTTCAGATACGCGCGGGTGGCCACCAGCACCGAATGGGTGTCGCATAGCTGCCACGCGACATGTGTTTCCGGCACCTGCGCGCTGTGCCGGATCGCGAGGTCGAAGCCTTCGGAGGCGATCGAACTCAAGCGGTCCGACACTTCCAGCTGCACCTTGACTTCGGGATTCGCGCGCAGGAAGCCCGGCATGCGCGGTACCAGTTGCTGGCGCACCAGCGCGACCGGCGCCGTCGCGCGGATCAGGCCGCGGGCGACACCGGCCATCTCGCGCACCGTCGAAAAGCTCGCGGCGATCTGCTCGTACTGCGCGCGCGTGCTGTCGACGAGGCGCTGCCCGGCCTCGGTAAAGCGCACGCTGCGCGTGGTG
>DATLOW010000139.1:0-3252 GCA_035536055.1 Paraburkholderia sp. | reverse complement strand
ATTCGCGAGCGCATTGCGGGCGATGACGTGACCCAGCAGCCTTTGGAACCGGCTACGTTACGCAGCACGCTCGACGCGCTTTTTCCGCCGCCAGCAGGCGCGGCGGCGGCCCGCACCGATTGGCAGAAAATTGCCTGTGCGCTCGCGGCGAAAAGCGCGTTCAGTATCGTCACAGGCGGACCGGGGACAGGGAAAACAACCACCGTCGTCAAGCTGCTCGCGCTGTTGCAGGCCCAGGCGCTAGCCAGCGATGAAGCCGATGCCCGGCCGTTGCGCATCCGGCTTGCGGCACCAACCGGCAAGGCGGCGGCCCGCTTGAATGAGTCGATCGCTGGCGCGGTGGCGCGGCTGCCGCTCGATACGTTTCCGCATGGCTCGATGATCCGTGACGCGATTCCAGTCGTGGTCACGACGCTGCACCGGTTGCTCGGCACGGTGCCGAATTCGCGAAGATTTCGACATCACGCGGGCAATCCGCTGTCGCTCGACGTGCTGGTGATCGACGAAGCGTCGATGGTCGATCTGGAGATGATGAACGCGGTGCTCGATGCGTTGCCGCGCAATGCGCGCATCGTGCTGCTGGGCGACAAGGATCAGCTGGCGTCAGTGGAAGCGGGCGCGGTGCTTGGCGAATTGTGCCGGCGTGCTGCCGCCGCACACTACACGCCGCAAACCCAGGCGTGGCTCGAAGCCGCGAGCGGAGAGCGGATCGAAGGCCGCTTCGTCGACGAGGCGGGCGGCGCGCTGGATCAGGCGGTGGCGATGCTGCGCGAAAGCCACCGCTTTTCAGCAACGAGCGGCATCGGCAAGCTTGCCGACGCGGTAAACGACGGCGATCCGAAGCAGATTGCAGCGGTTTGGGCCAAAGGATACGACGACATCGCGTTCGTCGATTGCGCGGAGCGCGGCGATGCGTTGCTGCGGGCGCTGGCGGTTGACGGCGAGGTGCCGCTCGGCGCGGGCGTGACCGGCGATCTGTTCACGGCGGCGCAAACGGACACGCGGTACGGATATCGTCACTACCTGCGGACGCTGCATGACGGGCATCCAACACATGACGCCGACGCCGATGCGTTCGACGTATGGGCGCGCGCGGTGCTTGCCACGCATGGCGAGTTTCAATTGCTGTGCGCGCTGCGACGTGGCCCGTGGGGTGTCGAGGGTTTGAACCGGCGCATCGCACGCATGCTGCAGGACGAAGAGCTGATCAACGCGCACGCGGAGTGGTATCTCGGACGGCCGGTGCTCGTCACGCAGAACGACTACGAGTTGGGGCTGATGAACGGAGACATCGGCATCACGCTCGCGCTGCCGGCGGCGGATGGCGCGTGGAGCTTGCGCGTTGCGTTTGCGACTAGCGATGGCACTGGGCGGATTCGCTGGGTGTTACCGAGCCGCTTGCAGGCTGTGGAGACCGTGTTTGCCTTGACGGTGCATAAGTCGCAGGGATCGGAATTTACGCACGCTGCGCTGGTGCTGCCGGACAAGCTGAGCCCGGTGTTGACGCGTGAGCTGGTTTATACGGGCATCACGCGGGCGCGCAGGTTTTTGACGCTTGCCACTGCGGGCGGAAAGGCGGTTGTCGATCAGGCCGTGAAGGCGCGGGTGCTGCGCGCGAGTGGGCTTTCTGCGGCTTTCGATGCGGCATGACAGCGCGGCGCGCTTTCGCTGTTCCGGTTGCGTGTTGGGTGGCAGCGCCGCGGCCGCGGCGTACGCACTAGCCCGTCGATTCGCGTGGCTCGACCCTGCGGTCGATCTCGGCGCGCGTGGACAAGGTCTTCAGGTCATAGGTTGCCTGGAGGTTCATCCAGAACTCGGGCGTCGTGTCGAAATAGCGCGCCAGCCGATAGGCGGTGTCGGCCGTGATGCCGCGCCGCTCTTTGACGATTTCGTGCAAACGCGTGGCCGGGACACTAAGCGCCAGCGCGAGCGCATTGACCGTGATTTCCAGCGGAACAAGAAATTCCTCGCGCAGGACCTCGCCCGGGTGGATGGCGCGCATGCCGTTCTTGACCATACAAACTCCTTCTCAGTGGTAGTCGACGATTTCGACTTCTGTGACACCTTCGCTCGTCCAGCAAAAGCAGATGCGCCATTGCCCGTTGATGCGGATGCTGTGCTGATCCGCCCTGTCGCGTCGCAACTGTTCAAGCCGGTTGCCCGGCGGTGAGCGCAGGTCTTTCAGATCATGCGCCGCGTCGAGCATCTGAAGCTTGCGGGTGGCAACCGTTTCGATCGCACGGAACCGCCGCGGTGACTCGCCGTTGTAAAGGGCTTCGCTGTCTTTGCATCGAAACGACTTGATCATTACGTTCATGGTATTACGCGTGGCGTAATACGTCAATGGAAAGTTGGGATTGGGCGGTGCCTCTGATCGAGGCGAGGAAATCGCACCACTGTATGGAAACGATACAGGCGGAATTGCGTGGGGATAAGCTGGCCGAACGGCCAACGGAGGGGACGACGAAGCGATCAGACGGTGTGTGCTTGTGGGACGCGTACGGTCTCAGTCGAGCGGCGCCGCCTTATCCACTGGGTGCCGCGCAACTCCGCTCAATGCGCCGCGCTCGATGCATCCGCGCTGCTTTTCCCAGGTCGCGTGATCCAGATCAGCGGGATGATCGCGATAAAGATGAACGTCGACATATAGAAGAAATCGTCGAGCCCCATCACCGCGGCCTGGCTGTTCACGCCGGCGTTGAACAGCGCATGCGCGGCGTTCGAATTCAGATCTAGCAGCGACTGTGTCGATGCGGTCGACTGCATGAACAGCGGATTGTCGATGCTCGCCTGCTCGGTCAGTCTGACGTGATGGATAGCGGTGCGGTGATTCCAGATCGAGCCGGCGATTGCCGTGCCCGCCGCGCCGCAAAATATGCGCACGAAATTCGATAACCCCGCCGCCGCCGGAATGCGCTCCGGCGGCAAGCCTGACAGAATGATCGACACCAGCGGCACGAACCAGAACACCGTCGGGATGCCTTGCAGCAGCGTCGGCAGCGCCAGATGGAAAAAGTCAGTGTCGGCCAGGTACTTCGAGCGCATGAAGAAGATGCCGCTGAAGCCGATAAACGCCAGCGTCGTCAGTACGCGCGCATCGAAGTGGCGCAACGCGCGACCCATGAACGGCGACAGGATCACCGCAAAGATGCCGACCGGCGCTGTGGCAAGGCCCGCATCGAACGCGCGATAGCCGAGGTTTTCCTGCATCCACTGCGGCAGCAGCACGAGGTTGCCGAAATAAAGCGCGTA
>DATLOW010000138.1:0-22951 GCA_035536055.1 Paraburkholderia sp. | reverse complement strand
TCCATCCACTTCAGGCCTTCGATACCGCTGGTATCGCTGCCTTGCAGAATCCGGTCGATGATCACGCCGGCCTTGTCCTCGCCGAGCGCCTTGGTCAGCACCGAGCGGATGTAGTCGCTCGAATCGAGCGACAGCGCGGTGTGCTGTTCGGCTTCGCGGGCGAATTCCTGCAGCACGTCGTCGACCTGCTCGCGTGTCACGTTGCGCAGCGCGGCCATCGCGACGCCGATCTTCTGCACCTCGCGCGGGCCGAGGAACTTGAATACCTGCGCCGCTTCTTCCTCGCCGATCGACATCAGCAACAGCGCGCTCTTGGTTATGCCTTCAGCGTTCATCGGACACCCAGTTCTTGACGACGGTGGCTACGATCTTCGGATCCTGGCGCGCGATCTGACGCGCATACTCGAGGTTCTTCTCGAAGCGGTGCTTTTCGTTTTCGAACGAGACGAGCGCAGAATCCGCGCCTGCTTCGTCCTTGTCGGCGGCCGGCAGGCCGTCGAGCAGCATCGGCTCGTCGATCGATGCGCCCGGCAGCGCGGCCGCGGCCGTGGTTTCGACCGGCGGCGGGAAGGCGCGGCGCAGCGCCGGCTTCACCATCACGAAGTACAGGAACAGCGCGACCGCCGCGATGCCGAGATACGTGCCGATCTGCTTGTAGAGCGCAATCATCTCCGGCGTGCGCCACCACGGCAGGTTTGCGTTCGGGTCGACCGCGACCGTGAACTGGCTGTTCACCACGTTGACCGAGTCGCCGCGCTTGGCGTCGAAGCCCATCGCATCCTTCACCAGCTGTTCGACCTGCGCGAGCTTGTCGGCCGGCAGCGCCTGCATCGTCGTATGGCCCTTCGCGTCGGTCAGCGGCATGTAGTTGACGACCACCGCGACCGACAGCCGGCGGATGTTGCCCGCGCCTTGCTGGAAGTGGCGCACCGTCTTGTCGAGTTCGTAGTTGGTGGTCGCGTCCTTGTGGTCGCTGACCGGCGTCGACGCAGCCGCGCCGCTCGCGCCGTTCGGCGCGTCGATCGGCGCCTGGGTGGTTTGCGGCGGCTGGTTCGACAGCGCGCCCGGCACGCCCGATGCGCCCGACTGCTGCATTTCCACGGCGCTGCTGGTCTGCTGGCTGCGGATCGCGGCCTGGGTCGGGTTGGCGTTCGGCGCGTAGGTTTCGGCGGTCTGCTCGGTCTTCGAGAAATCGACGTCAGCGCTCACTTGCGAGTGCGCATTGCCGGCCCCGAACAGTGGCGCGAGGATCTGGTCGATGCGCTGCTGCGTGTCGTGCTCGACCTGTTTCACATACTTGAGCTGGCTCGCATCGAGACCGGCGCCCGCGTTCGCCTGGGTCAGCAGGTTGCCGTCCTGGTCGACGATCGTCACGTTGCGCGCCGACAGCTGCGGTACCGCCGAAGCGACCATATGCGTGATCGCGATCACCTGGCTCTCGTCGAGCATGCGGCCCGGATACAGATTGACCATCACCGAGGCGGACGGCGCTTCCGCGTCGCGCACGAATACCGACTGCTTCGGAATGGCAAGATGCACGCGCGCCGACTGGACGGTCGAGATCGACTGGATCGTGCGTTCGAGCTCGCCTTCCAGCGCGCGCTGATAGTTGACCTGCTCGGCGAACTGGCTGATGCCGAATTTCTGGTTGTCGAGCAGTTCGAAGCCGACCGAGCCGCTCTTGGGCAGACCTTGCTGCGCAAGGCGCAGACGCATCTCATGCACCTGGTCGGCCGGCACCAGAATCGCGCCACCGCCTTCGGACAGTTTGTACGGGATGTTGGCCTGCTGCAGCGCGGCCACGATCGCCCCGCCGTCGCGATCCGAAAGGTTGCTGTAAAGCACCTTGTAGTCGGGCGCCCGCGACCACAGCACGAGCCCGACCACCACCGCGATCAGCACGGCGAGCGCGACGATCAGCGGGGCGCGCGGGTTGCCGCGCATTTGCGTGATCGACGACGGGAACGACGACGACAGCCGTTGGGCAAAATTACCGCCGCCCAGACCGCCAAGGTCGGCCACACCGGCAGCCTGGCCGGCAGCGCCGGCAGCGCCCGCGGCGGCGGGCTGCGCGCTGAGACCGACGCTGCGGCTGTCGGGGTTGATCAAAGAGTTTGCTGACGAATCCATGCGTCGGGGATCTCCGGGGATGCCTGGGCTCGATCCGCGGGGGCCGCGCCTATATGCAGGGGCGCGCGGACAGAGACTTTCACGTTGGGCATTTTCCACTCCGGGGTGCAACGCGATTGGCCGAATAGAGGAGGGTTTTCCCCCTAGTTTCACGACTGTCGGACCTGCGCCGCCGTTTATGCTTCCCGTCAATCCGGCATAGGTGTCGAATTCCGTTCGGGCGCCGCCGGCACTTTCCGTGGAGAAACCATGACTGTCGTCAATCCGCTCACTTCCGCGCTGCAACAGCTCCAGTCGATGGCGTCGGAAGCGGCCGGCGATCCGGCCGGCCCGGGCATGGCCGCCGGCGCACAAACCTCCGGCAGCTTCGGCGCGGCGCTGAAGGCGTCGCTCGACAAGGTCAGCAACGACCAGATCGCGGCGGACAACGAGGGCAAGGCGTTCGAAGTCGGCGCGCCGAACGTGTCGCTGAACGACGTGATGATCGACGGCCAGAAGGCCGGCATCGGTTTCCAGTTCGCGCTGCAGGTGCGCAACAAGCTGGTGAGCGCCTACAACGACATCATGCAGATGCAGGTCTGAGCGCGCGCGAGCGCGCCCCTCTGGCCGGTCCCCTTCGCATCGGCCGGTCGGCTCTGGCAGGGTCCGTTTCGGCACCCTAAAGCTTTGCCCGGGCCGTCCGATAACCAGGACACAGCCTTCGCGACGCTGCAACGTGCGGCGACGGGGCCGGTTTTTGTTCCAACCGCAGTGCGCATTACACAGGAGGAGCGCCGATGTTTTCCCCAGGACACGCTGGAGCCAACGCCTACGCGCGTGTGGGTGTCGAGACAGGGGTCATGGGCGCGAGTCCGCACCGCTTGATCGCCATGCTGTTCGAAGGCGCACGCAAGGCGATCGCGCAGGCGCGCATGCATGTGCAGCTGGGCAACGTGGCGCAGCGCGGCGAGACCATCGGCAAGGCGATCTCGATCATCGAGAGCGGCTTGCAGCAGTCGCTCGACCGCAGTACGGGCGGCGAAGTGGCCGAGCGGCTGTTTGCGCTGTATGGATACATGACCCGGCGTCTGCTGGAAGCGAATGTAAAGAGCAGTGAGGCGATGCTGATTGAAGTAGATGGTCTGCTTGCAACGATCGAGGAAGCATGGACGGGTATTGGCCCCGAGGTGGCGCGGATGGCGGCACGGATATCCGCGGAAACGAGCAGATGACGCGTAACCAGGAATATTTCGCACGCTACGAAGCGATTGCTGCGATCTCGTGCCGGATGCTCGGTGCGGCGCGCGACGCGTTGTGGGGCGAACTGGCTCACATGCAGGACGAATACCGCGATCTGGTCGACGGTCTGAAGGATGCCGAAGTGGGCGTCCAGCTCAACGACAGCGAGCGGGGCCGCAAGTACGAGCTGATTCGCGAGATTCTGGCCAACGACGCTGAGATTCGCGACCTCGCGAATCCGCGTCTGGCGAAGCTGTCCGCGCTGTTCGCGGGCCGCACGACAAAGGTTTTGAAAGAGATCTACGGGGCGCGGTGAGACAGGCTAGCCGCCGGCGCACGTACGCCGGCGGCGGTTTGCCTTCTCCTCGACGAGGCGCTCCGACGGACGGATTCCCCTTCTATAGGCTGCTGGCTGCGACAGACGACAGGAAGAATGCATGACCAATCTCGACACGGCTGTTGCTGCGCTGCTCCAAAGCCGCGTCGACAGCCTTTTGTCGATCGGTTCGCGCAGCAATGCAACGACGGCGCAGACCGGTACGTCCGCATTGACCGTCGATACGCCGTCGGCGCCGGGTACGACGGTATCGTTACTCAGTAACCAGCCGCAGGCTTCCGCTCAAACGGTTCTTTCCGCGATTGCGCTGACGCTCGACGCGATCATGCGCTCGGGTGGCGATGCGACGCCTTCGCTGGTCGGGCAATGGCCGATCTGGCCTGAGGTGCCGGCGGTCGATGTCGATGGCGCGCTGGCCAGCGCGCCGAATGGCGGCGATGCGGCCGCGAATGCTCCGGCTGGCGCAGGTGCTGCGTCAGGCGGTGCCGCCACGGCGGGCAATGCCGCGTCCGCACCGCAGACCGGCAGTGCGCAAGGTGCGGCCGGCGTGACGCTGAGCGCGGTCAGCGTGCCGGTCGACGCGCTCGCCGCCGCATTGCGCCAGACCGTCACCGAAAGCGGCCTGTTCTACGAATCCCATCTTGCCGAATGGCTGAGCGGCCAGCGCTCGCCGGCCACGCTGACCAACGAACCGCAGAACCGGCTGGCGGGTGAGCCAACGCAACTGCCGCTCGACTGGTCGATCGACAATGGCTTCGGCGCCGATGCAGAGGGACTCGCGTCGTGGTGGCGCGGCGGCACGCCGACGCAACCGGGGCAGCAGGCGGGCGGCGCACCTCAGCCGAACGACGCGGCCGCGCATCAGGCGCAGGCCAACACGCCGCCGCTGGCGCGTTTTGCCGCGGCGATGCAGGAGTTTGCCGAAGATACCTTCGGCGGCGGCGCACAAGGGCAAACCGCGCGCGACGGCATGACAGGCAGCAATGCCAACAACGGCGGGTCCGCGAGCGCGGCGCAGATGCAAAACGCGACGCAGTCGATGGCGGCTTCGGTGCATCCGGCCACCGTCACGCTGGTGCGTCAGCAACTCGATCTGCTCGCGACCGGGCAGTTTCGCTGGAGCGGCGAAGCCTGGCCGGGCGCGCGCCTCGACTGGACCATCGAAGAAGGCGTCGATCGCTGGTCGCGCGGCGGCAACCCGGGCGACGACGAGGCCGCGACGCAGCCGTGGCGCACGCGGCTGACCCTGTCGCTGCCGGTGCTCGGCACCGTCGACGCGGAATTGACACTGGTGGGCTCGCAACTCGCCGCGCGGGTGCAGGCGAGCCCGTCGGGCGCGGCGCGGCTGGCGTCGCAAGGTGAGTTTTTCAAGCAGCGGCTGGCCGCGGTGGGTATCGCACTGAACGTGCTGTCGATTCGCGAGATCGTCGGCGCAGCGCCGCTCGATGGCATGGCGGCCGCGCATGCCGCCCATGTGTATGCCCGTTCCGCTGCCGCGGCCAATGGCGCCGCAGCCGGCGATCACGATTCGCGCCGCCACGGCGCACGCTCTGCTGACCTGTTCGACGGGGACATTCTGCTGTGAGCCGCACGCGCCGCAAGAGCGCCGCCGCGCTCTCCTACGACGAGCAACAGCCCGGCGCGCCGCGCGTGGTCGCGAAGGGCTATGGGCTCGTCGCCGAGATGATCGTGCAGCGCGCGAAGGAAGCCGGCCTGTATGTGCATGAGGCGCCGGAGATGGTGTCGCTGCTGATGCAGGTGGATCTGGATTCGCATATTCCGCCGCAGCTTTATCAGGCGGTGGCGGAGCTGCTGGCCTGGCTGCATCGGCTCGAGAGCGGCGTGGTGGATGTCGTCGAGAAAAAGAGCGCGGACGAAGCGGCCGCTGCGGTGCAAACGCCGCCGCGTGCGCAACCGGAAACCGATGCTGCCGCGGCACGGCTGCCGCGTGGGGATATTCCGGCGACGCGCTGGCTCAAGTAAGCGGCTTGCTTCTTTGGCGAAAGGCCTTGCTTTGCTGCGCGTGGCTGCGATTCACTGGGCTGCACGGCTGCACGGCTGCACGGCTGCACGGCTGCACGGCTGCACGGCTGCACGGCTGCACGGCTGCACGGCTGCACGGCTGCACGGCCGACGGCTAAATCTTCAACATCAGTCGCAGCAAGGCCTTCACCCGTTTGCCATAGGGCGGCACGATCAATCCGCGCCCATTCAGGCGCGTCTGCGTGAACACCGGCTTCATCTTCGAGAACGTGACGAAGCCGTCATAGCCGTGATACGCGCCCATGCCGCTTGCGCCCACACCGCCGAACGGCAGGCTATCGCACGCCAGATGCAGCAGCGTTTCGTTGACTGCCATGCCGCCGGCGATCGTCTCGCGCGTCACGCGTTCGACAGTTGCCGGGTTGTCGTCGTACAGATACAGCGACAGCGGCCTGGGCCGCGCATTGATCCACGCGATCGCTTCGTCGAGCGTGTCGTACGGTACGAGCGGCAACAGCGGGCCAAAGATTTCTTCCTGCAGCAGCGTCGTATCGGCGGGCGCATTCGTGACCGCTTGCGGTGCGAAACGGCGGGTTTGCGGATCGCTGGCCGCATCGCTAAGCGGATGCAATTGCGCACCGGCTGCCTGCGCTTCGTCGGCCAGCCGCTGCAGCCGCTCGAAGTGGCGCGCCGAAATGATCGACGTGAAATCGCGATTGCGCGCGAAGTCCGGATACAGCTTCGCGATCGCAGCGCGCGCACGTTCGATGAACGCCGCTTCCTTGCCGCGCGGCACCAGCACATAGTCCGGCGCGACGCAGGTTTGTCCGGCGTTCAGTGTCTTGCCCAGCATGATGCTTTCCACCGCATAACCGAAGCGCGCGTCCGGACCGATGATGACCGGCGATTTGCCGCCTAGCTCGAGCGTGACCGGTGTCAGGTTGCCGGCGGCGGCGCGCATCACGTCGTAGCCGACTTTCGTCGAACCGGTGAACAGCAGATGGTCGAACGGCAGCGCGCTAAAGGCGGCGGCCACGGCGGCATCGCCATTGACTACCGCGACCTGGTCGCGCGAGAAGGTCTGCGCGATCAGCCGTTCGAACAGCGCCGCGGTGCGCGGCGTCAGCTCCGACATCTTGATCATCGCGCGATTGCCCGCGGCCAGTGCGCCGATCAGCGGGCTCACCGCGAGCAGCACCGGATAATTCCACGGCACGATAATGCCCACCACGCCGAGCGGCTGCGGTATGACCTTGGCGCGCGCGGGCAATAGCCATCGGTTCACGTTGCGGCGTTGCGGCTTCATCCAGCGTTTGCCGTGCCGCAATGCGCTGCCGATTTCCTCCTTTGCCAGCATGAATTCCGCGAGCAGCACTTCTTCTTCCGAGCGGTTGCCGAAGTCGGCCTGGATGGCTTCGGTGAGCGCGTCGCGGTTGTCCAGCAGCATGCGGCGCAGCGCTTTCAGCTGCGCGGCGCGCGTTTCCCATGATGGGTACGGGTCGCGCAGCCATGCGGCTTTCTGGTCGCGCAGCAATGTGTCGAGCGCGTGTGTCGCGGCTGCGTCCGGCAGATCGTTCTTCATTGCCGTTGTTCCTGGTTTGTCGTGTCCGTTGGGTGCATGGCGTGCGTTGGGCGCCGGGCGTGTTGGGCGTGTGGCTGGACGTCTCGCCGGCGCTTGTGACCGCGCTTGTGACCGAGCTTGTGACCGAGCTTGCGCCGCGTCAGCCTGCGAACGCGCGCTCGACCAGCGCCGGATGATCGAACGTCGCGGGCAACGTGCCGTAGACGCGGCCGTTGTCGCCGCAACCATCGGCGATGCGCGTCGCAATGAACGCATCCGCGACCAGTGGCGGCGCATGCTGCACCAGCAGCACCGCCTGCGCAATCAGCACGAGCTGCTGCGCCACACGCCGCGCCGACGCCTCGCGCTGTTCGGCCGGGCCGCCCAGCAGCGCGAGCAGCCGGTCGAGCGCCGCGGCAAGCGGCGCATGACCTTGCGCCACCGCACGCCACGCGGCGAGCAAAGCCTGCGCGGCGTCTGGCTCGCGTTCCAGCGCGCGCAGCACGTCGAGACACATCACGTTGCCCGAGCCTTCCCAGATCGAGTTGACCGGCGCCTCGCGATAGAAGCGCGCCATCGGCCCTTCTTCGACGTAGCCATTGCCGCCCCATACTTCCATCGCTTCGCCGGTGAATTCGAGCGCGCGCTTGCAGATCCAGTATTTCGCCGCAGGAGTGATGAGGCGCCGCCATGCGCGTTCTTCTGCCGCGCCGGTGTTGTCCTCGAACGCGCGCGCGAGGCGCATCACCAGCACCGTGGCGGCTTCGGATTCGAGCGCGAGATCGGCCAGCACGTTGCGCATCAGCGGTTGTTCCGCGAGCAGACGGCCGAACGCACTGCGATGCCGCGCATGATGGATCGCCTGTACCAGCGCCGCGCGCATCAGCCCGGCACTGCCGAGCGCGCAATCGAGCCGCGTGTAGTTCGCCATTTCGATGATGGTCGGCACGCCGCGGCCCTCGTCGCCGATCATCACACCGTACGCATCGAAAAACTCCACTTCGCTGCTCGCGTTCGAACGGTTGCCGAGCTTGTTCTTCAGCCGCTGCACGCGTACCGCGTTCTTGCTGCCGTCCGGCGCGAAACGCGGCACGAAGAAGCACGACACGCCCTCGACGCCGTCGGTGCGCGCGAGCACCAGGTGCGCATCGCACTGCGGCGCCGAGAAGAACCACTTGTGGCCGAGCAGGCGGTACGCGCCGCCGCGGCCGCTGCTGTTACCGTCTGCCGCGACCGCGCGCGTGCGATTGCTGCGCACGTCGGAGCCGCCTTGCTTTTCGGTCATCCCCATGCCGATCAACGCCGACTGCTTGTGCGCGAGCGGTGCATCGACCGGATCGTGGGTGCGTGCGTAGAGTTTGTCGCGCAGCGTCGCGAACAAGGCGGGTTCGCGTTGCAGCACCGGGATGCTGGCGAAGGTCATCGTCACCGGGCACAGCGCGCCCGATTCGAGTTGCGCATGCAGCAGATACGCGGCGCAGCGCGCCACCATCGCACCCGGCTGTGGATCGGAAAACGGCAACGCATGCAGACGGGCCGCGCGCAATTGCGCAATCAGCGCGTGCCATGCGGGGTGAAACTCCAGCGCATCGATGCGCTCGCCACGCGGGCTGTACGTGAACAGCTCCGGCGTATGCCGGTTCGCCAGTTCGGCGAGCGCGAGCACGTCCGGTTCGGTGAGCGCCGCGCCGTCGCGCAGCAGCGCCGCGCGATGCCAGCCGGCGCCTTCGCGTTCGACTGCGGCAACCAGCGCCGGATCGCTGGAAAACAGGTTGTAGCGAGCGAGCAGCGGCACCTGGTTGCTGACTTCGTGCGTGCTGCCGGGTCCGAAACTGTCCATTTAAGCCTCCGTCTGCCACCGTGTGCCGGATGTCTGCAGGCCTTCTTTGTACCGCGCGCCGTTTGAGCGCGACGCGCCGATGCGATGCGGCACGGCATGGCGCGAAACGTGATGTTTGAATGGTGCGCGCCTGTCACGGGTGGGCCGCGCGGCGCCCTTCATCATAGGGGCGCAACCGCTGTTTCGTTTAGAGGTTTCGCTCTTGCGCAGGCCTGTGTGCATCGGCTGTGCGTCCCTACAATGCGCAAAAAAACGCCGTGCCTCAGTATGCACGAGCGGGACACACAGGCCGCAAAATGCGCGGCGCGCGTTACAGGAGGAGCAGGTGCAATACGACTATGTGATCGTCGGTGCGGGTTCGGGCGGCGCTGCGCTGGCGGGGCGCCTAGCCGAATACTGTCCGGATGCGACCATCGCGCTGGTCGAAGCGGGGCCGCACACCGAACGCAATCTGCTGGTCAATATGCCGCTCGGCGTGGCGGCGACGGTGCCGTTCAGGCTGGCGACGAATTACGGCTACGAGACTGTGCCGCAAGCCGGGCTGGCAGGGCGGCGCGGTTATCAGCCGCGCGGCCGGGGCTTCGGTGGGTCGAGCGCGATCAATGCGATGGTCTACACGCGCGGCCATCCGCTCGACTACGACGAATGGGCGCAGCTCGGCTGCACCGGCTGGAGCTGGGCCAACGTGTTGCCGTATTTCCGCCGCGCCGAAGGCAACGAACGTAGCGCGGATGCGCTGCATGGCGCGGATGGGCCGCTTACCGTGTCTGATCTGCGCTATCGCAATCCGTTTTCGCAGCGCTTCGTACGTGCGGCGATCGAAGCGGGCCTTGCGCCGAACGACGATTTCAATGGGCCGCGGCAGGAAGGTGTCGGGTTCTTTCAGGTCACGCAGCGGGAAGGCCGGCGTTGCAGCGTCGCGCAGGCATACCTGTATGGCCGGGCGCGGCCGAATCTGCATCTGCTTGCGGATGCAACGGTGCTGCGTGTGCTGTTTGAAAGCAGGCGCGCAAGCGGCGTGGAAGTGGTGCGCAACGGGCGCACCGAGAAGATCGAAGCGCGCGCGGAAGTCGTGCTGGCCGCCGGCGCATTCAACTCGCCGCAACTGTTGATGTGCTCGGGCATCGGGCCGGCAGAGCATTTGCGCGAGCATGGCGTGCAGGTCGTACACGACGCGCCGCAGGTCGGCCGCAACCTGATCGATCACATCGATTTCACCATCAACAAGCGCGTGCGCTCGACCCAGCTTACCGGCTATTCGTTGCGCGGTATCGCGAAGATGGTGCCGCAGTTCTTCAGATTCATGCGGCAGGGGCGCGGCATGATGACGAGCAATGTGGCCGAAGCCGGCGCGTTCCTGCGCAGCCGGCCGACGCTCGAGCGGCCCGATTTGCAGATGCACTTTTGCACGGCACTCGTCGACGATCACAGCCGCCGTCTGCATTGGGGGCATGGTTACTCGCTGCACGTGTGCGTGCTGCGGCCGCATAGCCGCGGCACGGTCATGCTGGCCAGCGGCGACGCGCGCGTGGCGCCAGTGATCGACCCGCGCTACCTGAGCGATACGCGCGATGTCGATCTGCTGGTAGAAGGGGCGCGGCTAGCGCGGCGCATTCTCGATGCACCTTCGCTGGCGTTGTGCGGCGGGCGCGAACTCTACACGCATGCGGCGCAAAGCGATGCCGAATTGCGCGCGGCGATTGCCGCCCATGCCGACACGATTTACCACCCGGTGGGGACGTGCCGGATGGGCGGGGATGCGGAGTCGGTCGTCGATCCGCTCTTGCGCGTGCGCGGTGTGGAAGGGTTGCGAGTCGTGGATGCTTCGGTCATGCCGACCTTGATCGGCGGCAATACGAATGCGCCGACGGTGATGATTGCGGAGCGGGCGGCGGAGTTTATCGCGCGCGCTCGCGCCGGAGGCGGCGATCTGCACGAAGTGGGGCGCGGCGCGCGCGCGGGCCCCGGCGTGCGGATGGTGGCCGCGCCGCCTATCAGTTAAACGCCGGTAACTACGATCGCACCAAACGCGCGGTCATTCCTCGCCGCGCTCCGGCCGCGCCGCCGCGCTGCCGGTCATCACGATACCGAGTGCCGGCGCATTCATAAAATCGTCGCCGCTCTGCCCGCGCAGCGTTTCGCGCGCCACGTCGAGCCATGCACGCGCGGCATGCGACAAATAGCTGTTGCGCCGCCATCCCACGGCGATTTCCCACAGAATCTCCGGCTCGACCACCGGCCGGCAGGTGAACTGCGCGGTATCGAGCCGCCGGCAATACGGCGCCGGCAGCAACGCAATGCCGACACCCGCGAGCACAAGCGCCACCATGAAATCCCAATGCTCGCTACGGCTGATGATGGTCGGCGCGAAGCCGGCGCTGCTGCACGCATTCAACACGATGTCGTTTAGCGCGAGGCTCTGGTCGTAGAACACGAAGGCTTCCTGGGCGAGGTTTGCGAGCGGCACTTGCTCCATCGCGTCCCAGCGCGAGCCCGCGCGCGCCACCAGCCATAGACGCTGACATGTCATCGGCAAGGTATCGATGGTCTCGGGATCGACCGGCAGCAGCACGCCGCCGAGTTCCAGTTCGCCGTCGAGCAGCGCGCTTTCCACCGCGCGCGAGCCTTGTTCGATCAGCTTCATCTCGACTTTCGGATAGCGCTGCCTGAATGCGGCGATGGCCGGCGTGAACAGCGCGCCGCCCATCGGCGGAATGCCGATCGTCAGCTGACCGCGGCCGAGTGTGCCGAGGTCGTTCAATTCCGCCTGCAACTGCGCCTGCGCAGCCAGCACGTCCTGGCCGCGCTGGTAGACGATGCGGCCGGCATCGGTCAGCACCATCTGGCGGCCGTCGCGCAGCAGCAGTGGCGTACCGATTTCGTCCTCGAGCGATTTGACCATCTTGCTGATGGTCGGCTGCGTGACGAACAGGTGCTCGGCAGCGGCAGTGAAACTCCGCTGCCGGACCACTTCGACGAAGTAACGAAGGGCGCGCAGTTCCATGATGGGCTCCGGGATTCCAATTTGGAATGATTTTAATGGGTGTAAGTCATTATATTTATATCAGTGGAAACCCTATACTCGGTTCTACTCTTACACCACCAGGGATTGCCAGATGAAGGTCATCGCCAGAAAGCTCGCATTCAGCGCACGCTCGGGCGCGCTGCAGCCGGTTGCCCGTGCGCTGCGCATCGTCGCGCAATGCGCGGTGCTGGCGGGCGTGTGGTTCGTCGCCGATCTGGCGGTGCGCAGCATCGGGCTGCCGGTGCCGGGCGGTGTGGTCGGACTCGGACTGCTGCTGGTGCTGCTGCTGTGCGGCGGCGTGGCGCCGCGCTGGGTGAAGGCGGGTGCCGACTGGCTGCTTTCGGAACTGCTGCTGTTCTTCATTCCGGCCGCGGTGGCCGCGGTGCAGTACGGCGGGCTGTTTCGCGAAGACGGCTGGCGGCTTGCGCTGGTGGTCGCGGGCGGCACGCTGATGGTGATGGTCGCGGTGGCGTTTGCCGTCGAACAGGCGTCGCACCTCGAACGCCGCCTTGCGCTGCGCCGCGTGCCGGTTGAAGCGCGCCCGCTTCGTCGCTGAGCGCGCGTCGCGGCCGCCACGAGAGTCCAGACGATGAACGCCTTCTACGCCTCGCTATTCGCCGATGACGCTGCGCGGCTGATCGCGGCCGGCTGCCTGGTGATGACCATTGCGTTGTATTTCGCGTCGAAGGCGCTGTACGCGCGCGTGAAGACGCCGTGGTTCACGCCGCTCGTCGCGGTGCCGATTGTGCTGGCGCTGGTAGTGGTGTTCGCGCACATTCCGTATCCGGTGTACTTCCGGGACACGCGCTGGCTGATGTGGCTGCTCGGGCCGGCGACGGTCGCGTTTGCGGTGCCGATCTATGAATACCGCGAGCTGATCGCGCGGCACTGGATTTCGCTGACGGTCGGCGTAGCGGTGGGCATCGTGGTGGCGGTCGGCGGTTCGCTGGCGCTCGCGAAGCTGCTGCATCTTTCGCCGGAACTACAGCGCAGCCTGATGACCCGCTCCATTTCGACGCCGTTCGCGCTCGCGGTTTGCGACAAGATTCATGCGCCGAAGGATCTCACCGCGTTGTTCGTGATTGCCACCGGTGTGTGCGGCATGCTGTTCGGCGAGCTGGTGCTGGCGGTGCTGCCGCTGCGCTCGCGGCTCGCGCGCGGCGCGCTGTTCGGCGCGGCCGCGCATGGCGTGGGCACCGCGAAGGCGCGCGAACTCGGCAGCGAGGAAGGCGTGGTGTCCAGCCTGACGATGATGATCGCGGGCGTGGTGATGGTGCTGATCGCGCCGATACTGGACTGGTTGCCGATCTGATCGGTCGCGCGCGGAGCGCTTCTGTCGTCCGCAAACTTTTCGGGATGCGCGTTCGATTGTCCCGCCTATGATCGGCGGCTGGCTCTGCTTGTGCTCCGGCACCGATCAATCGCGATGCTTCCCGTCACCGTCGTCATTCCCTGCCATAACGCCGCGCAGACGCTCGCGCGCGCCCTCGACAGTTGCATTGCGCAGCCGGAGGCAGCGCAGATCCTCGTGGTCGACGACGCGTCCACCGATGCATCCGTGGAGGTGATCCGCCGTTACGCGCAACACGACGCGCGCATCGATGTGCTGCAGATGCCGGCGAATGGCGGCGCGGCCCGCGCGCGCAACTGGGCGGCGTTACATGCGGCGCATCCGCTGGTCGCCTTTCTCGACGCAGATGACGAATATCTGCCGGGCGCGCTTGCCGCAGCAAGGGCGTTTCTGAGCGCGCATCGGCGTCAGGCATCGGTGCGGCTCGACGTCGAGTTCGCGGATTTTCCGCCACAGATCGCCGCGCATCCCGCATTCGCTGCGCTTGGCGCGCAGCTGTCCAACACCGTACCGAGCAGTCTCGTGATCCGTCGCGAAGTGTTTGCGGCGCTCGGCGGCTTTCCGCTCGATGCATTTTTCCGACGCCATGGCGGCGAAGACGGACCGCTGGCGCTGGCATTGCGCGGCGCATTCGGCAACCCACGGCTTGCCGATGCGAAGCGTGTGCGGATGCATTACCACGCCGGCATCCACGCGGAGCGCTACTTTCGGATCTCGATGGGCATGCAGCCGTTGCCGGTGCCGCTGTTCGAACAGATGGCGGCGCTTTCGCAGCAATGTGCGGCGCGTGCGATAGCGGGCATTGCGGCGCTACGCGCATTCGACGGACCACTGGCCGCCTCGCTGGAGCCGTCGGCGCGCCCATGACCCGCGGCAGCCATAAAACCCCGCGGTCAAAAACCCGAATGCCACGCGTCATCTCGATTTGCTACAATCTGCGCTCGTCTTCGAGGAGCGTTGCGACGGGCACGGCCCGCCAGGCTCGGAGACTTTCAATCGGATGGCTTGAAGCGCGATGCGCCTCCAACCCACCGCATCGAACGGCGCTCACGTCATCTTCTAATTTCTTAGAAAGGAGGGCGTGATGAACGCCGCAGTTTACGATTCCAAAAGCTCGCAAGATTTCGTCGTAGCGGACCTGTCGCTGGCTGGCTGGGGCCGCAAGGAACTGAACATCGCCGAGACCGAAATGCCCGGCCTCGTGCAGATTCGCGACGAATACAAGGCGCAGCAGCCGCTGAAGGGCGCGCGCGTCGCCGGCTCGCTGCACATGACGATCCAGACCGGCGTGCTGATCGAGACGCTGAAGGCGCTCGGCGCCGACGTGCGCTGGGCCTCGTGCAACATCTTCTCGACCCAGGACCACGCAGCCGCGGCGATCGCCGACGGCGGCACGCCTGTGTTCGCGTTCAAGGGCGAGTCGCTCGACGAATACTGGGAGTTCTCGCACCGCATTTTCGAATGGCCGAACGGCGAATTCGCCAACATGATTCTGGACGACGGCGGCGACGCAACGCTGCTGCTGATTCTGGGCTCGAAGGCTGAAAAAGACCGCTCGGTGATCGGCAAGCCGACCAACGAAGAAGAAACCGCGCTGTTCAAGTCGATCGCGCAACATCTGGATGCCGACCCGACGTGGTATTCGAAGCGTCTCGCGCACATCAAGGGCGTGACCGAAGAAACGACCACCGGCGTGCACCGTCTGTACCAGATGGAAAAGGAAGGCCGTCTGCCGTTCCCGGCGATCAACGTCAACGATTCGGTGACGAAGTCGAAGTTCGACAACCTGTACGGCTGCCGCGAATCGCTGGTGGACGGCATCAAGCGCGCGACCGACGTGATGATCGCCGGCAAGATCGCAGTGGTGGCCGGTTACGGCGACGTGGGCAAGGGCTGCGCGCAATCGCTGCGCGGCCTGGGCGCCACGGTGTGGGTCACCGAAATCGATCCGATCTGCGCGCTGCAGGCGGCGATGGAAGGCTACCGCGTCGTGACGATGGAATACGCCGCCGACAAGGCCGACATCTTCGTGACGGCCACCGGCAACTACCACGTGATCAACCACGATCACATGAAGGCGATGCGCCACAACGCGATCGTCTGCAACATCGGCCACTTCGACTCGGAAATCGACGTTGCGTCGACGCGCCAGTACGAGTGGGAAAACATCAAGCCGCAAGTCGATCACATCATTTTCCCGGACGGCAAGCGCGTGATCCTGCTGGCTGAGGGGCGTCTGGTGAACCTCGGCTGCGCGACCGGCCACCCGTCGTTCGTGATGTCGAACTCGTTCACCAACCAGACGCTCGCACAGATCGAACTGTTCACGCAGGGCGGCAAGTACGAGAACAAGGTGTACGTGCTGCCGAAGCAGCTCGACGAGAAGGTCGCGCGCCTGCACCTTGCGCGCATTGGTGCGAACCTGACCGTGCTGTCGAGCGAGCAGGCCGGCTACATCGGCGTCGACAAGAACGGCCCGTTCAAGCCGAACCACTACCGCTACTAAGCACGGCGCAGCAGCTACGCCGGCTGTTGCGTCATCGAGTCGAACCGGACCGCAAGCCCTAAGGAGCTCTTCATGTCCCTGCTGTTGACCTGGCTGATCAATGCGCTCGCGCTGTTGATCATCACCTACCTCGTACCGTCGATCCACATCCGCAGCTTCGGCACGGCGTTGATCGTCGCGGTGGTGCTCGGGCTCATCAATGCGGTGTTGCGGCCGGTGCTGATTCTGCTGACGCTGCCCGTCACGATTATCACGCTCGGGCTCTTCATTCTGGTGGTCAATGCGCTGTGCTTCTGGCTGTGCGCATCGCTGCTGAAGGGCTTCGAGGTGTCGGGTTTCTGGTCGGCGTTCTTCGGCTCGATCCTGTACAGCATCGTGTCGTGGCTGCTGTCCGCGCTCATTCTCGGCAATCGCAGTTTCGGCTAGCGCAAGCGGCCGCTTCGCGATGCCCATCGGATCATGAACCCCATCGAACTCTCATTCGAATTCTTCCCGCCTAAAACACCGGAAGGCGTCGAAAAACTGCGCGCCACGCGCGCGCAACTCGTGCCGCTGAAGCCGAAATTCGTGTCCTGCACGTTCGGCGCCGGCGGCTCGACGCAGCAAGGCACGCTCGATACGGTCGTCGAAATGGCGGCCGAAGGCCTCGAGGCCGCGCCGCATCTGTCGTGTATCGGCTCGTCGCGGGCCAGCCTGCGCGCGATCCTGACCGAGTACCGTTCGCACGGCATTCGCCATATCGTCGCGTTGCGCGGCGATCTGCCTTCGGGCATGGGCGAAGTGGGCGAGCTGCGCTATGCGTCGGAACTGGTCAGCTTCATTCGCGCCGAATTCGGCGACTGGTTCTGGATCGAAGTGGCGGCGTACCCGGAATACCATCCGCAATCGCGTTCGCCGAAGCACGATCTCGACAACTTCGTGCGCAAGGTGAAGGCCGGCGCGAACTCGGCGATTACCCAGTACTTCTTCAACGCGGACGCGTATTTCCGCTTTGTCGACGACGCACGCAAGCTCGGCGTGGAAGTGCCGATCGTGCCCGGCATCATGCCGATCACGAACTTCTCGCAGCTGATGCGCTTTTCGGAAATGTGCGGTGCCGAAGTGCCGCGCTGGGTCGCGCGACGCCTGGAAAGTTTCGGCGACGACCGCGACGCGATTCGCGCGTTCGGCCTCGACGTCGTGACCGAACTGTGCCGGCGACTCGTCGATGCCGGCGTGCCGGGTTTGCATTTCTACACGCTCAACAACGCTGCGGCCACCAAAGCAATCTGCGAGCGTCTCAAACTGTAGAAGCACCGCTCCGGACTGCCGCGGCGCCGCCCCGCGGTGCCCATACCACAGCGGCGCGGCGGCCGCATCGCTGCGCCGCAAACGCCGGCGCGGCGGGCCGCCTGAAGTTCACCTCGGGCCTGTCTCGCCGCCCGTCTCCTATACGCGTTTCCTCATTTGCACCACACGGAATTTCGTCCGCTTGTGGGGGCCAGCAAAGCTCAGTAATATCGCGCTACGCTGGTTTTGACCGGTTATAAACCTGGAGGAAACATGAAACAAAACAACCTGTTGCGCGCGCTCCGGCTCACGACGCTGGGTGCCGTCGCAGCGGCTTCGATGGCGGGCGCCCAACTGGCTAACGCTGCCGATATCCCGAACAAAACCCTCGTTTACTGCTCAGAAGGCAGCCCGGCGGGTTTTGATCCGGCGCAGTACACGACGGGCACCGACTTCACCGCGAATACGTTCACCGTCTTCAACCGCCTGGTCGAATTCGAGCGCGGCGGCACCAAGGTCGAGCCGGGCCTCGCCGAGAAATGGGACGTGTCGCCGGACGGCAAGACCTATACGTTCCATCTGCGCCACGGCGTCAAATTCCAGACTACCGCGTACTTCAAGCCGACCCGCGAATTCAACGCGGACGACGTGTTGTTCACGTTCGAGCGCATGCTCGATGCGAACCAGCCGTTCCGCAAGGCCTACCCGGTGCAGTTCCCGTACTTCAGCGACATGGGCCTCGACAAGCTGATCACGAAGGTCGAAAAGGTCGACCCGTACACGGTGAGGTTCACACTGGCGGAAGTGAATGCCCCGTTCATCCAGAACATGGCGATGGAGTATGCATCGATCCAGTCGGCGGAATATGCGGACCAGTTGCTGAAGGACGGCAAGGCGGCCGACATCAACCAGAAGCCGGTCGGCACGGGCCCGTTCATTTTCCGCAGCTACACGAAGGACGCGACGATCCGTTTCGACGGCAATCCTGACTACTGGAAGCCGAACACCGTGAAGGTGTCGAAGCTGATCTTCTCGATTACGCCGGACGCCAGCGTGCGCGTGCAGAAGCTGAAGCGCAACGAATGCCAGATCATGAGCTATCCGAGCCCGGCCGACATCGCGCCGCTGAAGGCGGACAGCAACCTGCAGATGCCGTCGCAGGCCGGCTTCAACCTCGGTTACCTCGCGTACAACGTCACGCACAAGCCGCTCGACAAGGTCGAAGTGCGCCAGGCGCTCGACATGGCGATCAACAAGAAGGCGATCGTCGAGGCCGTGTACCAGGGTGCGGGCCAGGCCGCGACCAATCCGATGCCGCCGACGCAGTGGTCTTACGACAAGTCGCTGAAGGCAGCCAGCTACGATACGGAAAAGGCCAAGGCGCTGCTGGCGAAGGCCGGCTTCCCGAACGGCTTCGAGATCACGCTGTGGGCGATGCCGGTGCAGCGTCCGTACAACCCGAACGGCCGTCTGATGGCGGAAATGATTCAGGCGGACTGGGCCAAGATCGGCGTAAAGGCGAAGATCGTCACGTACGAGTGGGGTGAGTACATCAAGCGCGCGCACGCGGGTGAAGACGACTCGATGCTGATCGGCTGGACCGGCGACAACGGCGACCCGGACAACTGGCTCGGCACGCTGCTCGGCTGCGATGCGGTGAACGGCAGCAACTTCTCGAAGTGGTGCTACAAGCCGTTCGACGATCTGATCAAGAAGGGTCGCGAAACCAACGGTCAGGACGCGCGCACCAAGCTGTATGTGCAGGCGCAGCAGATTTTTGCGGAACAACTGCCGTATTCGCCGATCGCACACTCGACGGTCTATCAACCGATCAGCAACAAGGTGACCGACATGCGCATCGAATCGCTCGGTTACGTGCGCTTCGACGGCGTCGGCTTGAAGTAACAGGCCGGACGTTTTAGAAAGCAATCAGCCGCAGTAAGTTTTTCGCACGGTTATAAGACTGGTCGAAATTGTCCGGCGACGGGGCCACAAGCCCTTGTCGCCGGTTGCGTTTTTCCATCCAGACTATAGGGACGCTCCATGTTCCGATTCGTATTGCGCCGCATCGGGATGGTGATACCGACTTTCATCGGTATTACGATCCTCGCGTTCGCGCTTATCCACCTGATCCCCGGTGACCCCGTCGAAGTGATGATGGGCGAGCGTGGTGTCGACCCGGCCTTGCATGCCGCGGCGCTGCACCGCCTCGGGCTCGACGAGCCGCTGCCGCTCCAATACGTGCATTACGTCGGCCGGGCGCTGCACGGCAATCTCGGCACGTCGATCATCACGAACACCAGCGTGATGGACGAGTTTCTCGCGCGCTTTCCGGCTACCGTCGAGCTGTCGTTCTGCGCGATGGTATTTGCGCTGATCGTTGGTTTGCCGGCGGGCGTGTTTGCCGCGCTGAGGCGCGGCTCGGTGGTCGATCACGGCGTGATGGGCTCCGCGCTGACCGGCTATTCGATGCCGATTTTCTGGTGGGGCTTGATCCTGATCATGCTGTTCTCGGTGAAGCTCGGCTGGACGCCGGTGTCGGGACGTATCGCGGTTGAATACGACATCCCGCACGTCACCGGGTTTTTGCTGATCGATTCGTTGCTGCCGGGTACGGACGAAGGGTCGTTCACGTCGGCGGTCAGCCATCTGATTTTGCCGGCCATCGTGCTCGGTACGATTCCACTGGCGGTGATCGCACGGATGACGCGCTCGTCGATGCTTGAAGTGCTGCGCGAGGATTACATCCGCACGGCGCGCGCGAAGGGTTTGTCGCCGGCGCGTGTGATCGTCGTGCATGCGCTGCGCAATGCGCTGATCCCGGTGGTGACCGTGATTGGTTTGCAGATCGGTACATTGCTTGCGGGAGCCGTGCTGACGGAAACGCTGTTCTCATGGCCGGGCATCGGCAAGTGGCTGATTGATGCCATTAGCCGTCGCGACTATCCGGTCGTGCAGGGCGGTATTCTGATGATCGCAACGCTTGTGATCGTAGTGAACCTCGTCGTCGATCTGTTGTACGGCGTGTTGAACCCACGCATTCGCCATACGAGGTAAAGAAAATGCACCCCCAAGCTCATATTCGTTCGCTGCCCCCCAAGGGGGCTCACGCCTCCCCTGAGGCGGCTCGGCAGGAGGCGTGATGGCCGACCTACAGAATACCGTCCCCCAGGCCGTGACTCCGCCAAGCGGCCGAGCCCTCGCCGCCCGCGAATTCTGGTCCAACTTCTCGCGCAACCGCGGTGCGGTCGGCGCCGGCATCATCGTGCTGTTGCTGATCTTCGTCGCGATTTTCGCGCCGTTGATCGCGCCGCACAGCCCGATCGAGCAGTACCGCGACTTCGTCAAGATTCCGCCCGCGTGGCTCGACGGCGGCAACGCCAGATTCCTGCTGGGCACCGACGAGGCCGGCCGCGACATTCTTTCGCGGCTGATGTACGGCGCGCGGCTGTCGATCTGGATCGGCTGCGTATCGGTGGTGCTCGCGCTGATTCCGGGCATCGTGCTCGGCCTGATCGCGGCGTTCTTCGGCAAGTACGCCGACACGCCGATCATGCGCGTGATGGACGTGCTGCTCGCGCTGCCGTCGCTGCTGCTCGCGGTCGCGGTGGTGGCGATCATCGGCCCCGGCCTGATCAATACGATGCTGGCGATCGCAATCGTTGCACTGCCCGGCTATGTGCGTCTGACGCGCGCGTCGGCGCTCGGCGAACTGCACAAGGAATACGTGATGGCTTCGCGGGTGGCTGGCGCCAGCGTGCCGCGGCTGATGTTCTCGCAAGTGCTGCCGAACTGCACCGCGCCGCTGATCGTGCAGGCGACGCTCGGCTTTTCGTCGGCGATTCTCGACGCGGCCGCGCTCGGCTTTCTGGGCCTCGGCGTGCAGCCGCCGCTCGCCGAGTGGGGCGCGATGCTCGCATCGGCGCGCGACTATATCGACAGCGCATGGTGGATCGTCACGATGCCCGGTCTTGCCATCCTGATCTCGGTGCTCGCGATCAACCTGCTCGGCGACGGGCTGCGCGACGCACTCGATCCCAAACTGAAACGGTTGGCCTGACATGAGCGATCTATTGACCATCCGCAACCTGGCGGTGAATTTCAGCGGCCTGCCCGCGGTCGACCGCATCAACCTGAACGTCGCCCCCGGCGAAGTGCTCGGCGTGGTCGGCGAATCGGGCTCGGGCAAGAGCGTGACGATGATGGCGCTGATGGGCCTGATCGACGCGCCCGGCAAAGTGACCGCGGACGAGATCACCTTCGACGGCAAGAATCTGCTGACAGCGAGCGCGAAAGAGCGCCGCAGGATTATCGGCAAGGACGTCGCAATGGTGTTCCAGGACGCGCTGACGAGCCTGAACCCGAGCTATACGGTCGGCTATCAGATCAAGGAAGTGCTGAAGCTGCACGAAGGGCTGCGTGGCGATGCGCTGAACCGGCGCGCGCTCGAACTGCTTGATCAGGTCGGTATTCCGGATGCGAAGAACCGTATCGAATCGTTTCCGCACCAGATGTCGGGCGGCATGAACCAGCGCGTGATGATCGCGATGGCGGTGGCCTGCAATCCGAAGCTGCTGATCGCCGACGAGCCGACCACCGCGCTCGACGTGACGATCCAGGCGCAGATCATGCAACTGCTGGTGCAGTTGCAGAAGGAACGCGGCATGGCGCTGGTGCTGATTTCGCACGATCTCGCGGTGGTGTCGGAAGTGGCGCAGCGCGTCGCCGTGATGTACGCGGGCGAGATCATCGAAACCAACCGCGTGCCGGATATCTTCGCGGCGCCGCATCACCCGTACACGGAAGCGCTGCTCGCGGCGATCCCTGAGCACAACGTCGGCGCGGTGCGGCTGGCTGCGCTGCCGGGCATGGTGCCGGGGCGCGACGACCGGCCCAAGGGCTGCCTGTTCGCGCCGCGCTGCAAGTACGTCGTCGACGATTGCATGAAGGCGCGGCCGCCGCTCGACACGTTGCCGAACCATGACGACGCGGCTCGCGTGCGCTGCATCAAGCCGCTGAACCTCGCCACCGACGCCATTCAACACGGAGGCGCCCGATGAACGCAGTACCCGAAACACGGCGCCCCGCGGCCCACGCGCCCGGCGACCACGTACTAGTCGCCGACCAGCTGGCGAAGCATTACGACGTCAAGCGCGGCATGTTCGGCCACGGCACGGTGAAGGCGCTGAACGGCGTGTCGTTCACGCTGGAACGCGGCCGCACGCTGGCGGTGGTCGGCGAATCCGGTTGCGGCAAATCGACGCTCGCACGTCAACTGACGATGATCGAAGCGCCCACCTCCGGCCGTCTGTTGATCGACGGCGAGGACGTGGCCGGCGCGAATCACGAGCAGATCGCCGCATTGCGCCGACGCGTGCAGATGGTGTTCCAGAACCCGTTCGCGTCGCTGAATCCGCGCAAGACCGTCGAGCAGACGCTCGGCGAACCGCTCGCGATCAACACGCCGATGAGCGCGACCGAACGTGCCGAGCGCATCGCGCACATGATGCGCACGGTCGGCCTGCGGCCCGAACATGCGAAGCGTTACCCGCATATGTTCTCGGGCGGCCAGCGGCAGCGCGTGGCGATCGCGCGGGCGATGATTCTCGATCCGCAGATCGTGGTGGCCGATGAACCGGTGTCCGCACTCGACGTGTCGATCCAGGCGCAGATTCTCAATCTGTTTATGGATCTACAAGAGGAATTTAAGACAAGCTACGTGTTCATCTCG
>DATLOW010000137.1:0-11091 GCA_035536055.1 Paraburkholderia sp. | reverse complement strand
TGGCGGCGCTGCTCGGCAAGCCGGTCATTCCGATCAATCCGGCCAATGGCGTCGAGCGGCCGCGGCCGGTCGCCTTTATCGACGAGAGCCTGTGCATCGGCTGCACGCTGTGCATGCAGGCGTGTCCGGTCGATGCGATCGTCGGCGCGGCCAAGCAGATGCATACGATCGTCGCCGAATTGTGTACCGGGTGCGATCTATGCGTTGCGCCCTGCCCGGTCGATTGCATTGCGATGTTCCCCGTCACCGGCGATGCAACCGGTTGGGATGCGTGGACCCAGCAGCAGGCCGATGCCGCGCGTGAGCGACACGACCGGCGGCTCGCGCGGCTTGCGCGCGAGCGCGAAGCGGCGGAAGCGCGCGCGGCGGCGCGACGCGCGACGGCCGGTGCTGGCAGCGTCAGCATGGGCGCGAGTGCGGACCCGACTGCGAACGCGGCGGGCGTGAGCGGCACATCCGCTGGCGCCGCGCCGGGTGCCGCGCAGCCCGCACCGGTGAACGACGCCGAAGCGAAGAAGCGCGCGATCATCGAAGCCGCGCTAGAGCGTGCGCGAAAGAAAAAAGAGGAACTGGCTGCCAAGGGTCTGGCGCCGCAGAACACGTCGCACGTCAGCGCCAACGTGCAGGCGCAGATCGATGCCGCCGAAGCGCGCCGCAAGCGGCTCGGTCTGGACACGCAAGCGGGTCTGCAAGAATCGGGCGATGCGCGGCATGCACAGCGAAGCGCCGACACGCGCGGCGCAGCCGGCAACGACTCGCAGCAGGGGGAAGCCACCCGCGACGCGACCGACGCGGCCGCGGCCGGCGCTTCGCCGGGCGAAACCGGCCGGCCACCCGGCAGTCGCGCAACCGACGCCGGCCATTCACCCGGCAACCCGGATCAAACAGGCGGCGACAACGCAGCGCCGTCGCCCACTCACTCGAACACGAAGCGTTAAAACACCCACCGCCCCGCATGAACGCGAACAAACGCCGCGCGATCTACGAGACGCTGCAAAGCCTGAACCCGCACCCGACCACCGAGCTCGAATACACGACACCGTTCGAACTGCTGATCGCCGTGATGCTGTCGGCGCAGGCCACCGATGTGTCGGTGAACAAGGCAATGCGCAAGATGTTCCCGGTGGCCAATACGCCGCAGAAGATCGTCGAACTGGGCGAGGAAGGCGTGGCTGACTACATCAGGACAATTGGCCTGTACCGCACCAAAGCGAAGAATGTGGTGGCCGCGTGCCGCATCCTGCTCGACCAGTACGGCGGCGAGGTGCCAGCCGAGCGCGAAGCGCTCGAAGGCCTGCCGGGAGTCGGCCGCAAGACCGCGAACGTGGTGCTGAACACCGCGTTCGGTCAACCGACCATCGCGGTCGACACGCATATCTTTCGGGTTGCCAATCGAACCGGACTTGCGCCAGGCAAGGACGTGCGCGCGGTCGAGGCGGCGCTGGAAAAATTCACGCCCGCGGAATTCCGACACGATGCGCATCACTGGCTGATTCTGCATGGCCGCTATGTGTGCAAGGCGCGCCGCCCGGAATGCTGGCATTGCGTGATCGAACCGCTATGCGAATTCAGGCCGAAAACGCCGGCTCCGGATCTGTGACGATGCGCACCGCCAGCGAGTTGCTACGCCGCGGCGTAAAATGACGCTTCTGCCGCGAGGCCACTGCTAACGCCGCCACCGCGTATGCACAGTGGCACACGGGTAGTCGAGCGGCGCGCGCCGGGTAGTCGTACCGGCGTCGCACTTCGCCCCTGCCCGTTATAGCCGTGTTCCGTTTCCGCTTTTCGTTTTCATCACCTGCCGATGTTCAATCCCAGCCGCGACGAAGTCCGACGTTTTTTCACCGACACCTGGCGCAAGCAGCGCGCCGGCGAAATCATGACGCCGCTCGAATCGATGGCGGCGGACTGGATCGTCGAGCACCCCGAGTACCACGCGCAGCTGACGGACGCTGAAGCCGCCGCCGCGGAAGACTATTCGCCCGAGCGCGGACAGACCAATCCGTTCCTGCATCTGTCGATGCATCTGGCGATCAGCGAGCAGTTGTCGATCGATCAGCCGCCCGGCATTCGCGCCGCG
The DNA here is from genome assembly GCA_035536055.1 of Paraburkholderia sp. Lineage (GTDB taxonomy): Bacteria > Pseudomonadota > Gammaproteobacteria > Burkholderiales > Burkholderiaceae > Paraburkholderia. The sequence continues at coordinate 9,011 of DATLOW010000137.1, read as the reverse complement.
CACGACCGGCTGGCGGCGCGGCTCGGATCGACGCACGACGCGCAGCACGCGATCATGGAGTGTCTGGGCGAAACGATCTGGGAAGCGCAGCGCACGAATACGCCGCCTGACACCGATGCGTACCTGCAGCGCATCGAGCGGCGCGCGTCGCGCGACTGACCCGGCTGACCTCGCCAAAGCGGCCAAAGCGGCCGACGCAACCTCTCGCCCCGCCCCAAAAACAAAACACCCCGCCAAAGCGGGGTGTTTTCACATTCGCATCCGGGCAAGCCAAACCGCTCGAACCCGCTTACTTCTTCTCGACCAGATCGCCGCTCAGCGACTCGATATAAGCGGCGATGTCCTTCATATCGCTTTGCGACAGATTCTGCACCTGCGCCTGCATGATCGCGTTGTTGCGGCCCAGGTTCGGGTTACCGGTGCCCATCTGATACTGACGCAGCGCCCAGTAGATGTAGTCCCCGTGCTGGCCGGCCAGCTTCGGATACTCGGGGCTCACCGGATTGTTGAGCTTCGCGCCATGGCAGGCCGCGCAGTTATGGTTTTCGACCAGCACCTGGCCGTTGGACGCGTCCGCCGCATGCGCCGCGCTCGATGCGGCGACGAAGCCGGCCAGCGCCAGCGACGCACATGCCGTCTTGAACACCGTGTTGAAACCGTGTGGGTGCTTCTTCATGAATTCTCCTGGCCCGCGTGAGGAAATGACCGTGCGACTGACGCTACCGCTGACGTAATCGATGCGCAGCCGGTCATTTGTCGGGGTTGTTCTTCGAAGTGGCGGTTTGCGCTGCGTAATAGGCCGCGATGTCCGCGATGTCCTGGTCCGACAGCGACGTGGCGATCGCGCGCATCGTGCCGAAATGGCGGTCGCCCTTCTTGTACGCATGCAGCGCGTTGGCCAGATAGGTGGCGTTCTGGCCGCCGAGGATCGGTACCCGGTAGACCTCCGGGTAAGCCGTCCGGTAGTCGGGAATACCGTGGCAGCCGATACACATCGCGACCTTGCCTTGCCCCGCTTTCGCGTTGCCGACGACATCCGCTGCCTGCGCGCTGATGGCCGCAAAGGCCGCGATGCCCGACAACGCTGCGATCACGACATGTTTGCCGACGAATTTTTTCATAGCTCTTGTAACCTGGCTTGAGGGGAAACGGCTCAAAAACGAGGGCCTCAAATCGCGGCGCTCAAAAAAAGCGACGGCCTGCGCCGTCATTTCTTGCTGGTTGCCACGCAGGCCAAAAAAATCGGCCCAATTGTACCGCGACGCTGCGACGGGCGTCCACCCGACGGGCCGCCGCCGGGGCCCGGACAGACCGTGCACGATAAGCCGCCGGCGGCCGGCCCGACAGCCCATCTGCCTTATACTGGGATTTTTCCCGAACGGGCGTCCCGTCATGCGTTTCGAAGGCTCCTCGCAGTACGTCGCCACCGACGACCTCAAGCTCGCGGTCAACGCCGCGATGACGCTGAAACGGCCGCTCCTGATCAAAGGCGAACCGGGCACCGGCAAGACGATGCTGGCCGAGGAAGTCGCCGCGGCGCTCGGCATGCCGCTGCTGCAGTGGCACATCAAGTCCACCACCAAGGCCCAGCAGGGCCTGTACGAATACGACGCGGTGTCGCGCCTGCGCGATTCGCAGCTCGGCGACGAGCGCGTCAAGGACATCCGCAATTACATCGTGAAAGGTGTGCTGTGGCAGGCGTTCGAATCGGACCAGCAAACCGTGTTGCTGATCGACGAAGTCGACAAGGCCGATATCGAGTTTCCGAACGATCTGCTGCGCGAGCTCGACCGCATGGAGTTCTACGTGTACGAGACGCGCGAGCTGGTGAAGGCGAAGCAGCGGCCGCTCGTGATAATCACGTCGAACAACGAGAAAGAGCTGCCGGACGCGTTCCTGCGCCGCTGCTTTTTCCACTACATCAAGTTTCCAGACCCCTCGACCATGCAGCAGATCGTCGAGGTGCACTACCCGGGCATCAAGCGCGAACTGCTGGCGGCGGCGCTCGAAAGCTTTTTCGAGCTGCGCAACGTGTCGGGCCTGAAGAAGAAGCCGTCCACCTCGGAACTGCTCGACTGGCTGAAGCTGCTGCTCGCCGAAGACATTCCGCCCGAAGCGCTGCGCTCCTCGGACCACAAGCAGATCGTGCCGCCGCTGCACGGCGCGCTGCTGAAAAACGAACAGGACGTGAGCCTGTTCGAACGGCTTGTGTTCATGAACCGCAACAACCGCTAATCGTTGACCGCCGGGCGGCGGGCCGCGAGCGATGCGCGCCTGCGCTGCGCTGGCCGGCGCCTCGCCCCCACGGACCGACCGACGCGGAGATCCCAGCATGCTGATCGACTTTTTCTATACGCTGCGCGCCGCGAAACTGCCGGTTTCGGTGAAGGAATACCTGACGCTGCTCGAAGCGCTGAAGTCCGACGTGATCGCGCCGTCGCTCGACGAGTTCTACTATCTGTCGCGCATGACGCTGGTGAAGGACGAGCAGTATTTCGACAAGTTCGACCAGGCGTTCGGCGCCTATTTCAACGGCGTCGCGCAGACCGCCGAACTGGCGCTCGAACTGCCCGACGACTGGCTGACGAAGAAGCTCAAACGCGATCTTTCGCCGGAAGAAAAGGCCCAGATCGAAGCGCTCGGCGGCCTCGACAAGCTGCTGGAGCGCCTGAAGGAAGTCTTCGACGAACAGAAAGGCCGCCACGAAGGCGGCGGCAAATGGATCGGCACCGGCGGCACGTCGCCGTTCGGCAATGGCGGCTACAACCCGGAAGGCATCCGCATCGGCGGCGACAGCGCGGGCAACCGCACCGCCGCGAAAGTATGGGAAGCGCGCGCCTACCGCGACTACGACGACCAGGTCGAAATCGGCACGCGCAACATCAAGGTCGCGCTGCGGCGGCTGCGGCGCTTTGCGCGCGAAGGCGCGGCCGACGAGCTCGATCTGCCCGACACGATCCGCAGCACCGCCGCGAATGCCGGCTGGCTCGATCTGAAGATGGTGCCGGAGCGGCACAACAACGTGAAAGTGCTGATGCTGCTCGACGTCGGCGGCTCGATGGACGACCACATCCGCCGCACCGAGGAGCTGTTTTCCGCGGCCAAGGCCGAATTCAAGCACCTCGAGTTCTATTACTTCCACAACTGCGTGTACGACTTCCTGTGGAAGAACAACCGGCGCCGCCACGCCGAGCGCACCGCGACGTGGGACGTGCTGCACAAGTTCACGCCCGACTACAAGCTGATCTTCGTCGGCGACGCGACGATGAGCCCGTACGAGGTGCTGCAGCCGGGCGGTTCGGTCGAATACAACAATCGCGAAGCCGGCGCCATCTGGCTGCGCCGCCTCGCCGACCACTTCCCGCGCCACGCGTGGCTCAATCCGGAACCGGAAGGCTTGTGGGAGTACCGCCAGTCGGTGGGCGTGATCCGCGAAGTGCTCGGCCATCGCATGTATCCGCTGACGCTCGCCGGCCTCGAAGCCGCGATGCGCATGCTAAGCAAGTAAACTTCCGCTCTCTCCCCGTTAAAATAAGCCCCCGGATGCGGCGCAATGCCGCACCCGGAGCGTCGCAATCACGCAACAAAAACCCGGAAAACCGCCCGCATGACCTCGCCTTCGCCCTCCTCCGCCGACTTGCCGGGTTCGCCGCGCGCCCCGTTGCGACCGTTTGCCGACTCGTCGCTATCGGCGCTGGTGGCCGGCTTCGTCGCGATGATGACGGGCTATTCGAGCTCGCTGGTGCTGATTTTCCAGGCCGGCCGCGCCGCGCATCTGACCGACGCGCAGATTTCGTCGTGGATCTGGGCGCTGTCGATCGGCATGGCGCTGACCACCATCGGCCTGTCGCTGCGCTTTCGTGCGCCGATCGTCATCGCGTGGTCGACGCCGGGCTCGGCGCTGCTGATCGCGTCGCTGCCGCAGGTGCCGTACGCGCAGGCGATCGGCGCGTTCGTTGCTTGCGCGCTGCTGTTGACCGCCGTGGGCCTGACCGGCTGGTTCGACACGCTGATGAAGAAAATCCCGGCCGGCATTGCTTCGGCGCTGCTGGCCGGGATCCTGTTCGAGATCGGCATCGAGATTTTCCGCGCCGCGCAATATCAGACGGCGCTGGTGCTGACGATGTTTTTCACCTACCTGATCGCCAAACGCGTCGCGGCGCGTTATGCAATCGTGGTGACGCTGGTGGTCGGCATGACCGCGGCCGCCGGCCTCGGGCTGCTCGATTTCAGCCATTTTCATATCGCGCTCGCCGCGCCGGTGCTGACGGTGCCGTCGTTCTCGCTGGCCGCGATCGTCAGCATCGGCATTCCGCTGTTCGTCGTCACGATGGCCTCGCAGAACGTGCCCGGCATCGCGGTGCTTCGCGCGGACGGCTACACGACACCGTCGTCGCCGCTGATCTCGACCACCGGCATCGGGTCGCTGCTGCTCGCGCCGTTCGGCGCGCACGCGATCAACCTCGCGGCGATCACCGCCGCGATGTGCACCGGCCGTGAAGCGCACGAAGACCGCTCGAAGCGCTATATGGCGGCGGTCTGGTGCGGCATCTTCTACTTCGTCGCCGGCATTTTCGGCGCGACCATCGCCGCGCTGTTCGCCGCGTTGCCGAAGGCGCTGGTCGTATCGATCGCGGCACTGGCGCTGTTCGGCTCGATCATGAGCGGCCTCGCGAACGCGATGGGCGACGTGAAACAGCGCGAAGCGGCGCTCGTCACGTTTATGGTGACCGCCTCCGGCCTCACGCTGCTGTCGATCGGACCGGCATTCTGGGGTCTGGTCGCCGGCCTCGCGACCCAGGCCGTGCTGCACGCAAAGCGTGGCTGAACGGGGCTTGCACCGGCTTTCGAGCCACGCGCGCCCGATCCGCCATAAAATGAAGGGACCGGGCACCGTTGCGCGCTACTGCTACTATCGGACGGTGCACCGCCTCGGCACTGCGGGACCTTGCGGGATGACCCGCTGCCCCGGCCGCCGCCAGCAGCTCGGCACCGGCAGCGTCATCATTTTCTGAACCACGGCGCCCACGCGCCTCAAAGGCTCGACATGACTACTGCACTCGATCAACTGAAGCAATACACCAAGGTCGTCGCCGATACCGGCGACTTCCAGCAACTCGCCCAGTACAAGCCGCAGGACGCGACGACCAACCCGTCGCTGGTTCTGAAGGCCGTGCAGAAGGACGAATACAAGCCGCTGCTCGAAAAGGCCGTGCGCGACAACGCGAGCAAGCCGGTCGGCGAAATCATCGACCATTTGCTGATTTCGTTCGGCACCGAAATCCTGAAAATCGTGCCGGGCCGCGTATCGACCGAAGTCGATGCGCGGCTGTCGTTCGACACCAAGGCATCGATCGCCAAGGGCAAGGAGATCATCAAGCTGTACGAGAAGGCCGGCATCGGCCGCGAGCGCGTGCTGATCAAGCTTGCGTCGACGTGGGAAGGCATCCGCGCGGCCGAGGTGCTGCAGAAGGAAGGCATCAAGTGCAACATGACGCTGCTGTTCTCGCTCGCGCAGGCCGTGGCGGCCGCGGAAGCCGGGGCGCAGCTGATCTCGCCGTTCGTCGGCCGCATCTACGACTGGTACAAGAAGAACGCCGGCAGCAACTGGGACGAGGCCCGCGACGGCGGCGCCAACGATCCGGGCGTGCAGTCGGTGCGGCGCATCTACGCGTACTACAAGAAGTACGGCCACCCGACCGAAGTGATGGGCGCAAGCTTCCGCACGACCAGCCAGATTCTCGAGCTGGCCGGGTGCGACCTGCTGACCATCAGCCCTGATCTGCTGCAAAAACTGCACGACAGCACCGACAAGGTCGAGCGCAAGCTGTCCCCGGACGCGAGCAAGAACCAGGATATCGCGCGCGTGCCGGTCGACGAGCCGACGTTCCGTTTCCTCGTCAACGACGAGGCGATGGCCACCGAAAAGCTGTCGGAAGGGATTCGCGTGTTCGCGGCGGATGCGATCAAGCTGGAGAAGCTGATCGAAGCATTGCGCTAAGCGGGCAGCCGGCGCGCGGCCGGCGCGGTTGCGCTGCATTGCCGCCCGCGGTCCTGCGCCCTTACGTCCGTACGTTCTTACGCCACAGTTCGGCGTGTGCAGCGGGTTTGCCGCGGCACACGCCGTTTTGTTTTTGCGGGGTATTTTTTGCTGGGCGCCTTTTTGGGTGGTCCTGCCGCGCCTCTATGCTCACGCGCCGCCTTCGTGCGGAATCGTCACCATCCACATCACGCCGAAGCGGTCGGTCAGCATACCGAAACCCTTCGACCAGAACGTCTGCTGCCACGGCAACATGACCTGGCCGCCGTCGCTCAGCGCATTGAACAGCTTTTCGCCTGCTGCGGCGTCGTCGGCGGTCAGCGACAGTGCGTAGCCGCTATGTTTGCTGGCCGATGCATCGCAGTCGCCGTCCGAGGCCATCAGCTCGGTGCTGCCGATGCGAAACGTCGTGTGCATGATTTTCTCTTCGGTGCCCGGCCTGATCGGGCGTTCCTGGTTCGGCGGCGCATCCTTGAAGCGCATCTGGAACAGCACTTGCGCACCGACCTTGTCGCCGTAGAAGCGCAGCGCTTCCTCGCAGCGGCCGTTGAAGAACAGGTAAGGCTGAACTAGCATCGTCGTCTCCTGATGGGGTTGCCATGTCGTACAGCGCGTGGCCGTGCCTCGTGGGCACCACACTCGCTGTGCCGACGATTCTAGTCTTCGCGAGACGGCGCTCTGTGAAAGTTTGTTGGCGATGCGCGCACATGGTTGAAGTGCGGCGTCGCCGCAGCAGCGCTGGGCGAACGCGGCGCGGCACGCGCGCAGCGCAGGCATGGCGCAGCTACAACGCACCACAGCGCAGCCACAACGCAACTACAAGGCAACTACAAGGCAACGACAACGCAGCCACAGCACAGGCACAGCGCAGCCACAGCGCGTTAGCGCTGCGCCGGCCGCCGCACGTGCCGCTCGATATTCCAGCCCGGTTCGGTTTCGACGATCAGCGTGCGCAGCCGCTCGACCTGCTCCGCGAGCCGCTCGTTGAGCCAGTAAGGCCCTTGCAGCGCGGGTGCGACCGTCGCGATGGCAGCCGGATCGAGCGCTCCGGCCGGGCAAGGCGCCGGCATCCTCAGTTGCGCCGCGTGCGTGTAGCGTAGCGCACGCGCGAGCCCCAGCAGCACCGCGCGCACCGCGAATGCATTGGCGCGACACTGCCGCGCGAACGCCTCGCGGGTCGGCTGATCGGCACGCGTCAGCACATCGTTCGACATGATCTCGAGCGCGCTGAGCAAGCTGCGATGCACCTGCTGGATCTGATCGATGCGTGCGTGCGGAATATCGGTCTCCTTCGCGACCCACGGCATCACCGTGCGCAACTGCACGAGCCGCCGCGCCATGCGCAGATACGAAGCGGCCTGCTCCTCCACCGACAACCACTCGCCGTTGGCAAGCCGTGCATAGATGCGTGCGCATTCGCGCAGATTGTCCGACAGCAGATAGCGCCACGAATAAGTCGCATGCAGCGGCAGTGCGAACGAAAAAACCAGCGCGATCACGGTACCGAGCGCGACGTCGGCCGAGCGCCACAGGCCATCGGCGATATGGTTGTCGCCGAAGCCGCCGGCGATGCACATCGTGATTGCGGTGAGCAGCGCCATATAGCCGGTCGAGCCGATCGCGAAGTAGCTGCAGACGCCGGCGAACACCGACATCAGGATCGCCGTCACTGCGAGCGAGTCGAACACGCTGTGCTGCACGATCAGCCCCAGCCCGAAGATCACGCCGATCGACGTACCGATGGTCCGCTCGAGTGCCTTGCGGCGGATATTGCCGTGATGCTGCAGGCCGCCGATCACGATCAGCACGGTGATCGACGCCCAGATGCCGTGCGGCAATTCGAAATACGCGGTGAGCAGCACCGAGACCAGCATCGCGATGCCGACGCGCAGCCCGTGCAGCACTTTGGCGTGCCGGTAGCGGTAGTACGGTGACGTCAGGGTGCGCACGAGCCGCGCGATGCCGGAACGGCGGTGCCCGGCGTGCGCCAGGCTGGCGCGCGCGGCAGAGGGGGACTGGTCCAGAGCCATGGTTCGCCTCGCTATTGTTCGAAAATTCGTTCGAAAAATCGCCCGAAAATGCTTCGAATCGTGGGTCGGTGAAGCGCGTGGGTGCACTGCGCAGTATCGTGCACCCGATGGCGGCCGACAGCAACGCGCCGCACAGATAAAAACGCCCGGCTGGACGGGCCGGGCGACGGTGGGCTGGGTTAGGCGTGTGCGTTGCGCCGCAGCAGGGGGGCGAAGGTCTGTCATGTCCCTGACCGAAGCGTCGACGACGCAGCTCGCGCAGAAACGGCGACGGCACGCCGAAGCGTGCCAACCCTCGTCACGGCCCGCTGTGCTCGCGCACGCGTCGCACCGCCTCGGCGTCGACGGCCGGCGCCTGATTGCCCCATGCGCTGCGAATAAAAGTCACCACACTCGCGATCTGCTGATCGTTGAGCCGCTGCGCGAACGACGGCATCGTGAACACGGTCGGTGCCGTCTGCGTGCCCGGCATCGACGCGCCGTGCAGCACGATGCTGATCAGCGAAGTCGGGTTCTGCGCATTCACCGCCGAACTCAGCGCGAGCCGTGGGAACACGCCGTCATAACCCTTGCCGTCGCTGCGGTGGCAGGCCGCACAGTTGTCGAGGAAGGTGCGTGCGCCCGGCAGCGTGGTCTGCCCCGCATGCAGCGCCTGCGCGGTCGCATCCGAGTACATCAGCGACGCCTGTTGCCGCGCCGGCGCCAGCGACTGCAGATACGCGGCAATCGAGCTCAGATCCGCATCGGTCAGATACTGCGTGCTGTCCTGCACGACGTCGCGCATGCCGCCGAAGGCCGCCGAATGTGCGTTGCGGCCGGCTTTCAGAAACGTCACGAGATCATCGCGGCTCCAGTCGCCGAGGCCGTCGGCGCGGTCGTCGCGCAGGTTGTTTGCAAACCATTGCTCGACCACGCCGCCCCGCAGGAACGCGAGGCCGCCG
>DATLOW010000136.1:0-5290 GCA_035536055.1 Paraburkholderia sp. | reverse complement strand
CTGCTTCGGTCTGACCGAGCCGAATCACGGCTCCGATCCGGCCGGCATGGTCACCCGCGCGAAGAAGGTGAACGGCGGCTATTCGCTGTCCGGCTCGAAGATGTGGATCACCAATTCGCCGATCGCCGACGTGTTCGTCGTCTGGGCGAAGCTCGAGGAAGACGGCAAGGACGAAATTCGCGGCTTCATCCTCGAGAAGGGCTGGAAAGGCTTGAGCGCACCGGCGATTCACGGCAAGGTCGGCCTGCGTGCGTCGATCACCGGCGAGATCGTGCTCGACGAAGTGTTCGTGCCGCAAGAGAACCTGATGCCCAACGTCAAGGGTCTGCGCGGCCCGTTCACCTGCCTGAACTCGGCGCGCTACGGCATCGCGTGGGGCGCGCTGGGCGCCGCGGAATCGTGCTGGCACACCGCGCGGCAGTATGTGCTCGACCGCAAGCAGTTCGGCCGGCCGCTCGCCGCGAACCAGCTGGTGCAGAAGAAGCTCGCCGACATGCAGACCGAAATCACGCTCGGCCTGCAAGGCGTGCTGCGCCTCGGCCGTATGAAGGACGAAGGCACGGCGGCCGTCGAGATCACGTCGATCATGAAGCGCAACTCGTGCGGCAAGGCGCTCGACATCGCGCGGCTCGCGCGCGACATGCTGGGCGGCAACGGCATCTCCGACGAGTTCGGCGTCGCGCGGCATCTGGTCAACCTGGAAGTGGTCAATACCTACGAAGGCACGCACGATATTCACGCGCTGATTCTCGGCCGTGCGCAGACCGGGATTCAGGCCTTCTTCTGATTTCTGATGTCAGTTTGGATGGCGGTGCTTGGGTAAATCGCGGACAAATTTAAGATTTGTCCAATTTGGTGGTGTGAATCGGTCGCTTAAGGTGTCGGCAGCTTTTCGCAGCGCGGCTTTGCCAGGTTCGATGCAAGGTCTGCACACGCAAACCGCACCGATCCGGACACACCATGAGCGACAGCGCCGCCACTTTTGCCACCACTTCCGCCGCCCCTGTTGCAACACCTCGCGCCGCAACCGGTCTGAGCAAGCTCGGCAGCCAGTACGGCCTGAACGAATCGAGCTTCAGCCGGCTGGGCGCGCCGGCTTGCCACGGGCCGCAAGGCATCCGCTTCGACTTCAACTACGGCTGCCGCGTGCAGGTGCCGGTGGCCGGCTGGCGCGTGCGGATGACCGATCTGGATACGCACAACGTCGTGTTCGACGAGACGGTCGAAGCCGGCGCCACCGTGTCGAGCCGGCGCAAATATTTCGTGCGAATGCTGCTGCAGGTGTTCGACGGTGCGTGCTGCGTGTTCGAGCATGCGTTCGATGCGACTCACAAACCGGTGCTGGTGCGCATCGCATCGGGTGCGCTCGGCGATTCGCTGGCGTGGGTGCCGGTGATCGACGCGTTTCGCGAGCGGCAGCGCTGCGAGCTACACGTGATGCTGCCGGCTCATTTGCATCCGCTGTTTCGCGCGGGTTATCCCAGCCTGCACTTCGTCGCCTGCGAAAGCGAACTTCAGACGTCCGCCGCGGCACCGCAGTTCTACGCGACATACCACGTCGGCCTGTTCTCCCCTTTCGACGAGCGCGACCATCAGCCTACCGACCCGCGGATCAGCAGCATGCAGGACGCCGCCGCGTACATGCTCGGCGTGCCGCCCGGCGAACGGCGGCCGCGCCTGGTGCTGGCCGACCACGCGCGGCGCATCGCACAGCCGTACGTGTGCATCGCGACCCAGGCCACCGCGCAATGCAAGTACTGGAACAACCCGCGCGGCTGGCCGACGCTGATCGCGCATCTGAACCGGCTCGGCTACCGCGTGCTGTGCATCGATCGCGAGCGCGCGTATGGCTTACCCGGCGCGCTGAACCCGATGCCGGACGGCGCCGAAGACTTCACCGGTGAGCGGCCGCTGCAGCAGCGCGCGAATCTGCTCGCGCATGCGGATTTCTTTGTCGGACTCGGCAGTGGACTGTCGTGGCTGGCGTGGGCAGTGGGCACGCCGGTGGTGATGATCAGCGGCTTTTCGCACCCGCACACCGAGTTCCATACGCCGTGGCGTGTGATCAATTTCCACGCGTGCAACAGCTGCTTCAACGACACGGCGTTCGAATTCGATGCGGACGACTTCAACTGGTGTCCGCGTCGGACGGACGGCGCACAGCGCTTTCAGTGCACGGCTGCGATCAGCCCGGAGTTTGTGATGCGGACGGTGGATCGGCTGATGGAGGAGCGCTGCCTCGTGTGAGGTTGCGATGGCGCGGCGGATTGCGGGTTACGGGTTACGGCGTTGTTGTGGCGGTTGCCGTGTGGTTGCCGTGTGGTTGCGGTGCGTTCGCGCCCGCCGTGGCCATCGTGGTCGTGGCAGGAGCCGCTGCCGCGCACTGGGGCAAGACGGCATCATGCCGCCGCCTTGCCCCTGCGCCTGCTTACTTGTTCGGCTGCGGCGTCATGCGCAGATACGGGCGCAGCGCCTTATAGCCCTTCGGAAACTTCTGCTTGATCACCTCTTCGTCCTTCAGCGACGGCACGATCACCACGTCGTCGCCCTGCTTCCAGTTGCCGGGCGTGGCGACCTGATAGTTGTCGGTGAGCTGCAGCGAGTCGATCACGCGCAGGACTTCATCGAAATTGCGGCCGGTGCTGGCCGGATAGGTGATGATCAGCCGCACCTTCTTCTTCGGGTCGATGACAAATAGCGAACGCACCGTCAGCGTTTCATTCGCATTCGGGTGAATCATGTCGTACAGTTCCGACACCTTGCGGTCGCCGTCGGCCAGAATCGGAAAGCCGACGCTGGCAGCCTGGGTCTCGTTGATGTCCTTGATCCACTCGTTGTGCGACTTGGCCGTGTCGACCGACAATGCGATCGTCTTCACGTTGCGCTTGTCGAATTCGCCGGCGAGCTTGGCGGTCAGGCCGAGTTCGGTCGTGCAGACCGGCGTGAAGTCGGCCGGGTGCGAGAACAGCACGCCCCAGCTGTCGCCGAGCCAGTCGTGAAATTTGATCGGGCCGATGCTCGAATCCTGTTCGAAGTCGGGTGCAATGTCGCCAAGACGTAGGCTCATCAAAAGCTCCTTGGAAATATCCGAATGGTCCGCGCACCGGCGGCCGGCGGGTTGAAAGAATTAGAGCATAACGGAGTCCGCCCGCCGACGCGAAAGAACGGCATGTCACACAGTTATGAGGTTTTGTAATTTTCGTCACGATGAGTGAAACTGAGCGGGCCAGATCAGAATCCGGTTTCATAATGGTGTTCTGCATCGTCGGCGCGTTTGTGCGATGCTCGCGCCCGGGCTGCGCTGGTACACCGGGCCTGGCGGAGGCGGTTGGTACGCCGCGTGGCGCCTCGCCTGGCGCCACGGTCGGTGTATTGCGCGGTGCCTGATCTGGTGCGTGCATCGTCGCCCGGCTGCCGCGGCAGTTTGCCGCCACGTTTGCATTAGCGCCGGGGAGCGCATTCGCCGTGGGCCGGGAACGGTTTCTGCGTGCTGGGCCGGAGTCCGGCCGCGTCCGTCCACCGCGCTCGCCAGCGGCGGTTTCTTTGGTTACGATTCCACGCGTAGCGTGCACGAAGGGAGCATTCAATGTCGGAAGTCAACAAGGAGAGATTGATGTCGGATATCAAAACAGTTCTCGCAGACGCTGAAGATCTGCTGAAGCAGGCCGCGAGCGCTACCGGCGAACGCGCTTCCGAACTTCGCGAGACCGCGCTCTCGCGGCTCAAGCAGGCGAAGGAAAAGGCAGCGGACGTGCAGGTCGTGGTGGTCGAAAAAGGCAAGAAGGCTGCGCGCGCAACCGACGACTACGTGCACGAGCATCCGTGGGCGTCGATCGGCATCGCGGCCGGCGTCGGTGTGCTGGTGGGTCTGCTGATCAACCGCAAGTAACCGCAGCGCCGCTGCACATGCAACTGCGCCGCAACCGCGCAGCCACGCGCGCACGCATGACCGCGCAAGCGCGGCGGCAAGGGCAGCGCCAGCCATAACGCCTTGCGTGGCGGCTGGCAACACGGGCAACGGCGGCACGACGTTATTTAACGTTGTGCCGGTCCCGCGACCGACATGAACCGGCCGGCGCATGCGCCGCGCCGGGACCCTCCAGCGCATCTCACGGGGTAACGCGCTTACGCCATGACCACCGATACCCAATCGCAGCGCGCAGACCGCGGCCCAGTACGCCGCATCTTCAGTTCCTTTTTCTCGATCCTGCAATCGCGGCTCGAGTTGATCGGCATCGAGCTCGCGGAAGAGAAGGACCGTCTGCTCGCTGTGCTGTTTCTCGGCCTCGCGGCGATGATGCTGGCGATGATGGCCTTGATCGCGCTGACCGCCCTGATCGCGATTGCATTCTGGGATACCTACCGCTGGCAGGCTCTGGCAGGCATCACGATCGTCTATGCGGTGGCCGCACTGGTGTGCGGGCTGCGCGCGCGCAGCAGCCTGCACAATGCGCCCGCGGTGTTCGAAGCGACGCTGCACGAATTCGAGAAAGACCGCGAGATCTTCCGCAAGCATTCGAACTGACCTGCTGACGAGCCGGCCGCGCACCGGCCTTTTCGACCCTTTCGACGCCCACCACACGCCATGAGCCAAGCCCACCCCGATGCATCCTTCCGCCGTCAGCGCACCCCGGCCAAAGACCTGAGCACGCCGCAGATGCGGGCACTGCGCAAGGAATTGCTGATCGTGCGCGCGGAAGTGGAACGCATGGAACTCGCACAGGCGACCGTCGAACTGCGCCAGGCGGTGATCCATTTCAGCTGGCTCAAGTTCCTGGTGCCCGGTTTCGCCAGCATGCGCTGGGGCGTGCGTGGCGCAGCCAACAAGGGAATCGGCGCACTGCTGAAGCAGTACCCGTTGCTGAGTTCGATCGCTTCGCTGCTGCTCGCCAAGCCGCTGCGCGCGAGCGTCGTGGCATCGGCCAAGCCGGTGCTGAAATGGGGCAGCGTCGGGCTTGCCGCGTGGGAGGCATACCGGATCTGGCAACAGGTGCGCCGCGAGTCGCATCGCGGTGCGAGCGCCGATACTGCGGGCGGCACTTCGAGCGGCCCTTCGCAAGTCGCCGGTAGCGGCGGCTGACAGATTACGCGCGCGCATTCCAGCAATTCCCCGAATCCACCATTAGCACGCCGCTGCCGATTGCGCGATTGGTGCGAGCACCGGTCGCGTCGAGCGCGTATATGCCGCATGAGTCGTCGCGCATCGGACCGGCGTCGGTCGGCGTCGCTTCCAGCGCATATCCACCATTGACGTCATCGCCCGGCAGCACGCGCAGGCGGTAGACCGGTG
>DATLOW010000135.1:0-4062 GCA_035536055.1 Paraburkholderia sp. | reverse complement strand
ACCACCGGCACGCTGATCCCGGCGCTGCTGTCGACCGACGTGCAGACGGCGCGCACCGCGTTCAACCAGCTCGACGGCGAACTGCATGCGAGCACCAAGAGCATGCTGCTGATCGACAGCCGCTATCTGCGCGACGCGGTGACCGACCGGCTGCGCGAGGGCCTCGCGCCGTCGAGCGGACCGCTGTCGGCGTTGTCGGCCGGCTCCGCGCAGTGCGACACGCGGCTCGCGCAGGGTGCGCTGCCCGCGAACGGGGCCAATGCGGCCGAGACGGCGCACGGCGGCTCGCGCGATGCGTGTGTCGATCCGCGGCCGTATCAGCCGGTGGTGTGGGCGCAGGCCTACGGTTCGGACAGCAAGCTGGCCGGCAACAGCAACGTGTCGGGCATCGACCGCAGCACCGCGGGCTTTATCGGCGGCGCGGACATGGCGTTGAACGACCAGTGGCGCATCGGTCTGGCGGGCGGTTTCGCGCATAGCTCGCTCGACAACGATCTGAACTCGTCGGCGTCGGTGGACAGCTATCACATCGCGATGTACGGCGGCGCGCAGTACGGGCCGGTCGGCGTGCGGCTCGGCGCGGCGTACACGTGGAACGACATCGGCATGGACCGCTATCCGAACTTCACCGGCTTTAGCGATCACGACAAGTCCGACTACTCGGCGAAGACCGCGCAGGTGTTCGGCGAAGTCGGCTATGCGATTCCGCTCGACCGCTTTGCGCTCGAGCCGTTCGCCGGCCTCGCGTACGTGAACCTGCATACCGACGGCTTTACAGAGAACGGCGGCGACGGCGCGCTGCGCAGCAGCGGCGAGACCGACAACATCGGCTTCTCGACCCTGGGTCTGCGGATCGCCACGCGCCTCGGTTCGCTGCCGCTCGCGGCGTTCAGCGCGCATGCGATGGCCGGCTGGCGGCACGCGTTCGGCAACGCGCAGCCGACTTCGACGCTAGCGTTCGTCAGCGGCGGCTCGTCGTTCGACGTGGCCGGCGTGCCGATCGCGCGCGACACCGCGGTGGTGGAGCTGGGGCTCGATGCGAACGTCGCGAAAAACATGACGCTCGGTGTGTCGTACAGCGGCCAGTATGGCGGCGGCTCGCACGACAACGCGATCTGGGGACGGTTCGCGTGGAAGTTCTGAGCGGCGGCGCCCGGCGGCTGTCACGTTTTTGCCGTCTGGCGCCGCTACGCTATGCCGATGACACGGCGTGCCCGCCCGCAATCCGCAACGATTGTTGCGACTGTTCCTGCAACCGCCCGCGCCGCGGCCGCCCGCGCCGCGCCTCGTCCGGCAGCATGCGGCGCGCGCGGCTGTGCCGCGCTGCACGACTCTGCGCGTAAAGCGTTTCTGCTGAAGTGCTACAATACCGCCCTTTGCGGCGGATGTTTCCGCCGCCCGGAGCCGGCCGCGTTCCACGTCGAAGCTTGCGTCGATGCATGCGACATGAAATGCGGTGCGACAGCGCGGCCCGCAGCCTTGCACGAAATCCCGGCCAGCCTTGCACACAGCCGCTTTCTTGCAGCGCTTTCAGGCGCGCGTGCGGAACATCGTGGCTCCGCCTTCATCCTGATGCCCTGCGCGGCGCCGGCCGCTGCTGCAGCAAGTCTTTACGGCGCGACCTGCCCGCTTGAGGCGGCTTTTGAGGCCGCTTCGAGGCTACTTCGAGGTGGCCAACGAGGCAGCCGTGAGGTTGCCTGCGAGGCCGCTTCGACACCGCGCTTCGAATGTTCCGGGAGCGCACCAGCCGGTTCGCTTCGAGGTCTTTGTAGAAGCCGGTTCCAGCCGCGCGCGAGCCACACCGCGAGAGGCGCATTTTTAGCGAAAGCCACCATGTCCGACACAGTTGCCAACGACACCGTAGCCCCCCAGGGCACCGCGACCTTCGACCAGTTCGGTCTAGCCGCCGACATTCTGAAAGCCGTCGCGGAGCAGGGCTACACCACGCCCACGCCGATCCAGGCACAGGCGATCCCCGTCGTGCTGGCCGGACGCGACGTGATGGGCGCGGCGCAGACCGGCACCGGCAAGACCGCGAGCTTTTCGCTGCCGATCATCCAGCGGCTGCTGCCGACCGCCAGCACCAGCGCTTCGCCAGCGCGCCACCCGGTGCGCGCGCTGATCCTCACACCGACCCGCGAACTGGCCGACCAGGTCGCCGCCAACGTGCAGTCGTATGCCAGGCACACGGCGCTGCGCAGTGCGGTGGTGTTCGGGGGCGTCGATATGAATCCGCAGTCGGCTGAGCTGCGGCGCGGCGTCGAAATCCTGATCGCGACGCCGGGGCGCCTGCTCGATCACGTGCAGCAGAAAACCGCCAATCTGGGCCAGGTGCAAATTCTTGTGCTCGACGAAGCGGACCGCATGCTCGACATGGGCTTTCTGCCCGACCTGCAGCGCATCCTGAACCTGCTGCCGAAGGAGCGTCAGACGCTGCTGTTCTCGGCCACCTTCTCGCCAGAAATCAAGAAGCTCGCGTCGACCTATCTGCGCAACCCGCAGACCATCGAAGTGGCGCGCAGCAACTCGACCGCGACCAACGTCACGCAGATCGTCTACGAAGTGGCCGAGGGCGACAAAACCGGCGCGGTCGTGCAGCTGATCCGCGAGCGCAGCCTGAAGCAGGTGATCGTGTTCTGCAACAGCAAGATCGGCGCAAGCCGCCTTGCGCGGCAGCTCGAGCGCGACGGCGTGGTGGCGACCGCGATTCACGGCGACCGTTCGCAAAGCGAGCGGATGCAGGCGCTCGACGCGTTCAAGCGCGGTGAAATCGAGGCGCTGGTGGCGACCGACGTCGCGGCGCGCGGCCTCGACATCGCCGAACTGCCGGCCGTAATCAACTTCGACCTGCCGTTCAATGCCGAAGACTACGTGCACCGGATCGGCCGGACCGGCCGCGCCGGCGCATCGGGCGACGCGCTGTCGCTGTTCAGCCCGAACGAGCGCAAGCAGCTTGCCGACATCGAAAAGCTGATCAAGCGGCCGCTGACGGTCGAGCGTCTGACGGTCGATGTACCGGTGCGGCACCATCATGACGAACGCGGCACCCGGCGCGGCCGTGACGAGCGGGACGAGCGCGGCAGCCGGCGCCGCAGCGGCAGCTTCGAGCGCGGCACCTCGCATGCCGCGCATCGTCAGCCGCCGATCGACGATTTCTTCCTGAAACCGTATGAGCCGTCGCCGGCCGCGCTGTCCGCGGCCTCGGCGCAGCGCGAAGAAAAGCAGGATGCGCCGCAGAAGCAGAGCTCGCGGCAGCCGCTGGCCGCGCTGCTCGGCGGCTTCGGCATGCCGCGCAAGACGACCTCGTCCTGAGTCGCGCGGTAGTAGAACCATTGAACGCGGTGGCGCGCCTGCGCCACCGCGTTTTCTTTTTTGGCCGCGACCCGAGACCTCGGGTGTCGCGCCAATGCTCTCCAAATCTCAACTCTGGCGGCGTGGCAGGAATATTTGCTACGGCCGCATGTTGTCGTCAGCGTGGGCCGCATCGGCCGCTGCGCTGCGTAGGGTGCAGTGCGCATGCCGTGCGACCCGACCGGACGACGAGGAGAGCACAGATGTTTATCGGCAAACGCGCAGTAGTGATCGGGGCAGGTATCGGCGGGCTGGCGGCCGCGCAGGCGCTGGCCGGCAAGTTCGAGAAGATCGTGGTGCTCGAGCGGGATGTGTTGCCGCTGCAGCCGGAAGCGCGCGCAGGCGTGCCGCAGGGCCGCCATGCGCACGCGCTGCTGCCGGGCGGCGCGGCAGCGCTCGACGTGCTGTTCGGCAACTGTTCCGCCGCGCTGGTCGAGGCCGGCGCAAAGCGGTCCGACCTCGGCATGCGGCTTGTCTACGAAGTGGGCGGGCGGGCGATGCCCCAGCGCGAACTCGGCACGCCGCTGATCAAATGCTCGCGCCCGCTGGTCGAAGCGGTGGTGCGCGGTGTCGTGCAGCAGCGCAACGACATCGCGATTCTGGATGGCCGCCGCGTGACCGGCATCGTCGCGACGCCGGACGGCAGCGCGGTGAGCGCGGTCGCCTGCGAGGCGCGCGACGGCATGCAGGAGCGCTATGAAGCCGACCTCG
>DATLOW010000134.1:0-11131 GCA_035536055.1 Paraburkholderia sp. | reverse complement strand
GCCAAGCCCAAAGAGCGGCGCGCGCTGCTCGACGAATACCGCACGGTGCTCTCCGCCTATCTGACTGCGCGTCTCGGCTAGACGCGCAACGTCAGCAAGCGAGGCGCGTATCAGCTGCGATGCGCCGCCACTTCCCAGTTGATATCGACGCACAGCACCTGCATGCCGTGCGCGGACTGCGCGGCAATCGACGCGGTCACGCACAGGTGCGCTTCGTTGATCGACAGATACGGGGGCGTCAGCTGCACCTGGCCGGGCGCGCGCATCGCCTGGATGAAGTACGGGCGCCGTTCCCAGCTGGCGCCTTCCGAATGCAGCAGCGGACGGAAACGCTTCGCGCGTTGCGACGCACGCCCCGACGGCAGCACGTTGTCGCCGATCTGCCGGCCGGACGCGTCGAGCAGAAAGCAGCGCGCGGTTTCGCGCAGCGCGAGTAGCGGCGCGGTCGCGTCGGCCATCGTTGCGCCGGCAACCAGCTGTGCGCTTGCCTGTTCGAGCGCTGCGACGAACGGCGCGAGCCGCTCGGTCTGTGCGTGTTCGCGTGCCGCGACGCGCTGGCGCAGCGCGGCGCTCAGGCCGTCCATCAGGCTGACGGTGGCTTGCGGTTTGACCGGATCCACGCTCGGCAACGCAAAGAAGCCGCCTTGCACGAAATCGACATTGCATTCGAGTGCGATCAGCGCGTCGCGTTCGGTGCACAGGTTGCCCATCAGCACCAGTTGCCCCGATTCATGCAGCAGCGACACGATGCCCGGCAGCACGCGTTCGATGTGCGAATGTTCGGTGGCTTGCGCGAGGATGCCGCGATCGAGTGTCACGATATCGGGACGCAGTGTCCACACGCGGTCGATGTTCGAATGCTTGGCGCCGAAGCCGTCGAGCGCAATCAGGAAACCTGATTTGCGCAGTGAATCGATGATTTCCGCAAAGCGCGTGGTTTCGCCGCCGGCCTGCTCGGTGACTTCGAGCACCACGCGTTGCGGCGGCAGGCCGAGCGTTTTCAGGCTTGCCAGCAGCGCGTCGCCATAGCTCGTGTCCATCAGCGCGGCCGGATGCAGGCTCAGGAAGAGCCACTCGTCGTGACTGTCGAACGCGTTGAAGTTGCCCAGGTGCAGCGACTCGGCGAGCCGTCCGAGCTCGAGCAGATCGCCGCGGCGCGCGGCATGCGAAAACACTTCGTGCGACGGCACCTGCGCGGCATTTTCGTCATGCACGCGCAGCGACGCGTGATAGCCGATCGCGCGCCGGTGCGAGACCGAAAAGACCGGTTGAAACACGCTGAAAACGGTATAGCCGCCGTAGCGGACCGTGCGGCGGGAACCTTCCTCTCCCGCGACGGGGCGCGGCGGCTGAAAGCCCGGAGGATCGAGTTCGACCATGCTCATCGTGTCAATCATGATTGGGGGCGCATTGCGCGCGGAGTTTTTTGCCGGATTGTCTGGCGTGACAGTCTAAGTTTACAGGATCGCTCAGCAAGAAACATGCGCACGGGCAATCTGTCGCGTGTTGCCCGGTGGCGCTGGTTTCATCGTGGAACGGGCCGCGTCGTGCGGTCGCGCGGCTTCGTTGCGCGCACATCGATGGTGCGCGACGCGCCCCGTTGCGGTTCGCGGACCGTGTGCGAACAACGCAGGCGAGGCCCGCGCGCGGCTTCAGGTGCGCTCGGACGGATCGGTTTTCTTCGACGGCTGGCGGATATCCGGTGCCAGCTGCGCGAAGATCCACGACGTGCCGGCCGTGATGATGCCCACACACAGAAACGTCGCGTGAAAGGCCGGCAGCGAGTTGGCTTCGGTCACGCGCGGCAGCAGGCCCGTGAAGGTGGTCAGCATCGCGCCGGCCACCGTCACGCCGAGACTCATCGCCAGCATCTGCACCAGCGAGAACAGGCTGTTGCCGCTGCTTGCGCCACCGGTGCCGAGGTCTTTCAGCGTCAGCGTATTCATCGCGGTGAACTGCATCGAGTTCACGCCGCCGAAAAATGCCAGCTGCACGAGCCGCAACCACAACGGCTGATGCGCGGAGGTCAGGCCGAAGCTTGCCATCGCGAGGCCGACCAGCACGGTATTGGACACCAGCACGCGCCGATAGCCGTACCTGAAGATCAGTTGCGTGACGAGGCGCTTCGAGGTCATGCCGGCCGCGGCCACTGGCAGCATCATCAGACCGGCCTGAAACGCGCTATAGCCGAGACTGATCTGCAGCAGCAGCGGCAGCAGATAGGGCATCGAACCCGCGCCGATGCGCGCGAACAGGTTGCCGAGAATGCCGACGCTGAACGTGTGGATCTTGAACAGATCGAGCGAGAAGATCGGCTGCGGATCGCGCACCGCGTGCAGCCCGTATGCGACGAAAAAGCCGAGGCTCAGGATCAGCAGCACCAGCACCGTCGCATGCTCGAAGCCGAATTCACCGCGGCCGTCGAGCGCCATCGAGATCGCGATCATCGCGACGATCAGCAGCAGATAGCCCTTCAGATCGAATTTGTGGGTGTCGGGGTTGCGTGCATCGGGCATAAAGATCGACGTCGCGATGCAGCCGACGATGCCGACCGGCAGGTTGATCAGAAAGATCCAGTGCCACGATGCAATCTGCACCAGCCAGCCGCCGAGCGTCGGGCCGATCAGCGGGCCGATCAGGCCTGGAATCGCGACGAACGACAGCGCCGGCAGATAGCGTTCCGCGGGAAATACGCGCAGCACCGCGAGACGCCCGACCGGCAGCAGCATCGCGCCGCCGACGCCTTGCAGAATGCGCCACAGCACCAGCTGCTGCAGCGTGTGCGCATTCGCGCATAGCAGCGAGCCGATCGTGAATACGGCGGTCGCGCTCATGAACACGCGGCGCGTACCGAGCTTGTCGGCCAGCCAGCCGGAGACCGGAATCATCACCGCCATCGTCAGCGAATAGGCGATCACCACCGATTGCATGCGCAACGGCAGTTCGCCGAGGCTGGTCGCCATCGCCGGCAGCGCGGTGTTGACGATCGTCGAGTCGAGGGTCTGCATGAAGAAGCCGGTGGCGACGATCCACAGCATGATCGTTAGCGCGCGGTCGGAGGGCTTGGCGAGGGGTGTCTCGGAGGTTGTCGTATTTGGCATGGCGCGCGAGGGGGGGAGCGGCGGGGGCCGGCGGAGCCGGTCGGCCGTTATTTTAAGCAAAAACTGTAGGGGCGGGCAGGGGGCGCAGGGCGGCGGAAAGCCGGGTGAAGGTGTGTTGCAAGAAGCGGTCCGCGCCGCGCGGCGATGCCGCGTTGCGGATTATCCCGGCAGTTTGCTCGCCGCTTCGAAAAACGCCTTGGCCCGTGCCTCGTTGGCGAACGCGGCGTTGATACGCGTCCACGGGCTCATTTCGCCGTTCGGCCGGAAGTAGCTGCCCGGCACCACCGACACGCCAAGCGGCTCGCCGCACGCGACCAGCGTGCGCGAATCCTCGACATGCGGCACGCGTGCCCACACGAATTTGCCGCCCAACGGATTTTCGAACACCTGCCAGCCCGAATCTTCGAGCGTTTGTACTGCGGCGCCGAACGCATCGCGCATGCGCCGGCGCAGCCGGTCCAGATGCTTGCGATACATGCCGCGTTCGAGCAGCGCGACCGTCACTGCTTCGGCAAAGCGCGAGCCGCCGATGCTGGTCAGCATCTTGATGTCGGCCAGATCCTTGATGATCGGGTGTTTGGCGATCAGATAGCCGATCCGCAGCGACGACGACAGCGTCTTCGACAAGCCGCCGACGTACACCACATGCTCGAGCTGATCGAGCGTGGCTAGCCGGTCGGTCGGCTCGGCCTGAAAATCCGCGTAGATGTCGTCTTCGACGATCGTAAAGCCGTGCTCGCGCGCCAGTTGCAGCAGCCGAAACGCGACGTGTGGCGCGACCGTCGTGCCGGTCGGATTGTGGAACACGGTGTTGATGAAGAACAGTTTCGGGCGATGCTGCTGTAGTTGTGCGTGCAACACATCGAGATCGGGACCGTTGCGGGTGCGCGGAATGCCGATCAGTTTCACGCCATGCAGCTTCAGCAGACCGTACAGGTTGTAGTAGCCCGGGTCTTCGACGAACATCGTGTCGCCGGCCTTCAGCATGTAGCGCATCAACAGGTCGAGCGCCTGGCTCGCGCCGTTGGTGACGAGAATCTGCGCGGCGTCCACTTCGAGGCCCAGCAGCGCGACGCGGCTGCGCAGATGTTCGCGCAACGTCGCGTTGCCGAGCGGCGTTGCGTAATCGATCAGGCTCGCCGCATCGGTGCGCGACACGTAGCGGATCGCGTGGCCGAGGCTATCCATGTCGCGCCACGACTCCGGGATAAAGCCGCTGCCGAGCTTCAGCGCTTCGCCCGGGTAGTTGAACTGCTGCAGGATGTGATACGACTCTTCCTCTGCGCGCCGTGGGTCCGACGTGCCCTGCGAGTCCGGCGCCGCGCGATGCCGCTCCGCCACGTAGAAGCCCGAGCCGTGCCGCGAGTCGAGATAGCCGAGCGAGACCAGCCTGTCATATGCCTCGATCACCGGAAAACGGCTGATCTGGTAGTCGGCGGCGAACTGGCGGATCGACGGCAGCTTGGTGCCGGCGTGCGCGATGCGCGAACCGATCCACTGCTGTACGCCGCTGACGATCTGTTCAGTCAGCGGCACACCGCTGGCGCGGTCGAGTTCGAGGTCGAGTTTCATCACGCTGCTCCCGCGCGCACCAAGGCTTGCGCAAAAGTGTCAGGTTTTTTGACTGCACAGTTCTGCCGAAAGTGTTCGGTACTGTGCATGTGAGTGTCTCCATCGTACGTCAATAATGGAGTCACCGAAATGCCTGATGAGGAGCACTGCGATGCGCGAAATCCGTACTTTCGAACTCGGACACGACGAGCCGGCGGCCGCGTGGCGCGTCGCGCAGCCGCTGATTCTGCAGGTGCTGGCTGGCGAGGTCTGGCTGACGCTGGAAGGCGATGCGGAAGACTACTGGCTTGCGCACGGCCAGTCGTTCTGCCTGCCGCGCGACGCGGTAGCGTGGCTGAGCGCCGGGCGAGACGGCGCGCGGGTTGCGGTGTCGTCGGCCGGCGGCCGCGGCGCGGGTATGCAGCGGGTGTCGCGTGCGGGCAGCTGGAACTGGCTGCCGCGCTGGATGCAGGCCGCTTGAGTGTGGGTGGGCGCGGGTGACCGGTAAATCTCGACGGTCGGACAGCTGCTGCAAGACCATCGTGAAGATGGGACGCGCGTCCGGGACGCGCGTTCGGCCCGGTTCAGCGGTCTCCTTCAGCTGTCTGCGCTGGCCGCCCCCGCTTCCGCGGTTTCATTCGCCCCTTCGTTTGCCGCGTCAAGCGCGCCGATATAGCGCGCTCTTGGCCGGATCAAGCGGCCGTCCGCGGCTTGTTCCATCGCGTGCGCGATCCAGCCTGTGACGCGCCCCACCGCAAATAACGTGAACGCCGCGCCGGCCGGCAGACCGAGCACGCGTTCGATGGCGGCCAGCGCATAGTCGAGGGTCGGCTCGGCGCCGGTCGTATCGCGCAGCGCCGCCGCCAGTCTTTGCACCGCGGCAAGCGGCGAACGCGCGGGCGCGCAGTCGGCAAGCATCTGCAGCAGCAGCCGCGCGCGCGGGTCGCCGGCCGGATACAGCGGATGGCCGAACCCGGACAGCAGCGGACGCTGCTGCGGCACGGCGCCATGCTCGTCGTTGCGCGCGAGGCGCGTGGCGAGAAAGCGATCGAGATCGGCGGCACGCGCCGCCTCGTCGAACAGCGCGGCCACGCGTGCAGTCTCACCGCCGTGCCGCGGTCCGGCCAGGGCCGCCAATCCGCCTGCAATTGCACCGAACAGATGGGTGCCGGTCGACGTAATGCAGCGCACCGTGAAGGTCGACGCATTCAGCTCGTGATCGGCGCAAGCCACCAGCGCCGCGCGCAACAGATCGACCTGCACGCGGCTGCGCACGCCCCATGCGGCTGCCAGTTGCCGATGCAACGGTTCGTTCGATGGCGCCGACGAAATCATCGCCGCCGCGACCAGACGCAGCAGCATGGCTGCGCTATCGAGCTGCGCGTCGCGGCCGAGCGCCCACACGCGCGGCATCTGCGCGGCCGCGGCCGGCAGCAGCACCAGGGTCCGGTCGAGCGGCGTGCGGTCGCTCCACAGCTTCAGCCACGCCGACCATTGCGCGGCTGCAAGCGGCACGGGCGGCGCCTGCGCGATGCGCCGCTCGCTGCATTCCCAGAGCAGGGCGGCCACTTCTTCCAGCGTGGCCGTGCGCGCCAGCTCGATTGCGTCATGGCCGCGATAGAGCAGGCGGCCGTCGGCAATCAGTGTGATCGCCGATTCGAGCACCGGCACGCCCCAGTCCAGCACCTTCTGCGCGACCTTGCCGGCGCGCTTGCCGTCGGCCTTGCGGCGCGCGAGACGGCGCACTTCGTCGGCGTCGTAGCGGCGCCGTTTCGACGCGGTGTCCGGCGCCGAACTCAGCATGCCGCGGCTGACGTACGCATACAGCGTCGGCAGGCTGATGCCGAGCGCCTCGGCGGCTTCGTTGGCGGATAAATAGCGGCTGGCGGGCATAGCAATTCGCTAAAACAGGAAAAATCGGTATATGTTGATTTTATAAATCAATATTGATGCGCGTGCGAGCGAAATCTAGACTGAAGGCCATTCCCGCAACCTCACTTCGCGTTACCTCGCCGACCATGACGCCTTTTGCTGCGCTGGATCATCTGTGGACCGCCGCCGGCTGCGATGCCGCGGCACTCGAAAACGTTTCGATCAGCGGTAACGATCCGGCATTGCCGTCGGTGTATCGCGTCGGCACGCTGGCGGCCGCGACGATCGCCGCGACGGGCCTGGCCGCGGCCGAGTGTTGGCGCTTGCGTACCGGGCTTGGCCAGCGGGTCGGCGTCGACGTGCGCGACGCGCTGGTGGCGTTTCGCAGCGAGCGCTACTTGCGTGTGAACGACGGACCGCCGCCCGACTTGCGCAATCCGTTGTTCGGCTTCTTTGCGACGCGCGACCGGCGCTGGGTGCAGTTGCATACGAACTTCCCGCATCATCTCGACGGCGTGCTGAGGGTGCTCGGCTGCGCGAACCAGCGCGAGGCGGTGATGGCGGCCATCGGCGAGTGGGATGGCGCCGCGCTCGATCAGGCGCTCGCCGACGCGGGACTGCCCGCGGCGCTGATCCGTTCGCCGCGCGAGTGGGCCGAGCTCGAGCAGGCGAAGGCGATTGCCGATCTGCCGCTGTTCGAAATCGAGCGGATCGGCGAAGCGCCGCCCGAGCCGCTGGGCCGCGTTGGCGCTGTAGGTGCTGCTAGTGCTGCTGGTGCTGCTAGTGCTGCTGGTGCTGTCGCGGGTGTCGAGCGGCCGCTGGCCGGCGTGCGTGTGCTCGACCTGTCGCGCATCATCGCCGGGCCGGTGGCAGGCCGCGCGCTCGCGTCGCATGGTGCGCAAGTGTTGCTCGTCAACGGACCGCATCTGCCGAACATTGCGCCGCTCGTCATCGATAACGGCCGCGGCAAGCGTTCGGCGACGCTCGATCTGCGCGACGCAGCCGGTTGCGAGCAGTTGCGCGCACTGGTGCGCGATGCCGATGTCTTTCTGCAGGCCTATCGGCCCGGTGCGCTCGCCGCGCGCGGCTTCAGTCCGCAGCAACTGGCGCGGTTGCGGCCGGGCATCGTGTGCGTGTCGATCAGTGCATATAGCCACGCCGGGCCGTGGGCGATGCGGCGCGGTTTCGACAGTCTGGTGCAGTCGGCCAGCGGCATTGCGCATACGGAAAGCCGCGCGGCAGGCAGCGACGCGCCGAAGCACTTGCCGTGTCAGGCGCTCGATCACGGCACCGGCTATCTCGCGGCATTCGGCGCGATGGTCGCGCTGGCACGGCGTGCCACCGAGGGCGGCAGCTGGCACGTGCGGCTGTCGCTTGCGCAGACCGGCCGCTGGCTGCAGTCGCTCGGACAGATCGAAGGTGGCTGGCGCGTAGCCGACGTTGGTTTCGACGATGTGCGGAATCGTCTGTCGAGCGTCGACTCGCCGTTTGGCCGCGTGCTCGCTGCGGCGCCGGCCGAACAGCTGGCGCGTACGCCGGCGTTTTACGCGAGGCCGCCGGTGCCGATCGGTACCGACGCTGCGCGTTGGGACGCGTAGTGCGTAGAACGCGATGCCCGCCGTGGCGGGCAATCGCGCAGCGCGGCAACTTGCGCCGCCGGCGTTAGCGCCGGCGGCGCGCCGTCCCGCTTACTTGCGCAACTCCGCGACGAAGTCGTAGTAATCGTTGCGGCAATACGTATCCGTCAGTTCGATGGCGCGCTGGTCCGCGGTATAGCCGACACGTGTGATCAGCAGCAGCGCTTCGTTCGGCGCAATGCTCATCTGCTGCGCGATTTCTTCGCTCGCATTGACCGCGCGAAAATGCTGCAGCGCGCGCACGATCGCGAGACCGCGATTTTCGAGGAACGTGTACAGCGAATCGCCGATTGCCTGCGGATCGGGAATCAACGCAGCAGGGAAGGTGGAGTTTTCGACTGCCATCACGATGCCGTCGGCGAGCCGCAACCGGCGCAAACGCGTCACGGCAGCCGCCGGCGATAGTCCGAGCCGGATCACTTCGTCGCGATTGGCGGGCACGATCTCGCGCGCGAGCCATTTCGAACTGGGTGTAAAGCCGCGCCGGCGCAGCATTTCGCTAAAGCTCGACAGCCGCGACAGCGGATCTTCATAGCGCGGCGTGATGAAACTGCCGGCACCCTGCGTGCGGCGAATCAGCCCTTGTTCGACTAGCAGCGCGATCGCCTTGCGCGCGGTGATCCGCGATACGCCCAGCGCATCCGACAATACGCGTTCGGACGGCAGCGCTTCGCCGGCGTTCCAGCGGTCGTTGTGAATCGCATGGCCGAGCTTGCGCGCGAGTTGCAGATAGAGCGGCGTGTCGTTTTCCGGGTCCGGGCGCAGGTCGCGCCAACGGTCTTCCGAGGCTGTGTCCATGAAGTTTGCGCGTGAAGGGCAAGCGGCAATTCTATGACATCGGCGCGCAGCGTTATAGCAGGCTTTTGCCTGGCATCGCGCGCTAGCGGCCGCACAAACGCTAAACTCGAAGCTCGTTACGTGCAACGCAACACGTTCATGGAGAGGCCAATGACTACCGGGATCGCCACAGTGACGCTGCCCGACGGCGAGCGCATCGCGAAGCTGGGGCAGGGTACGTGGGAGATGGGTGAGCGCGCGTCGCGGCGCGCCGCCGAGATTGCCGCGCTGCGCGCGGGCATCGAGCTCGGCATGGATCTGATCGATACCGCCGAGATGTATGGCGAAGGCGCCACCGAATCGCTGTTGGGCGAAGCACTCGCGGGCTTGCGCGACGACGTGTTTCTGGTGAGCAAGGTGTACCCGCACAACGCCAGCCGGCGCGGCGTGCTGGATGCCTGCGAACGCTCGCTGAAGCGTTTGAAAACCGACCGGCTCGATCTGTATCTGCTGCATTGGCGCGGGTCGGTGCCGCTCGAGGAAACGGTGGCCGCGTTCGAGGCGTTGCGGCGCGCGGGCAAGATCCGGCACTGGGGCGTGTCGAACTTCGACGTTGACGATATGGAGGAGCTGTTCGGCGTCCCCGATGGCGACCGTTGCGCGACCAACCAGATTCTGTACAACGTCGCGCGGCGTGGGCCCGAGTTCGATCTGCTGCCGTGGCAACGCGCGCGCAGCATGCCGGCGATGGCGTACAGCCCGGTCGATCACGCGCGGCTGCCGAAGCGCTCGCCGCTCGACGACATCGCGGCGGCGCACGGCGTTTCGGTGTTTCAGGTCGCGCTTGCGTGGGTGCTGCAGCAGCCTGACGTGTTTGCGATTCCGAAGGCGGGCAGCGTCGAACACGTGCGCGACAATCGCCGCGCGCTCGATCTGCAGCTGAGCACCGACGATCACGCGAAGATCGATGCGCATTTCCGCGCGCCGCGCAGCAAGCGGCCGCTCGAGATGTTGTGAGCGTGTGCCGCGCGGCCGCCCGGGTGCCGCCGGGCTATCGCCGAGGCGGTAGCGCCGCCTGTTGCCTCGCCTGTTGCGCTGGATAGGGCGCGGGATATTGCGTGAGCATTGCGCGCCGCTTGCGTGAGGCTCAGGTGCAAGGGTGATGCATGTGCACCGAGCCAAGCAACGCGACTTCGGCCGGTGTTTGTTTCAGCGAAGCGGCGTCGACCTGGCTTGCATCGTGCACGAAGTCGTCGACGATCGATGCGACCGCGACGTCGCGCAGGCACAGCGATACGCGCTGGGTTTCGCCGGAAGGCAGCGACGCGCGCTGCGCGAGGAACAGCACGCCGTATTGATAGCCGTGAATGATGCCGCGGACCGCGCCGATGCATTGCCCTTGCGCGACGTTATCGCTTTTCTTCTGGCAAAGCTGTGCGAGCGTCTGTGCGGAGAAGGTCGGATCGACCGGCGGTGCGGCGCGCAATTGCGCGGGTTGTGCGGTGGCGGGTGCGGCTGGGGTCTGCGCTTGCGCCTGCGTGAACGCGACGGCGCTGCCTAGCGCAGCCAGCAGCAAGGTCGATGCGGCGCGTGTGGCAAAGCGGGGGGCGTGTCCTTGCATATCGTTGGCCTCATATCGAACGGTGACACCGGTATGAGGCACGCGATGCTGATTGGTTCCGGCTGTGTGTCGTGGCCGTCGCACGCACCTGGTCATGCACACGATGCATTCGCGGTCCGGGCGGTGACGTCCGACCGGGGGATCGGAACATCACCGCCGCCGCAGGCGCGCCGCATGCGTTGCGCCGCCCGTTGTGCACTACATCCGGCGACTGACGGTGCGGGGGGCACCGCGCGCCGGATCTAGTGTCCTCCGCCACCGCCGCTGCCACCACCGCTTCCGCCGCCGCCTCTGCCGTAGCCTCCGCCGCCCTTGCCGAAGCCGCCGCCGAACCCTCCACCGAAGCCGCCGCCGGGACCGCCTGCGCCGAAGCCACCGCCAGGGCCACCTGCGCCGAAGCCGCCACCCGGGCCGCCTGCGCCGAAGCCGCCGCCGGGGCCGCCGGAGCCTGCGCCGTGACCGCCGCTTGCGCCGGCACTGCCGCCTCCGCAACCGCAGCCACCGCCACTGGAGCCACCGCCGCCACCGCCGCCGCCGCCACCGCCACCGCCACCGCCACCGCCACCGCCACC
>DATLOW010000133.1:0-22113 GCA_035536055.1 Paraburkholderia sp. | reverse complement strand
TCGCTGTACAAGGCGATGGGCGGCGGCTGGGTGATCGAGGCGGAAAACATGACCACGCAACAGTCGTCGCGCGACGGCGCTACGCCGGGCGGGCCGGAAGGCGGCCCGGCACAGAGCGTCAAATGATCGCCGCCGCCGACGCGCAGCAGCGCGACGCCGCACGGCCGGCCGACGTGATCGCCTGCCGCGAATGCGACCTGCTGCAACGCGAACAGCCGCTGCCGCCCAAAGGCGTGCTGCGCTGCGTGCGCTGCCGCGCGCCGCTATACGGGCGGCAGACGGGCGGACTCGAGCGCTCGCTCGCGTATGCACTTGCGGCGCTGGTGCTGTTCGTGCTGGCCAATGTATTTCCGATCGTCGGCCTGTCGGTCAACGGCGATCTGGTCGAAACCACGCTGCTCGGCTCGGTGCGGGTGCTGTATCGCGACGGCATGTGGCCGCTCGCGGGGCTGGTGTTGATCACGACCTTCGTGATGCCCGGTCTGCAGATTCTGGCGATCGTCTGGCTGCTCGCGCCGCTGCAGTTCGGCCGGCGCCCCTATTGCGCGGACGTAGTGTTTCGCGCGCTGCACGTAGCGCGCTCGTGGGGCATGACCGAGGTACTGATTCTCGGCCTGCTGGTCGCGCTGGTGAAGCTCGCGCATATCGCGAGCGTGGTGCCCGAAGTGGCGCTGTGGTCGTTCGGCGCGTTGATGCTGATGCTCGCGGCGGCGGCGGCCACCTTCGATGCGCGCGCGCTGTGGGCGCGCCTCGAAGGTCGGCACGATAGCGCCGCGTCGGGCTTTGCCGCGCGCACCGCCGCCGGCTGCGGCCGTTGCGTGTGCCACGACTGCGGCCTGATGTCGGAGCCGTTGGCGCCGGCACAGCAGGCACACGGCGCGCACGCGCTGCGCTGTGCGCGGTGCGGCAGCCGCCTGCATCTGCGCAAGCCGAACAGCCTCGCGCGCACGTGGGCGTTCCTGCTGGCCGCGATGGTGCTGTACCTGCCCGCCAACCTGCTGCCGGTGATGCACACCAGTTCGCTGTTCGGCGCGCAGAAGGACACGATCATGAGCGGCGTGGTCTACCTGTGGACCTCCGGCTCGTGGCCGCTCGCGATACTGGTGTTCGTCGCGAGCATCGCAGTACCGATGCTGAAGATTCTCGCGATCGGCTTTCTCGCTACCACCGCGCAGCTGCGCTCGACGTGGCAGCCGCAGCAGCGCACGCGCATTTACCGGCTCGTCGAACTGGTCGGCCGCTGGTCGATGCTCGACATCTACGTGATCGCGATTCTGACCGCGCTGGTGCAGTTCAGCGCACTGGCGACGATCACTGCGGGCCCCGCTGCCATTGCATTCGGCGCGGTGGTCGTATTGACAATGCTGGCCGCGCTGTCGTTCGACCCGCGGCTGATCTGGGACACAAGGCAAGACTATGGCAAGACCCCCTGAAAACGTACCGCCCGAGCGTCCGGACCTGCCGGACGCGGTGCCGGTGCCGCGCGCGCGCTGGCGCGTGCAGTGGATCTGGCTGGTGCCCGCCATCGCCGTGCTGATCGGCGTGTGGCTCGCTGCGCAGGCGGTGCTGCAGCAGGGACCGAAGATCACGATCAGCTTCACGACCGGCGAGGGTCTCGAGGCGGGCAAGACCAAGATCAAGTTCAAGGACGTCGACGTCGGCGTCGTGAAGTCGGTCGTGCTGTCCGGCGACTACAAGCGCGTGATTGCCACCGCCGAGCTGACGCACGGCGCGGACAACATGCTGGTCGACGATACGCGCTTCTGGGTGGTGCGGCCGCGCATCTCGGGCGGCACCGTGTCGGGCATCGGCACGTTGCTATCGGGTGCGTACATCGGCATGGACGTCGGCAAAACCAGGCGTGAGCGGCGCGACTTCACCGGCCTCGAAACGCCGCCCGTGTTCGCGAGCGACGTGCCGGGCCGCGAATTCGTGCTGAAGAGCACCGACCTCGGCTCGGTCGACGTCGGCTCGCCGATCTACTTCCGGCGGCTGCAGGTCGGTCAGGTGACCGCCTACGAGCTCGACGCGAACGGCCGCGGCGTCACGCTGCGGGTGTTCATCAACGCGCCTTACGACAAGTACGTCACCGCCGATACGCGCTTCTGGCATGCAAGCGGCATCGACGTCGCGCTCAGCACCGAAGGCGTGAAGGTCAATACGCAGTCGCTGGTGTCGATCATGATCGGCGGGCTTGCGTTCGAGACCCCCGCCAGCGCCACCGACGAGCCGCCCGCCGCGGCGCATACCACTTTCCAGCTGTTTACCGGCCGCACCGAGGCGATGAAGGTGCACGATCGTCTCGTCGAGACCTTCGTGTTCAATTTCAAGGAATCGGTGCGCGGGTTGGTGGTCGGCGCGCCGGTCGAGTTCCGCGGCATTCCGATCGGCGAAGTCACGGCGATTCACACGCGCTTCGATCCGGATACCAAGCAGTTCAGCATCCCGGTCGAGGTGCGCATCTATCCGGAACGCTTTACGTCGCGCTATGAGACTCAGCCGCGCGGCGGCCGGCTGATGCGCACGCCGCAGGAGTCCACCGATTTTCTGGTGTCGCGCGGCATGCGCGCGCAGCTTAAGACGGGCAGTCTGCTGACCGGGCAACTGTACATCGCGGTCGACTTCTTCCCCGATGCGCCCAAGGCGCAGGCGGACTGGACGCGCAAGCCGCCGGAGCTGCCGACCGTGCCGAGCGGCCTGCAATCGTTGCAGGAGTCGGTGACCGCGCTGATTGCGCGGATGAACAAGATTCCGTTCGAGGCGATCGGCGACAACGCGAAGAAGACCTTGATGCGCGCCGATACGCTGTTGCAGAGCTTCGATACGGAGCTGGTGCCGCAGGCGCGCGACACGCTCGGCGCGGCGCGCGCGACGCTCAATTCGGCCAACAATGCGTTGCAGCCCGATTCGCAGCTGCAGCAGGACACCGCGGACGCGATGCGCGAACTGGCGCGCACGGCGGCGTCGCTGCGCTCGCTCGCGGACTACCTGGAGCGGCATCCGGAAGCGCTGGTGCGCGGCAAAGCGGGGGATGGCAAATGAAGCGTTCGACCAGTTCGGGCGCGCGCCGCGCCGCCGCGGCAATCGCCCTGATCGCTGCGCTGTGCGGCTGCCGCTCGCCCAGTGCGGTGTTCTATACGCTGAGCCCCGACGCGTCGCTGGAGCGTACCGGCGCGGCACTGCCGGTCGCGGTGGTGGTCGAGCCGGTCACGGTGCCGGAGCTGGTGGACCGGCCGCAGCTCGTCACGCGCGCGTCCGACAACGAAGTGGCGCTCAACGAGTTCGCCCGCTGGGGCGAGCCGCTGAAGAGCGGTATTGCGCGCACCCTCGCCGCCGATCTCGAGCGGCTGCTCGGCGCGGCGCGCGTGTCGGTGCCGGGGCAGGCCGCGCTGGTGCTGGAGACCTGCCGGGTGCGCGTCGACATCGTGCGCTTCGACGCGCAGCCGGGCGAAGCCGTGACGGTCGACGCGCAGTGGGTGGTGCGCGTGCCGGGCAAACCGGTGCCGATCGCCGGCCGTACGGTGGCGCGCGAGCCGGTCGCCGGCGCGGGCGACGCGCAGCTGGTGGCCGCGCAAAGCCGCGCGCTCGCCACCGTGAGCCGCGACATCGCCGCGGCGATCCGCGGCGCGCTGCCGGCCTGAGCGGCGCTGCATGCGGCGGGGGCTGGCGATTCTGCAACGGAATGCGCGGGGCGCGCGGCGGGGCGTTTGCCCATGGCCGGCGCGCGCTGGCGTGCCACGGTGATAGACATGCTCCAACAGGTGTTGCTGTTTCTCGGCGCGGCGCTGGTCGTCGTGCCCTTGTCGATCCGGCTTGGCTTCGGCTCGGTGCTCGGCTATCTGCTGGCCGGCATGCTGATCGGCCCGTCGGGGTTGCGGCTCGTCACGCACGTCGATTCGATCCTGCATTTCTCCGAGCTCGGCATCGTGCTGATGATGTTCGTGATCGGCCTCGAGATGCACGTGACGCGACTGTGGGCGCTGCGCCGCACGATCTTCGGCTACGGCGGCATGCAGATGATGCTGTGCGCGGCGCTGCTGACGGCGATATTCGCGGCGTTCGGCGTGCCGGCGCGTATCGCGCTGACGGCGGGCCTCGCGCTGGCGCTCTCGTCGACTGCGATGGCGGTGGCCGAACTGCAGCAGCGCGGGCAAATGGATTCGCCGATGGGCGCGGCCGCGTTCGGCATCCTGCTGTTCCAGGATCTGGCGGCGATCCCGCTGATCGCGCTGCTGCCGCTGCTGAGTCCGCTCGACAGCGGCGCGAGCGCGGCATCGCAGTGGCAGGCCGTCGGCGCGGCGCTGGGCATGCTGGTGCTGGTCGTGCTGGGCGGGCGGCTGCTGTTGCGCCGCGCGCTGCACATCGTAGTGCGCAGCGGCGCGCCGGAAATCTTCACCGCGTTCGCGCTGTTGTGGGTGATCGGCGTCGCGCTGCTGTTTCGCAGTGTGCATCTGTCGATGTCGCTCGGCGCGTTTCTGGCCGGCGTGCTGTTGGCCGATTCAGGCTATCGGCAGCAGATCGAAGCTGACATCGCGCCGTTCAAGGGCTTGCTGCTCGGGCTGTTCTTCATTGCGGTCGGCATGTCGATCGATTTTTCGGTGCTGCTGCGCGAGACGCACCGCGTGCTGATCGTGGTGGCCGCGGTGGTCGGCCTGAAAGCGGCCGCGCTCGGCCTGCTCGCGCGGCGCTTCGGCGTGCCGCGCGGCCAGCGTGCGCAGTTCGCGCTGCTGCTGTCGCAAGGCGGCGAGTTCGCGTTCGTCGTGATGGCGTCGGCCGCCGCAGCGCGGGTGGTCGAGCCGCGCGTGTCGGCGATCGTGACGCTCGCGGTCGTGCTGTCGATGCTGACCACGCCGCTGTTGCTGATGCTGCTCAGATTGGCCGGCCGGCGCGGCGCGCAGCACGACGCGGCGGGCTCCACGGCCAATGCCGCCCGTGCCGCCCAGCCGGCCGAACCGGCGCGCGACTGACGCGCGAGTGACGGGCGACTGACGCGGCGGCGGCACCCCGTGGCGCGCGCTCCCGCCTTGCCGTGCCACCGGCTTTGGCCATGCGCCGCGGACAGACTCTGTACAATGATCTATCGATCACCTGGCGGCGCACCCGTTGGCGCGCACCGCCGATCCGTTCCGATTCTCTGCAATGGCCATTACCTACAAGTCTCCTGAAGACATCGCGAAGCTGCGCGTGTCGGGCCGCCTCGCCGCCGACGTGCTGGCGATGATCGGCGAACACGTCAAGCCCGGCGTATCGACCGACGATCTCGACGCGCTGTGCCGCGACTACATCGTCAACACGCAACAGGCGATCGCCGCGAACATCGGCTACATGGGCTTCCCGAAGACGGTCTGCACGTCGGTCAACGCGGTGGTGTGCCACGGCATTCCGGATCGCAACGAAGTGCTCAAGGATGGCGACATCATCAACATCGACGTCGCCGTGATCAAGGATGGCTATTTCGGCGACACCAGCCGCATGTACACGGTCGGCACGCCGAGCGCACTCGCGCAGCAACTGATCGACACCACCTACGAAGGGATGCTCGCCGGCATCCGCCAGGTGAAGCCGGGGGCCACGCTCGGCGACGTCGGCCATGCGATCCAGCAGGTCGCGCAGCGCGACGGCTTTTCGATCGTGCGCGACTACTGCGGCCACGGCATCGGCAAGGTGTATCACGAAGATCCGCAGGTGCTGCATTACGGCCAGCCCGGCCAGGGCTTGCGGCTGAAGCCGGGCATGGTGTTCACGATCGAGCCGATGGTCAATGCGGGTCGCGCGGCGACGGTCGTGATGCGCGACGGCTGGACGGTGGTCACCAAAGACCGCTCGCTGTCCGCGCAGTGGGAGCATATGATCGCCGTCACCGAAGACGGCTACGAACTGCTGACGCCCTGGCCGGACGGCACCGGCCGCTACGAGGCGCCGTAAAGCCGCCGCGCGTTGCCCGGCCCGCGGCCCCGATGCATCGCACCAGCCCGCGACGCGCTCGCAAAATAAGGATTTGACTCGTACGCCGGTTCGGTTAGGCTATGTCGTGGCGTGCAAAGGGGTCGGGGTCGGCCAGTGCGGGCTGGGCCGGCCGCAACGGTTGCCTGCGCAAACAGGTTTGCGCGTGTGCACATAGTGGTACTTCGCCACGGATATTTACACCGCGCTTCGCGTCCTGTATCACGCCTGCTTTTACGCATTCAGGTCCGGAGATCAACGTCTGCATGAGTCCGTCACTCACCGTTCGGCGCATCGCTGCCCAGCAGGGCGCGGTTTTCCGGGAACTTCGCATGGCCTCGCTGCGCGAGGCGCCGTACGCATTCGGCGCGACACTCGAGGAAGAGGCGTCCGCAGACGCCGCCACATTCGATGCAAAAGCCGCGCTGAACGCGGCCTCCACCACCTCCACGACTTTCATTCTTTACACCGAGGGTCATCCGGCCGGACTGATCGACGCGTGCTTCGTGCAAAGCCCGCTGCCGCGTGCCTTCGTCAGCGAGCTGTGGGTCGCGCCGGCGGTGCGTCATCTGCGCGGCGGCGAACTGCTCGTTAACACCGCCAGCGAATGGCTCGCGCGCGGCGGCGCGACCGAAGTGTTCGCGTGGATCTCCGACAGCAACCGCAACGCGATGCGCTTCTATGAGCGTCTCGGCTTCGGGCCTACCGGCGATCATCAACCGACGGCGCGCGCAAAGGATCAGTGGGAGACGCTGCTGGTGCGCCATGTGCCGCCGCAGGCGCCGCCTGCCGGTTGACGCGCGCGGCGGGTCGGGCATCGCGGCATGCGCTGCGCGCCGGGCGCATCGTTCTGCGCTGCGGTGGCAGCACCACATCGCGGCCGCGCAGTGTAGTGCCGTAGTGGCCGCCGTGCTCTGACGCGCGCGGCGCGGATCCACGGTTTCGTAACCCCGGTTTCGCAACCCCGTATGCTGCGTGCCTGATTCGCCTCGTGCCGGTCGCGTCGATCCTGTTTGCCATGCCGCGCGCCGTGCATTCGCGGCAATGAAGCGGACGTGCCGCGCCGTTTATCGCCGAAAAAGTTCGCTGCTCGCCAGGACGCCTGTAAAATACGCAAAATTTTTTGCCGAACGCTATGTCGCCCAAGAAATCGCCCTTTTTCGAACTGCGCAGCGGTGCGGTCGACACGCTTCTGTTCGTGGTCAAAACCACCGACCTCGAAGCCATGCGCGCCGAACTGACGCGGCGCTTCGAGGCGACGCCCGAATTCTTCGCCAACGACGTCGTCGCGATCGACGTGCGGCGTCTTGCCGAAAACGAGCGTGTGCCGCTCGCCGAGATCTCGCAGTTGCTCGATAGCGTGCGGATGCGCCCGCTCGGCGTGGTGGCGGACGCCGCGCAGGGCTGGGCGCTCGCGAGCGGGCTGCCGCTGCTCGAAGCGCGCGACCGGCGTCCGGCCGCGAAGGCAGTTGAAGACAGCGTAGCGGCAGCAGCGCAGGCGGCGCCTGCAGCGGATGCAACCGCCGCGGCCGACGCGGCGGGGGGCACAGCGGCGCAAGGGGTGCTGCCCGGCATGTCGAGCGCACCCAGCGGCTCAAGCGCCGGCGCAGCCGCCAGTGCACTCACCGGCGCAAGTCAGCCGGCCGAGCCGGTGCGCACCGGCGCGTCGTCGCAGACGCTGGTGGTCGACAAGCCGCTGCGCTCCGGGCAGCGCATCTACGCGAAGGGCGATCTGGTCGTGCTCGGACTCGTCAGCCACGGCGCGGAAGTCATCGCGGAAGGCAACATTCATATCTATGCACCGCTGCGCGGCCGCGCGCTCGCCGGCGTGCACGGCAATCACGACGCGCGGATTTTCTGTACCTGTCTCGAGCCCGAACTGATCTCGATCGCAGGCATTTATCGCACCACCGAAAACCCGCTGCCGGGCGACATTCAGGGCAAGCCGGTGCAGGTGTGGCTCGACGAAGAAAAACTGATGTTCGAAGCGCTGCGGCTCACGTAAGACGTTTTCCGCGTGTGTCGCGTCCAGATTGACGCCGGGCTCATTTGACGAAATTGACGAACACAAGGTAAAGGGTAATGGCAAAAATCATTGTGGTGACCTCGGGCAAGGGTGGCGTAGGCAAGACCACTACCAGCGCGAGCTTTGCGTCGGGGCTCGCCTTGCGCGGCAGCAAGACGGCCGTGATCGACTTCGACGTCGGCCTGCGCAACCTCGATCTGATCATGGGCTGCGAGCGCCGCGTGGTGTACGACCTGATCAACGTGATCCAGGGCGAAGCCAACCTGAACCAGGCGCTGATCAAGGACAAGAAGTGCGAGAACCTGTTCATCCTGCCGGCCTCGCAGACGCGCGATAAAGACGCGCTGACGATGGAAGGCGTCGAGAAGGTGATCAACGACCTGATCGCGATGGACTTCGAATACATCGTCTGCGATTCGCCGGCCGGTATCGAATCGGGCGCGCTGCTGGCGATGCACTTCGCCGATGAAGCGCTGATCGTGACCAACCCGGAAGTTTCGTCGGTGCGCGACTCGGACCGCATTCTCGGCATCCTGTCGTCGAAAACCAAGCGCGCGATCGAAGGCAAGGAACCGATCAAGGAACACCTGCTGATCACGCGCTACAACCCGAAGCGGGTCAGCGAAGGCGAAATGCTGTCGCTGACCGACATCCAGGAAATCCTGCGCATCGAGCTGATCGGCGTGGTTCCGGAATCGGAAGCCGTGCTACATGCATCGAACCAGGGTTTGCCGGCCGTGCACCTGGACGGCACCGACGTGGCGGAAGCCTACAAGGATATCGTGGCGCGTTTCCTTGGCGAGCAGAAGTCGCTCCGCTTTACCGATTACCAGAAGCCGGGCCTGCTGCAGCGCCTCTTCGGCACCAAGTAAGGGAGGCGTCGTATGTCGATTCTTTCGTTTTTGCTGGGCGAGAAGAAGAAATCCGCGTCGGTAGCGAAGGAACGCCTGCAGCTGATCATCGCGCACGAACGTGCCGGCGGACGTGCGCCCGCCGATTATCTGCCAGCGTTGCAACGCGAGCTGGTTGCTGTGATTTCGAAGTACGTGAAGATCGCGGATGACGATATCCGCGTCAATCTCGAGCGTCACGACGATCTCGAAGTGCTCGAGGTCAAGATCGAGATTCCGCAGGCCTGATGCACGGATGGGCCGCGGCGCGGGCCGCCGCCGCGCGCGCGATGTTTGACGTGCGTGGCAAAGTCGGCCGGCAGCGTCGCCTGCCGCGGATCCGCTGGCTACCGCTGGCTACCGCTGGCCACCGCTTGCTACCGATTGAAAACATGGCCGCGCGCTGAAACAAAGTCGCAGCGCGGCGATCACCCATCCGATGCACTGCAAAGCCCCTGCCGGCGTCTTTCCGGCAGGGGCTTTGCCGCTTTGTCGGCGTAACGGCGCGGGCGCTGCCTGTGACGTGCCGCGCTGCCGTGCGAAACAAACCGTTGCACTTCCGACCCTTCTGTAATGCGCCGTCTGTCAGCGTGCGGGTAGCCTCGCGCATTGAAGAGGTAACGCCGCGCTCACGCGGTTATTCGGAGAGGAGTTTATGAAAAAGTCATATCGCACGCTGGTTGCCGGTCTCGTTCTGCTTGCCGCGGGTGGTTCCGCGATTTCGTTGTCGTTGCCCGCTGCGGCCGCCGAAGTGGTGGTGGTCGATGCGCTGAGCGCGCCGCCGCCGGTCCGTTATGAAGCGGTGCCCGAGCCGCGCGCCGGCTACGTGTGGGACCGCGGCCACTGGCGCTGGCAGCGCGGCCACTATGTGTGGGTGACGGGGCACTGGCAGGCCGAGCGCGTCGGGTACCACTGGGTGCCGGGCCATTGGGTTGCGCATGGCCCGCACTGGCGCTGGATGCCGGGCCATTGGGCCTGATGCCGCGCGGCGCGTGTGCCGTGAGTTTGAAGCGCGGCACACGCGCTTGCGCTGCGAAGCTTGTGCGCGTGTCGCATGACGCGCGCGTCCCCGCACTTCGAGGATCCAACCCATGAAAACGAGGTTAATCGCAGCCGCGCTGCTGGCGCTGACGCTGGCTGGCTGCATCGTGGTGCCCGCGCACACGGTGCATGTGCCGGCCGTGGTCGTCTATTGAGCGGCGTGCCCAGCAATGCGTTTACGGCTGGCGCGGCGCATCGGCGGACGCATCGGCGGCAGCCGTGGGGCGCACCGGATCCGCGACCGGCTCCGGACGCTCCGCGGCATCCGGAGCCGGCGGCAGCGGCGCCATGTAGCGCGCCGCCAGCGACTCGTACAGCGGCCGCGCGAAGAACGCCGACACGCGGCTCGAAATCAGCGCGGTGGCCATCAGCGAAATCACCAGCGCATGACCGTTGATCATTTCGACGACGATCACGAACGACGTGATCGGCGACTGCGTGACGGCCGCCATATAGCCGACCATCGCCAGCGCGATCAGCATCTGCAGCTGCATGCCGCTGAACAGCGTATGCAGCACGTTGCCGAAGCCCGCGCCGATCGACAGCGACGGCGCGAAGATTCCGCCCGGAATGCCGGGCAGATATGAGCCGATCATCGACACCATCTTCAGCAATGGATAAAACATCGACAACTGTTCGCGCCCGTCCAGCAAGCCGCGCGCTTCCGCATAGCCGCTGCCGAACGTCGTGCCGCCGGAGAGCAGACCGACGATGGCGATCACGAGCCCGCACAGCGCGGCGAAGATAACTGGGCGCTGCGCATGCAGCTCGCGCACCGGCGCGGGCATCCAGCGCGACGTATTGAGCAGTAGCCAGCAGAAAATGCCGCCCGCGATGCCGGTGACGACGCCGGTCAGCAGCACGGCCAGCGCGAGCAGATTCGGAAAGTGCGTGCCGACGTCGATTGTGCCGAAGTACGTGTAGTTGCCGTTCAGGCCGAGCGCGATCACGCCGGCGATGATGATCGCGGTGATCAGCACGCCGCTCGCGCGCGCCTCGAAGCTGCGCGTGAGCTCTTCGATCGCGAACACGATGCCGGCGAGCGGCGTGTTGAACGCGGCCGACAGGCCGGCCGCCGCGCCGGCCAGCACCAGCTGACGTTCGATCAGCGTATTCGAGCGCGGATACAGGCGCCGCAGGTTGAACATCAGCGCGGCGCCGACCTGCACGGTCGGTCCTTCGCGGCCGATCGTGAAGCCGCCGAGAATGCCGAGGAACGACACGAGAATCTTGCCGAACAGAATGCGGAAGGTCAGCAGCTGGCTGCCGGTGTCGGCGGTGCGCGTATGCAGCGTCGCGATCACCTGCGGGATGCCACTGCCTTCGGCGCCGCGGAAGAAGCGCCGCGTGAGCCACGCCGCGGCGGCCGCGATGGCCGGCGTCAGCAGCAGCGGCAGCCACGGGTAGTGGCGCTGCAGTTCGAGGAAGGTGTTGTAGCCCCAGTCGATCAGGCGCGCGTAATAGACCGCGACGAGGCCGACGGCGATCGCGCCGAGCCAGAAAATACCGAACTGCCGCCACAGGCGCCGCACGTGCCGGGCGATGTTCGAGGACAGCGGGGCGGGTGTCCGAAACATAACGGGACGTCATGACTCGTACGGGGCGAAGCAGCAATTATAACGGTGCATCACCTGCGCGCGGGCGGGTATCCACGGCGAGCGCCGCGGGTCGGCTAAAATCGAGCCTTTAGCCCGGCGAAACAGCGGACCTGGCGTACCAGACGCACCACGCGCATCGAGCGCACGCACTGCCGGGAACGAATAACAGGTTATCCATGAAGCGAATCCTTGTCATCAAAGTCACCTCGCTGGGCGACGTGATCCAGGCGCAGCCGGTCGTTGCGGACCTGAAACGCGTGTTCCCCGGCGTCCAGGTCGATTGGGCGTGCGACGAGGCCTTCGCGGAAGTCGCGCGCTGGAATACCAGCGTCGATCGCGTGCTGTGCGCACCGTTGCGGCGTTTCAAGAAAGCGCGGCGCTGGTCGGACTTCCAGGCGATCTTCGCGTCGATCGCCGAATTGCGCGCGTATCGCTACGACGCCGTGGTCGATCTGCACGGTGTCTACAAGAGCGCGATCATCGCGTTTCTGACGCGCTCGAAACAACGGATCGGCTATCAGTCGAAAGATCTCGGCGAACGGGGCGCGGCATTCGCGTACACGGGGCGCTTTGCGCTGCGCGCGGATGCCAACGCGTGGGAAGGCATGCGGGAAACCCTCGCGCTGCATTTCGGTTACGCGCTCGAAGGGCCGGCCGTGTATAACCTGCAGATCCCGCGGCCCGCGCAGCCGATCGTCGAGACCGGCGGCAAGCCGCTGGCGGTGCTGTTTCATGCGACGTCGAAAGACGACAAGAAGTGGCCGGTCGAGTATTGGGCCGAAGTCGGCAATGAACTGGTGCGGCGCGGGTTTCATCTGGTGCTGCCGTGGGGCTCGGCAAGCGAGCGCGCCGAGGCGCAGCAGATTGTCGAGCGGGTGCCGCAGGCGAGTGTGCTGCCGCAGCTGAGCGTCACCGGCATTGCGCAACTGATCGACGCGTCGTCGTTCGTGATCGGCGTCGATACCGGCTTCGTGCATCTCGCGCATGCGCTCGGCAAGCGCACGGTGATGATCTTTATCGCGACGTCGCCGACCATCTTCGGCAACGAAGCACCGTACCGTTCGACGTCGATCGGCGATGGGCAGTCGGTGCCGCCGGTGGCCGAGGCGATGCGGGCGATCGATTACGTGCACGGTGCGCCGGGTGCCCGCAATGGGCAAGGCGGGCAGGATCGGCCGGTGGCGGCGGCCTGATTACAGCCTGACTGGCGCGCGATCTGACGTCGATGCGGGCGTCAATACGGCGCCTCAGTGCGGGCCGCAACGTAGCCTCGTACAGCGTCGATACGGCCGCGCTACGGCCACCAAAAAAAGAAAAGAGGCGTAGCGCGTGTTCGCCCGGTTCGATGAGCGACCTCCGCTACGCCTCTGAACGCCCGCGCCATCGACGCGGACGGAGAGGAAACCCTGCAAGGCACGGCATCAGCCGCGCGTAACGTCTATAGAGACCGGCGCGCGCGCACCGAGTTCAATCGCAACGTCGATCGAAAACGCGCGGCGCACGCGTGCGTGCAGCGGCGCGCGCACATTACACGCTTGTTAAAACTGTCGCTATTGATTGGTCTTCGAAGGGTGCGTGAAGCGCACCGCAAGCACTTACACAAACGCGGAAAAGCCAGCGCTGCTGCGGGGTTGCGCGACACGGCGCCGCGCTGCGCGCCACGCGGTGCGGCGCGCCTGTAACAGATCTCCCACGGCTGCTTACAAATTGCAACGGTCCGCGCGGCCGCGTTCGTGTTCAATCGGAAGCATTCGAGATGCACTCGAATGACAACAGAATTCCGACGGGAGAACGATGTGAAACGCTTGATACTGACTCTGATTGCAGGTGCGATGCTGGCGAGTGCGCTTGGCGGCTGCATCGTCGTGCCGGATGGCGGCGGCTACCATCATCACGGGTACTACTACCGGTGATGCAGCGCATCGCTTGCCGCACGTGAGGACCGACAGGGAGGCGGCCTCGCGTGTGCTGTAGCAGCGATGCCTGGTCCCGGGCGCCGTGCACCGCGCCCGGGTTTTTTCTTCACGCGTTTTTTGCTTCACGATGCAACGCGCGCGGTGCATCATCCACCGCATCGCATCAGTCACGTCACATCAGCTGCGTATCGCGCGTTTCGCGCATGCACAGCACGCCGACGAGGCTCACCAGCGCGGCCACTGACACATAGCCGCCGACCCACGTCAGCCCGCCTTTCGCCGACAGTACCTGGGCGATATACGGCGCAACCGACGCACCCAGAATGCCGCCCAGGTTGTACGCCACACCGGCGCCGGTATAGCGCACGTTGGTCGGAAACAGCTCCGGCAGCAGCGCGCCCATCGGCGCGAAGGTGGCGCCCATCAGGAACAGCTCGATGATCAGGAACAGTTGCACGAACGGCATGAAGCCGCTGCCGAGCAGCGGTTCCATTGCGAAGCCCGACAGCACCGCAAGCACGATGCCGACGATCAGCACCGGCTTGCGGCCGAAGCGGTCCGCGGACCATGCGGAGATCGGCGTGGCCAGCGCCATGAACACCACCGCCACGCACAGCATGCCGAGAAAGCCCGGACGCGTGAAGTGCAGCGTCGACACACCGTACGACAGCGAGAACACGCTCGAGATATAGAACAGCGTGTAGCACACCACCATCGACAGCGAGCCCAGCAAGGTCGGCCACCAGTGACGCGCGAGCAGCGTCGCGACCGGCACGCGCACCCGCTCGCGACGTTCGACGGCGGCACGGAAGGCCGGCGTCTCGGCGATCTTCAGCCGCACGTACAGGCCGAGCGCGACTAGCACCGCGCTGACGATAAACG
This sequence comes from Paraburkholderia sp., assembly GCA_035536055.1. Lineage (GTDB taxonomy): Bacteria > Pseudomonadota > Gammaproteobacteria > Burkholderiales > Burkholderiaceae > Paraburkholderia. Next base: position 7,817 of record DATLOW010000133.1, on the reverse strand, counting down.
GCACGCGCCAGCCCCAGCTGCGGAACTGCTCGTCGGACAGCGACAGCGCGAGGCCGAAGAACAGGCCATTGGACGCGAGAAAGCCGACCGACGGTCCCAGCTGCGGGAACATGCCGAACCAGCCGCGCTTGCCGGCGGGCGCATTTTCGGTGGCGAGTAGTGCGGCGCCGCCCCATTCGCCGCCGAGGCCGATGCCCTGGCCAAAACGCAGCACGCACAGCAGGATCGGCGCCAGGCTGCCGATCGAGTCGTAGCCGGGCACGAAGCCGATCAGCGTGGTGGACACACCCATGACCAGCAGCGAAGCGACCAGCGTCGATTTACGGCCGATCCGGTCGCCGAAATGGCCGAACAGGAACGAGCCGATCGGCCGCGCGATAAACGCGATGCCGAACGTGACGAACGCGGACAGCGCCTGGGCGGTCGCCGAGCCATGCGGGAAGAAAACCGGCCCGATGACCAGCGCCGCGGCGGTCGCGTACACGTAGAAATCGTAGAACTCGATCGCGGTGCCGATGAAGCTCGCGAAGATGATGCGCGACGTGCTTTGTTGCCGCCCGAGGGTCGGGTCGGCGGCAGAGACCGGCGGTGAAGACATGCGTAACTCCTGGTGTCGCGATGCGACCGTGCGAGGCCTCGCCTCAAGGCAGGCCGAGTGATGCCGGCAGCCGGTGCATCCCTGTTTATTGGACGTGCGGACCGCGCGAGGCGGCCGCCGAAAACCTGTTGCATACGCAACGAAGTGGCAAGCTGTGCGCACGCACGCCGCGGATTCACGGCCTGCTGCAGGCACTGCCGCCGGTGCGCGCGAGGTGCGGCACGTTGCAGACGGGACGGAGCGAACGCGCGGATAACGCGCATGCGGCGCCCGGGCGAAGCGGCGTGAGCGGATGGGCTGGCGCCGATAGCCGTGCCGGATCATTCCGGCAGAGAGTGCCAAATTATATCGGGAGCGGCGCGTGCCTACATTAAAGCCGCGTATAGGTGCGGATCGCACGGCCTATGCGGATAAGCACGCGTCGGGTGGACGTCGCGCAGCGTCTCGTGCACGCCTTGCTTATGCGGCGCTAATCGAGCGTCTGCGCTTGCGGCTGCGCGAAGGTGCGCAGCTGGAATTTGCCGTTGTCGTTGAACAGCCAGTCCTCGAACAGTTCGAGATGGCCTGCGCCGTCGAGCAGTTTCGCCGGCGGCTGCGGCAGCGGCGCGGCACGGCGCAGCGTGGCGAGCGCGGTGCTTTCTGCTTCGTCGTCGCCATTGGTGCGATATACCGAAGACGTCACCAGCTGCCCGCGGCGATCGACGACGAACGACACGACCACCAGCGAACGCAGCATCGCCTGCGGTGCGCCCTGCAGCACGTACGACGGGTTACGTTCGAGGATGCGTTGCGCGACCGAACTGCGGTACTGATCGAGTGTCACGCTATTCATCGCGGCGAGCGGCACGGACGTGACCGGGCGCGACGGCCGCGTGACCGTGCAGGCGGTGGCGGCGACGGCGGCGGCAATTACTGCAGCGAGCGTCGCGCTGTGCGATCGCGGCCGTCGCGGCGCGCGTTGCTGGCTTTCGCGTGAATGACATGGCGGATTGCGAGCGGGCATGGCTTCGACCCTGGATGCGGCATCAGGCCGCTATCTGGATCGTAGTTCAAGCCTGTGGCGATTCAATGCAGGTTCGCACCGATGCGAGCGACCGCGAACTCATGCGCAAACCGGCGAAGCTCGCCAGGCGGTAGAAGCGATGTCGAACCGCTGCGAACCAGGCGGGATTGTCAGGCTGTTGTCGTGTCGGCTCGGCCTAGTGGCGCGAACCACCGCCGCCGCCGTGCCAGCCGCTGCCGCCGCCATGCCAACCGCCACCGCCGCCATGCCAACCGCCACCATGCCAGTAGCCGCCGTGGCCATGGTAGTAGCCGCGGCCCCAGTAGCCGCCGTGCCCCCAGTAGCAGCAGCCGCCGCCCCAGAAACCGATGTTGATACTGCTGTACGCTGGGTAGTACGGCGCGTAGTAGTAGCCCGGGTACGCATAGCCGTAGGTCGAGTCGTATGGGCCATACGGTCCATATGCGCCGGCGTACGGGTAGCCGTAATAGCCGGCGGGTACCGCGACGCAGCCGGTCAGCAGCGCCGCCGCCCCTGCAACGAGAGCACGTTTGAACATGGAAGCCTCCTTCCCTTTGAGCGAGAAGGAATGAGCGAGGAAGGGTTCTGCTCTAATTGTATCGGCGGATCGCCAATGCTGCTGGCGCTACGCGTCGTTGCGCAGTGCCGCACGCGCGGCGGTATGCTCGCCGAGTGCCGGCACCCGCAGCGTCGGCTGGCCTGGCTCACGCGCGAAGCGGAGCGGCGTGTTCAGATGGCGCTGGCCTTCGCTATCGGTCAGCAGCATGCCGCGCGCCTCGACGTGCGGATGTCGCATCGCATCGCGATAGCTGAGCACCGGCAGCGCGGGAATGCCGAGGTTTTGCAGCCACCCGAGCCAGGCGTCGCGTGTGCGGTGTGAAAGGTTTTTGCAAGGAACGCGCGCAACGGGTCCTGCGCATCGCCGGGTTTGCCGAGCGCGACGTGGAGCAGGTCGGTGCGCTGCAGTGCGTCGAGCAAACCGTAGTTGACCGGAATCGCGACAGCAAGCCCGCTTTCGCGATCCGCATGCCGCTATGTAGGCCGAGCGCGGCTAGCGCGTTGGCGAGCCGGCTCGTGTTCGTATCGAGCTGCCGGCACGTGACGCTGCGCTCGTGTTCGATGAGCGTGGTTTCGTCGGGGTTTAATTCTGCATTCCGAATAACCAGATCGCCCACTCGCGGATGGGTCATGGTGCTATCTCCTTCATCGATTCGTGCTGATAACCCGGGCTTTATGTTATATCTGGACGTATATAGCGAGAATCAAATTGCTCGTGTGGGTTGATCGGGTTCGGCGAACAATCGGTGGGGGTGTGGGGGGAGTGGAGTTAGGCGATCCACGCGCCGGCAATGCGCGTCGACGAACGACGGCAATCGCATGCCGCGATGAGTCTGTTCTGAAATGTCAGGTAGAAAGCAGTTGTCGCACTCGGAGCGAGTGCGATCGATTTCGGGCGAACCGCAGACGCCGGATGATTGCTCGTGGTGGCGGAGGGCGTGGGATTCGAACCCACGAAGGCCGTAAAGCCTTGCCGGTTTTCAAGACCGGTGCATTCAACCGCTCTGCCAGCCCTCCGAGCCCGAAATTGTAACCCGAAACGCGATCGCGACGCCCGCGCGATCGACCTTTACTGCGGTTCTTTCAGAAACAGCGCCTGCAGATCGTTAAGAAACGCCTGACCGAGTGGCGTCGGCGCGATTTTCTCGTGGTCGCGGGTGATCAGCTTGCGCTGTTCCGCTTCCTGCAGCGCCGGTTCGATCGACGTCATCGGCAGCCCGGTGCGCTCGATGAAGCGATGCACGGGGAAACCCTCGACCAGCCGCAGCGCGTTCAGCATGAACTCGAACGGCAAATCACGCGGACTGACCTCGTGTTCTTCCTGCACCGGATGGCCGGCCTTCGCTTCGTCGATAAAGGTGGTCGGATGCTTGTAGCGCACCTGCCGCAGTATCCGGTTCGGAAACGACAGCTTCGTGTGCGCGCCCGCGCCGATGCCGAGGTAATCGCCGAAGCGCCAGTAGTTCAGATTGTGCTTGCTCTGCCGGTGCGGTTGCGCGTACGCGGACACCTCATAGCGCTCGTAACCCGCCGCGGCGGTGCGCTCGTGAAGCCAGTCCTGCATGTCGGCGGACGCGTCGTCGTCGGGCAGTGCCGGCGGAAACTTCGCGAACAGCGTGTTCGGTTCGAGCGTCAGGTGGTACAGCGACAGGTGCGGCGGCGCGAACGACAACGCCGTTTCCACATCGGCCTGGCATTGCGCGAGCGTTTGCTGCGGCAGCGCGTACATCAGGTCGAGATTGAAATTGTCGAAGGTGCGCGCGGCGATTTCGACCGCCTGCCGCGCCTGCGTCGCATCGTGGATGCGGCCGAGCGCCTTCAGATGCGTTTCGTTGAAGCTCTGGATGCCCACCGACAGCCGGTTCACGCCGCTTTGCCGGAACTGCGCGAACTTCGCCGCTTCGAAGGTGCCGGGATTCGCTTCCATCGTGATCTCGGCGTCGGCATCGAGCGGCAGCAGCGCGCGCACATCGGACAGCAGCCGGTCCAGCCCGCGCGCCGACAGCAGGCTCGGCGTGCCGCCGCCGATAAACACCGTATGCACCTGGCGGCCCCACACCAGCGGCAGCGCCTGCTCGAGGTCGGCGCGCAGCGCATCGAGATAGTCGGTTTCGGGAAACGTATCGCCTTTCCACTCGTGCGAGTTGAAATCGCAATACGGACACTTGCGCACGCACCACGGGAAATGAACGTACAGCGCGAGCGGCGGCAGCGAAGTCAGCCGGATGCTGCCGGGCGCCGTGAAGGCCTGGATCACCCCGCCGCCGGACGAAGCGGGACTCACGCTTCCTCCTTCAGCCGCGCGAGCAGATGCTGCAGTGCGAGCGCACGGTGACTGGTGGCGTTCTTTACCGCCGGCGCCATTTCGGCCGCCGTCGCATTCAGTGACGGGATAAAGAAGTACGGGTCGTAGCCGAAGCCATGCGCGCCGCGCGGCGCATCGACGATCTCGCCTTGCCAGCGGCCTTCCGCGATCAGCGGTTCCGGGTCATCGGCGTAGCGCACCAGCGCCAGCACGCAGTAGTAATACGCGCGGCGGTCGGCCACGCCCTGCAGTTCCGCGATCAGCCGCGCGTTGTTCGCGGCATCGCTTTTCTCGCCGCCGGCGCGTTGCGCGTAACGCGCCGAATAGACGCCCGGCGCGCCGCGCAGCGCGCGCACGCACAGCCCGGAATCGTCGGCGAGCGCGGCGAGGCCGGTAAGCCTCGCCGCATGGCGCGCTTTCGTCAGCGCATTTTCGACGAAGGTCGGATGCGGCTCTTCCGCCTCCGGCACATTCAGCGCGCCTTGCGGGATCAGTTCGATGCCCGCCGCGCCGAGCAGCGCGGCGAACTCGCGCAGCTTGCCGGCGTTGTTCGACGCCAGCACCACCTTGCCGGACGACAGTTTCGCTGCGCTGCCGTCCGTGTTACGGCTGTCACTCACCCTTCAGCTCCAATGCTTCCTTCTGTTTATCGATCAGCGCTTCGATGCCGCTCTGCGCGAGGTCGAGCAACGCGTTCATCTCGCTGCGCGAAAACGGTACGCCTTCCGCCGTGCCCTGGATCTCGACGAAGCCGCCGTCGCCGGTCATCACGACGTTCATGTCGGTATCGCATTGCGAATCTTCGTCGTAGTCGAGGTCGAGCACCGGCAGGCCGTCGAATACGCCTACCGATACCGCCGCCACGTAGTCGGTGATCGGCGAACTCTCGATGCGCCCGGTGGCGAGCAGCTTCGCGATCGCGTCGTGCGCGGCGACGAACGCACCGGTGATGCTGGCGGTGCGCGTGCCGCCGTCCGCCTGGATCACGTCGCAGTCGATATGCAGCGTGCGTGGCCCGAGCCGCTCGAGGTCGAACACCGAGCGCAGCGCGCGGCCGATCAGCCGCTGGATCTCCTGGGTGCGGCCGGTCTGCTTGCCGCGCGCGGCTTCGCGGTCACTGCGGGTATGCGTGGCGCGCGGCAGCATGCCGTATTCCGCGGTCAGCCAGCCTTGCCCGCGGTCGCGCAGGAAGGCCGGCACCTGTTCGGCGATGCTCGCCGTGCAGATCACCTTCGTATCGCCGAATTCGACGAGCACGGAGCCTTCCGCGTGCTTCGTGTAATGGCGCGTGATGCGCACTTCGCGTAGCTGGCCGGCGCGTCGGCCACTGGGGCGGGTCGTGGTGTCGTTCATCGTCGTGTCGTGGTGGTCGGAGGTCGGGAGAAGAGGGCGCAAGCGGCGGCGCGAGCGGGCATGGCAGGCGGGCACAAGCGGACATGCAAGCCGGCACAGGCGGACGCTGCCGCAAACGCCGATTTTACCGCCGATCCTGTGACTAGCCCGCAACGGGCTTGCTGCGGGCCTTTCCGCCAAAAATGGGATAATGCGCGTTCCCCGCCCTGCGTCTCGTACACGCCGGGCGACCCGCATCCAGGGGCGCGTGCGCGCCGGCGCACAGCCCTCCATCGCGAGACGAACGATGATCTACAGCATGACTGGCTACGCGAGCGCCACGCGCGAACTCGCGGCGGCTTCGGGCAACGGCGGCGTCAGCGTGTCCGTCGAGTTGCGCACGGTGAATTCGCGCTTTCTCGATCTGAACTTCCGCATGCCGGAAGACGTGCGCGTCTGCGAACCGACGCTGCGGGAAATGCTGATGACGAAGCTGTCGCGCGGCAAGGTCGACATCCGCGTGAACCTGCAGCGCAGCGAGCAGGCGGCCAATGCCGGCGCGCTGAACCGCGACGCGCTCGACCAGCTGGCGGCGCTCGAACGCGCGGTGCTCGAAGCGTTTCCGCAGGCCGGCGCGCTGCGCACCGGCGAGATTCTGCGCTGGCCGGGCGTACTTGCCGAGAGCGGCGTGTCGCCGGAGGTGCTGCGCGACGCAGTGCTCGAAAGCGGCAAGCAGGCGATTACCGAACTGATCGACGTGCGCGCACGCGAAGGCGCGCAGCTGGCGGCGATGCTGCTGGGCAACGTCACCGAAATGGAAGCGATCGTCGCGCGGATCACGCCGCTCGTGCCCGAACTGATCGCCAAGCATCAACAGAAAATCGTCGAGCGGCTGCAGGAAGCGCTCGGTATCGCGGCACCCGACGCGGCCGCGACCATCGTGTCGCGCGAAGAGATCGCCGAGCGGATCCGCCAGGAAGTGACGATGTATGGCATTCGCATCGATATCGCCGAAGAGCTGTCGCGCCTCACCGCGCATCTGAACGAAACGCGCCACGTGATCCAGAAGGGTGGCAAGGTCGGCAAGCGGCTCGACTTCATGATGCAGGAGCTGAACCGCGAGGCGAATACGCTGGGTTCGAAAGCGGCCGCGAAAGAGCTCGCCGATTCGTCGATGACGCTCAAGCTGCTGATCGAGCAGATGCGCGAACAAGTACAAAATCTGGAGTAACCGCAGGAGCACCACGGGCATGACCGACCACACTCGCGAACACACCGCGCCGCGCAATCCGTATGCGGGCGCCTATCCGGGCAACCTGTTCATGGTTGTCGCCCCCTCGGGCGCCGGCAAATCGACGCTCGTCAACGCGCTGCTCGCGCAGGACCCGGCGATCCGTCTGTCGATTTCGTACACGACGCGCCCGCCGCGTCCGAAAGAGCAGGACGGCGAGCATTATCATTTCACCAGCGTCGACGATTTCCTGCGGCGGCATGCGGCCGGCGAGTTTCTCGAAAGCGCCGAAGTGCACGGCAATTACTACGCGACGTCGCGCGTGTGGATCGAAGAACAGATGAAGAGCGGCCACGACGTGCTGCTCGAAATCGACTGGCAGGGCGCGCAGCAGGTGAAGCGGCAATTTCACAACGCTGTTGAGATTTTCATCCTGCCGCCGTCGCTCGAAGCGCTTGAAGAGCGGCTGAAAAAGCGCGGCCAGGACGAGCCGAACGTCATTACGCGGCGGCTGCTCGCAGCGGGTGGCGAGATGGCGCATGCGGCCGAAGCGGAGTATGTCGTGATCAACGAAAACTTCGATCGCGCGCTCGCCGAGCTGCAATGCCTCGTTGCCGCGACGCGCTCGCGTTTCGCGTCGCAGTACGCACGACACACGAACCTGTTCTTCCAGCTCGGCATCCACTTGCCGCACGCCGGCTGATCGGGCGAGGGTTCGAGCACATAAGGTAGAATGAGCGTTATACAAAGAAGGAATTTTCACCATGGC
>DATLOW010000132.1:0-12507 GCA_035536055.1 Paraburkholderia sp. | reverse complement strand
TCGAAGGTGTCGACCAAGCTGACCATTCTGAAGTCGCTGGCCGAGAAGGTCGATCAGCTGATCGTCGGCGGCGGCATTGCGAACACGTTTATGCTGGCCGCCGGCCTGAAGATCGGCAAGTCGCTCGCGGAAGCCGATCTGGTCAGCGAGGCGAAGGCGATCATCGATCAGGCGAAGGCGCGCGGCGCATCGGTGCCGATTCCGACCGACGTGGTCACCGCGAAGGAATTCGCCCCGACCGCGAAGGCCGAGATCAAGCAGGTCGCCGACGTGCAAGACGACGACATGATTCTCGACATCGGGCCCGACACCGCCAGGGCGCTCGCCGCGCAGCTCGCAAAGGCCGGCACGATCGTGTGGAACGGCCCGGTCGGCGTGTTCGAATTCGACCAGTTCGGCAACGGCACGAAGACGCTTGCCGAAGCGATCGCGAAGTCGCCGGCGTTTTCGATCGCGGGTGGCGGCGATACGCTCGCAGCCATCGCGAAGTACGGTATTCACGACCAGGTCAGCTATATCTCGACGGGCGGCGGTGCGTTCCTCGAATTCCTCGAGGGCAAGAAGCTGCCGGCGGTCGAAGTGCTCGAGTCGCGGGCCTGAACGTGACACCGCGCGCTCCTTCGGTAAAGCCTCGCGCGACGCGTGCAGCGACGCGGGGGCGGACCGCAGCGGAGCGCGCCGCAAATGATCCGCCAACGCTTGTCTGTGCCGACGCAATCACGCCTGCCGAAGCCGGCCACGCGGCACAGACCGGCCACTTGCCTGAATCCGCCGCCGAAGGCGCGGCGCAAGCGAATGCAGCGCCTCGCGCGGCGTCTGCGCTGCCCGCACCGGATTCACCGCACCCGCAGAACAATTTCGCAGCACCCGACAACCCGACGCCGACGCCTGCGCCGCAATCCATCCGCGGCTATGCAGGTACGTCCGGCGCGCCAGACCCGGCGAATTTCGTCGGCGTGCCGCCTCCGCATTCAACTCACAGCGTACTTCCCAGCGATCCCACCCAGACGAGGAGACTCATGCATCGCGCCACCAAGATAGTCGCTACCATTGGCCCGGCTTCCAGTACGTTGGACATCCTGAAGCAAATGATCGAGGCGGGCCTCGACGTGGTGCGACTCAATTTTTCGCACGGCACGGCCGACGACCACCGCCAGCGCGCCGAATTCGTGCGTGAGGCGGCTCGTCAGGTGGGCCGTGAAGTCGGCCTGATGGCCGACCTGCAAGGCCCGAAGATTCGCGTCGGCAAGTTCGAGAACGGCAAGGTCACGCTGATTGCCGGCAATACCTTCATCCTCGATTCCGAATGCGAGCTCGGCAACGACGAGCGCGTCGGTCTCGACTACAAGGACCTGCCGCGCGACCTGAAGGGCGGCGACGTGCTGCTGCTCAACGACGGTCTGATCGTGCTGAACGTGACGCGCGTGATCGGCAGCGAGATCCACACGACCGTGAAGATCGGCGGCGACCTGTCGAACAACAAGGGCATCAACCGCCAGGGCGGCGGCCTGACCGCGCCGGCGCTGACCGCCAAGGACATGGAAGACATCCGCACCGCGATGGCGCTCGGCGCCGATTACGTCGCGGTGTCGTTCCCGAAGAACGCGACCGATATGGAAATGGCGCGCCAGCTCGCCAATATCGCGGGCGCGCCGTACGGCATCAAGCCGAAGATGATCGCGAAGATCGAGCGCGCCGAAGCGATTCCGGCGCTGCAAGGCATTCTCGACGCATCGGACGGCATCATGGTCGCGCGCGGCGATCTCGCGGTGGAAGTCGGCAATGCGGCCGTGCCGGCGCTGCAGAAGCGCATGATCAAGATGGCGCGCGACGCGAACAAGTTCGTGATCACCGCGACGCAGATGATGGAATCGATGATTCACGCACCGGTGCCGACCCGCGCCGAAGTGTCGGACGTCGCGAACGCGGTGCTCGACGGCACCGACGCGGTGATGCTGTCGGCCGAATCGGCAGCGGGCAAATACCCGGTGCAGACCATCGAAACGATGGCCGCGATCTGCGTCGAAGCCGAGAAGTCCGAGCACGTCGAACTCGACCGCGATTTCCTCGACCGCACCTTCACGCGCATCGACCAGTCGATCGCGATGGGCGCGCTGTTCACCGCGTACCACCTCGGCGCCAAGGCGATCGTCGCGCTGACCGAATCGGGCTCGACCGCGCTGTGGATGTCGCGTCACTGGACGCACGTGCCGATCTTCGCACTGACGCCGCGCATCGGCAGCGAGCGCGCGATGCAGATCTACCGCAACGTGAACCCGCTGCATCTGGACAGCAGCACCGATCGCGACATCGCGTTGCAGCAGGCGCTCGAAGTGGTGGTCGGCAAGGGCTTTGCGGCGCGTGGCGATATGGTGGTGCTGACGGTTGGCGAGCCGATGGGGCAGGCCGGCGGCACCAACACGCTGAAGATCGTGCGCGTCGGCGAGCCGTACTAACCAGCGGTCGATCGATAGTCGAGCAGCACTCAGCAAAGCAGCAGGTAGCACAGCAGCAGCTTCAAGGAGCAACAGCCCGATAACAAGCAAAGCGGCATAAGCAAGGCGGACCGCCTGCCCTGAGAGAGGCGGCGCGTCGCGAACGGCATCGAGTCTCGGGGCAACCCCCGGCCGAAAGCGACGCGCACGGGCATGCGGTCCCGCTTCACGTAAAATTGCACCCACGACGCCGCGGGCAAAGAATTCGTTTCAATCCAAGGAGTTATAAATGCCTCTCGTATCAATGCGTCAATTGCTGGATCACGCGGCCGAACACGGCTACGGGCTGCCGGCTTTCAACGTGAACAACCTGGAGCAGGTGCAGGCGATCATGGCCGCGGCGGACCAGATCAATGCGCCGGTCATCATGCAGGCGTCGGCCGGTGCGCGGAAGTACGCGGGTGAGCCGTTCCTGCGTCATCTGATCGAAGCGGCGATCGAGTCGTATCCGCATATTCCGGTGGTGATGCACCAGGATCACGGACAGTCGCCGGCGGTGTGCATGGCGGCGATCCGCAGCGGCTTCACCAGCGTGATGATGGACGGCTCGCTGGAAGCCGACGGCAAGTCGGTGGCGTCGTACGAGTACAACGTCGACGTGTCGCGCAAGGTGGTCGAAGCGGCGCACTCGATCGGCGTGACGGTCGAAGCGGAACTCGGCGTGCTGGGTTCGCTGGAAACGATGAAGGGCGACAAGGAAGACGGCCACGGCGCGGAAGGCACGATGACGCGCGAGCAGCTGTTGACCGACGTCGAGCAGGCAGCCGACTTCGTGAAGCTCACGCAGTGCGACGCGCTGGCGATTGCGATCGGCACCTCGCACGGCGCGTACAAGTTCTCGAAGAAGCCCACCGGCGATATCCTGTCGATCCAGCGCATCAAGGAAATCCACCAGCGCATTCCGAATACGCACCTGGTGATGCACGGTTCGTCGTCGGTGCCGCAGGAGCTGCTGGCGGAAATCCGCGAATTCGGCGGCGATATGAAGGAAACCTACGGCGTGCCGGTCGAGGAAATTCAGGAAGGCATCCGTAACGGCGTGCGCAAGGTCAATATCGACACCGACCTGCGTCTCGCGATTACTGGCGCGATCCGCCGCTACTTCGCGGAAAATCCGTCGAAGTTCGACCCGCGCGACTACCTGAAGCCGGCGCGCGAAGCCGCGAAGAAGGTTTGTCTGGACCGCTATCTGGCGTTCGGTTGCGAAGGCCAGGCGGGCAAGATCAAGCCGGTCGCGCTCGACAGGATGGCGCAGAAGTACAAGGCGGGCGAGCTCGCGCAAGTCGTCCGCTAAGGCTGGTCAGGCGGACGCCCGCTGCCGCCGGCACGGGTCCGCAACAGTGCGCGCGGCGCGGGTTGCGCTGCCGCGCCGTGTGCAGGACCTGCCGCATCGCCGTTCCCGTGTGTCAGGGAACGGCGTTTGCCTTTGCGGGGAACGGCGTTTGCCGCAGCGTGCATCGCACCCTGTCCGGCAGCGGTTTTTATCTTTTTGTAGCAACACTTTTAGAGCCACGACGATGTCTACCCTTTACGAATCCACGCTCCGTTCGCTGCCGCTGCTCGGCCGCGGCAAGGTCCGCGACAACTACGCGGTGGGCAACGACAAGTTGCTGATCGTCACGACCGACCGTCTGTCGGCGTTCGACGTGATCATGGGCGAGCCGATTCCCAGCAAGGGGCGCGTGCTGAACCAGATGGCCAACTTCTGGTTCGACAAGCTCAAGCACGTGGTGCCGAACCACCTGACGGACGTCGCGCCGGAAACCGTGGTCGCGCCGGACGAAGTCGAGCAGGTGCAGGGCCGCGCGGTGGTCGTCAAGAAGCTCGAGCCGATTCTGGTCGAAGCGGTGGTGCGCGGTTATCTGGCCGGCAGCGGCTGGAAGGACTATCAGGCGACCGGCGCGATTTGCGGCGTCGAACTGCCGCCGGGCCTGCAAAATGCGCAAAAGCTGCCGGAACCGATCTTCACGCCGGCGGCAAAGGCCGAAATGGGCCATCACGACGAGAACATCTCCTATAACGAAATGGAACGCCGGATCGGCACCGAACTGTCGGCGACGATCCGCGACATTTCGATCCGGCTGTACAAGGAAGCCGCCGATTACGCCGCGACGCGCGGCATCATCATCGCGGATACGAAGTTCGAGTTCGGTCTGGACAACCACGGCAAGCTGTTCCTGATGGACGAAGCGCTGACTGCCGATTCGTCGCGCTTCTGGCCGGCCGACGAGTACCAGGTGGGCACCAATCCGCCGTCGTTCGACAAGCAGTTCGTGCGCGACTGGCTCGAAACGCAGCCGTGGAAGAAAGAGCCGCCGGCGCCGAAGCTGCCCGACGACGTGGTCGCGAAAACGGCCGACAAGTACCGCGAAGCGCTCGAGCGGCTGACCGGGCAGAAGCTCGCCTGAGCGAACCGCTACGGCGTGGCCGAACCAACCTGAATAGCTGATTGCCGGCGAGCAGGCCGGCGAGTAACGGAAATCCGCAGAACATGAGTGAAGTGCAAAACCCGCATACGCACAGCGCGCCGCTGGTCGGCGTGCTGATGGGCTCCAGTTCCGACTGGGACGTGATGAAGCACGCGGTCGCGATCCTGCAGGAATTCGCGGTGCCGTACGAGGCGAAAGTCGTCTCCGCGCACCGCATGCCCGACGAGATGTTCGCGTATGCGCACAGCGCGCGCGAGCGCGGCCTGCGCGCGATCATCGCGGGCGCGGGCGGTGCCGCGCATCTGCCCGGCATGCTGGCCGCGAAGACCACGGTGCCGGTGCTCGGCGTGCCGGTGGCGAGCAAGTATCTGAAAGGCGTCGATTCGCTGCATTCGATCGTGCAGATGCCCAAGGGCGTGCCGGTCGCGACCTTTGCGATCGGCGAAGCAGGCGCGGCGAATGCGGCGCTGTTCGCGGTGTCGATTTTGAGCGGCACGCTGCAGGACTACGCGGACAAGCTCGCGGCGTTCCGCGCGCGCCAGAACCAGGCCGCGCATGCGATGGTGCTGCCGGCGCTGTAAGCGTTGAGCGCGCGGCCCGCTCGCGTGCACGGGGTGCCGTGCGCGGCGGATCGCGCGAACCGATGTCCATTGTTTTGCCCCACAGGCTGCCGCGTGTATGCGGTGGCGCGATCGATCATCAAGATGAACTCTGACAACACTCCGGTATCTCCGATTTTGCCCGGCGCATGGCTCGGCATGGTCGGTGGCGGCCAGCTGGGCCGCATGTTCTGCTTCGCCGCGCAGGCGATGGGCTATCGCGTCGCGGTGCTCGATCCGGATGAGTCGAGTCCGGCCGGCACCGTCGCCGACAAGCACATCCGCGCCGCATACGACGATGAAACCGCGCTGACCGAACTCGCGCGGCTGTGCGCGGCGGTATCGACCGAGTTCGAAAACGTGCCGGCCGCGAGCCTCGACTTCCTGGCGCGCACGACTTTCGTCAGCCCCGCGGGGCGCTGTGTGGCGGTCGCGCAGGATCGCATCGCCGAGAAGCGCTTTATCGCTTCGTCGGGCGTGCCGGTGGCGCCGCATGTGGTGATCGAATCGTCGGCGGCGCTCGCGGCGCTCGACGATGCCGCGCTCGAAGCGGTGCTGCCCGGCATTCTGAAAACGGCGCGGCTCGGTTATGACGGCAAAGGCCAGATGCGCGTGCGCAACGCCGATGAAGTGCGGGCCGCGCATGCGTCGCTAGGCGGCGTCGCATGCGTGCTCGAGAAGCGGCTGCCGCTGAAGTTCGAAGTGTCGGCGCTGATTGCGCGCGGCGCGAATGGCGCGGCGGCGCTTTATCCGCTCGCGCAGAACACGCATCGCGACGGCGTGCTGTCGCATACGATCGTGCCGGCGCCGGACGCCAGCGCGACGCTCGTCACCCAGGCGCAGCAGGCGGCGCTGCAGATCGCCGACAAGCTTGGCTATGTCGGCGTGCTGTGCGTCGAGTTCTTCGTGCTCGAAGACGGCTCGCTGATCGCCAACGAGATGGCGCCGCGGCCGCACAACTCGGGTCACTATACGGTCGATGCGTGCGCAACCAGCCAGTTCGAACAGCAGGTGCGCGCAATGACCGCGATGCCGCTCGGCGATACGCGCCAGCATTCGCCGGCGGTGATGCTGAACATTCTCGGCGACGTGTGGTTTGCCGGCAGCGGCAAGGATCCGCAGGCCGGCGCGGCGCCCGCCAGCGCGACGGCCGCCGTCACGCCGCCGTGGCACGAAGTGGCCGCGATGCCGGCTGCGCGCCTGCATCTGTACGGCAAGGAAGAGGCACGCCGCGGCCGCAAGATGGGCCACATCAACTTCACCGCGGCGACGCTCGACGAAGCGCGCACGGCGGCGCGCGATTGCGCGCGGCTGCTGCACATTCCGACGAGCTGAAGCGGCGGATCATCATGCCGGATCGAAATCATCAGCCTGCCGACGATGCGCTCGCAGCGGCGCAGCGTGCCGAGCGCGAGGCGTCGACTGGGGCGGGCGCAGAGGCGGGCGCGCAGGCAGACGCAAGCGCGCCGCCGCGCGGCAGCGACGCTGAGCGCGATCAGACGCCGTTGCAGGCAGGCAGCCACGCAGCGTCCGAGGCACCGCGCAGTGCTGTACCCGATGCCGCGCAGATCGAACACGCCGCGGCACTGCTCGACGCAGGCGAACTGGTCGCATTTCCTACCGAAACCGTCTATGGCCTGGGCGGCGACGCTGAAAGTCCGGAGGCGGTCGCTCGCATTTATGCGGCGAAGGGCCGTCCCGCCAATCATCCGGTGATCGTGCATCTCGCGCCGCATGGCGACCCGCAGTATTGGGTCGAGCATTTGCCGGCCGATGCGCAGCGGCTTATCGACGCATTCTGGCCCGGCCCGCTAACGCTGATTCTGAAACGCGCCGCGCATATCCCCGCCGCGGTCAGCGGCGGTCAGGATTCGGTCGGTCTGCGCTGCCCGTCGCATCCGGTCGCGCAGGCGCTGCTCGACGCATTCAGCGCGCGGCGCGGCGGGCACGGCGGCGTCGCGGCGCCGTCTGCGAACCGCTTCGGACACGTCAGCCCGACCACCGCGCAACACGTGCGCGACGAGTTCGGCAGCGCGATTCATGTGCTCGACGGCGGAGCTTCGGATGTAGGCATCGAGTCGACCATCGTCGATCTGTCGCGTGGCTTTCCCGCGCTGCTGCGGCCAGGGCATGTGACGCCGCAGGACATCGCCGACGTGCTCGGTGAGATGCCGCGGCTCTCCGACGGTTCCGATGCCAGTGCGCCGCGCGCGTCGGGCACGTTGAAGGCCCACTATGCGCCGCGCACGCCGCTGGCATTGCTGCCGTTCGATGCGCTCGAGCGCGTGCTCAGCGCGGCGCAGCTTGCGGGCGAGCGGGTCGCGCTGGTGGCGCGGGCTTCGCGTGCCGGGCGTTGGGCCGATGCGGACGGCGTGCACTTCGTCGCCGCACCGGAAGATCCGCATGCGTATGCGCGCGATCTGTATGGCCTGCTGCGCGCGCTCGATCGTGCGGATGTCGCACGGATTCTGATCGAGAAGCTGCCGGATACGATCGAATGGATCGCGGTGAACGACCGGCTGGGTCGTGCGGCGGCAGCCTTCGAGGCGCTCGAGTAAGCGCGCCTTGCTGCTGCGGAGTGCAGCGGCAGGTTGACGCCGCTACGCTCCGCCATCATCTCATCACTTGCCGACGCCGGTCGCCGCGATCTGCTGTTCGACCAGTCCCGCGACTAGCGCATGCAGATGCGTGGTCGGGTGAATCGTATCCGCGAACATATAGCTCTGATCCGCACCGGCCACCGTGTAGGTTTGCGGCGAGCAGAACAGCGACGACGCAAATGCCGACGGATTCGGCTCGCCGAACTTCTGCGCGGCGGCTGCCATCGCGCTCAGATTGCACGCGGTGCCGGTGTTCGACACCGAGAAGCCGTTCGCCTGATAGTTCGCGACGATGCCGTCGATCCACGTATCGGAGTGCACGAAGATCAGCTTGCTCATCAGGCCGGTGGCGGTCAGCGTGCCGGCCAGCGTCTGGTTGAATGCGCTCGTCAGGATCGTGAACAGCTGTTGCGCGGCGGCTCCGCCCTGAATCGCCTGCGGCGTAATCGCGATGTCAGGCACGTTGACGACCACCACATGCGTCGCGCCAGCCGACAGGATCGGCGCGATCACGTTCTGCACCATTTGCGTTGCCGCAGTCTGCACGGTGGCCGCCGCGGCCCCGACGGCCTGTTGCGTCGCGGTGTTCGGATCGGAGCCGCCGGCCACTGCCGTTGCGATCGCGGTCTGCGCGGTTTGCGCGGCCGTCAGGATGTCGTTTGCGCCGCCTTCCACCAGCACCAGTTGCGTCGAATTGAAACTGCCGTGCGCGCCCAGATACTGCTGCACCTGCGTGACGATCGGCACCGTGGTCGCCTGCGCATAATCCGGCAGCGGCGGGGCCGCATGGCCGATGCCGATCGGATTGGTGACCATCGAACCGCCTTGCGCGTAACCCAACGCACCCGTCGCGACCAGCGGCTGGCCGAAGCCGCCGAGATAGGCGGGCGTCAGCGTGCCGCCGTAGTATTCGGCCACTTTCTGCGTCCATACTTCGCCGGGATTCGTCGTGAAGCGGCCGCCGCCGAAGTTCGCCTGAATCACCGGTGAATAGGTGCCGGTATCCGACAGGCTGGTGCCGAACGACACCACCTGCAGCTTGACGCCGCCCGGCGGCGTGCTGCTCGTATTGTTGTTGTCGTCGCCGCCGCCGCAGGCGGCCAGCAGCGCGACGGCGGCGCTCGCGACAGCGACTTGCGCGGCGCGCAGCAGGCGAGTTTGTGAGGCTTGCTTCATCGAATATCTCCGGTCTTCTCTTGTATGTATCGGGCATGTGTGCCCGCTGTCGCATGCCGGCTGTGCTTGCTCGCACGTCGCGAGCGGCACAGCGGCATGCAGAACGCTTTCCGGCCTGCATCAAGCCTGGGTTCGGTCAAACATGGCTCGCAGCAGCCCTACTGCGCGGCCGGGTTATTGTGCTGTATGCGGTCTCGTTCGCTAAAGCTCTGGTTTCCCCCAGCGTGCATTGCGTGGTATGCCGTGGCCCACGCCGGCGGCGCGAATACGGCCGCGAGCTTGTTGCGCCAGCCGCGCACGCGCACCAGGTCGACACACAGCGACGCCCATTCGTGAAACGTCGCCTTCAGCGGGTTGAACGTATAAAGCGGTTCGACGATGCCGAACACCGGCGGCTCGGCCGGATCTTCCGCGACGTAGGTGCCGAACAGGCGATCCCAGATCGCCAATACGCCCGCATAGCTGCGGCGCGAAGCCGAGTACGGCAAGCGGCAGCCAGAACAGCCACATGCCGGCCACCGGATACATCAGGCTTTGGCGGAACGCGGTCGAGAAATTCATGCGCTCCGACGAGTGATGGACGACGTGCGCGGCCCACAACCAGCGCACCCGATGGCTGCAGCGATGAAACACGTAGTAAAGCAGATCCTGCGCGACGAACAGCACCACAAGCGAGCCCCAGCCGTGCGGCCATGTGACGAGGCGCCAGTGACGATAACAACACGCATAGACGGGAATCACGAACAGCCACGCGAGCTTGTCGGCGCCTTGATGCATCAGCGCGAGCGCGGTGTTGCACAGCGTATCGCGCCAGCTGTATAGCCGCGCGCCGGGACGCGTGCGCTGCAGATGCCACGCTTCCCAGCCGATGCACGCCAGAAAGAGCGGAGCCATGGCCAGCAGAAGCAATTCGGCATCGAATTGCATACGCGTCTTCCTCCCATTTTTTGTCTCGCCGCGCCGGGCCGGCGGTGCCTTCGTTTTTTGTTTGATTGCTGTGCGGCGCGCATGAGGGATGCGGCTCGCCAGCGGCGCGTGCGTTTGATGCACTGCTCGCGCGCTGCCCGACAGCGTACACGCTAAGCGGTGCCGCGCGCGTACGCTTCGCTAGAAGGATTACTCAGTGATTGCCGCCGCGCTTCGGGTTTTTCCTGGGCTTGCTGCGCGGCTCGCTGACGCGTTCGACGATGGGGTCGGCGACCGCTGCCTGAGCGCCCTGATAGACCCATTCGAGCAGGCTGTCGTGCGCCGCGCGCGCCGCCTCGGCGCGCGGATCGTTGATCAGGCTGACGACCACATAGCTGTTGCCGTCGGCCGATGCCACGTAGCCGGCAATCGCGCGCACGTCACGCAGCGTGCCGGTCTTGATATGCGCGTTGCCATTGACCGGCTGGTTGGTGAGCCGGTGCCGCATCGTGCCGTCGACGCCGACGACCGGCAGCGAATCGACGAATACCTGCGCGACCGGGCTCGCGTTGGCGGCCTGCAGCAGATCGGCCATCGACAGCGCCGTGATGTGCTCGTCGCGCGACAGGCCGGAGCCGTTTTCGAGCGTCAGATATTCGGTCGGCAACGCACTGCGCTGCAGGAACGTGTCGATCACGCCGATCGATTTGGCGGGTGTGGCGGGCGGTTTGCCTACGACGGCGCCGATCGTCAGGAACAGGTTGCGCGCCATCGTGTTGTTGCTGAACTTGTTGATGTCGTGCACGACGTCGCCAAGCGGCGGGCCCAGGTGCGTCGCCACCAGCTTTGCGCCGACCGGCACCGCACCTTCGCGCGTGACGCCGTTGAAGGTGCCGCCGGTCTGTTTCCATAGCGCGAGAAAACCGCCGGCAAAAAATGCGGAATGGTCGAGCGTCGCGATGTTGATCGTGCGGTCGCCGCAGCGCACCGGATAGTTGCCGACGAACGAGGCAGTGACCGCGCCGTTCGGTGCCGGCATCACGCTCGGGTTCAGCGCGCCCAGGTCGCCGCGGCAGGGGCCGCCGGTGGCGCGCAGCTGGTTGTCGATCTGCAGCTGCGCGAGTGCGGGCAGCACGTCGATCGCGACCGTGCCGTCCGCGGACGGCGTCAGCGTGAACGACAGCGACTTGAACGCGTACAGCAGCGGATCGGGGCCGACGTTGTACGGTGCGGTGGTGTCGTCGTCGAAGGCGGGCAGATCGCGCGTCGACGGATCGAAGAAACGCTTGTCGAGCACGATCGCACCGTCGATACCGACGATGCCCGCCTTGTGAATCTTCTGCACCAGATCGATCAGCTCTTCCGGCACGAGCTTCGGGTCGCCGGTGCCCTGGATGTACAGGTTGCCGTGCAGGGTGCCGTTCGCGTCGGTTTCGCCGTCCGCATAGGCGGTGGTGCGCCAGCGATAGTCGGGCCCGAGCATCGACAGGCCCGCATACGTGGTGACGAGCTTCATCGTCGAGGCGGGCATCATCGGCTTGCCGGCGTTCAGCGCGAGGATCGGCGTGCGGTCGCCGACTTTCTCGACCACCACGCTGATCGACGACAGCGGCACGTGCGCGCGTTGCAGGCCGGCCATCACCGCGGGCGGCAGCACCGTCGTCACGTTGACCGAAGGATGCTCGGCCTTTTTGCGCGCCTGTGCGGGCGCGGCGCACAGCAGCGCGGCGCAGGCGAGCAGCAGCGCCGCGGTGCGGACGGGGCCGGCGGGACGGGCCGCGCCGCGGGCCGCATGGGTGTCGCGCATGGTGTCGCGCGGGGGCTGCGGCCGCGCGTGCGCGTCGTTGCGGGCTGGATCGTTAGCGATGGAAATAGCAGAAGCGCAGCGGAAGATGCGCGTCGACAGGCGGCGTGCGATGGCGGAAGGTGAGGCGAGCGTCATGTACGGTCGATCGAACTGAAACTACGGAAAAGCTGCGGTGCATCGGTCGGTTGCGCGGCGGCACGGCCGCCGCGCGTGGGCGCGACACCTGCGTCGTGCATTGTGTGCGGCCCGTAAGGCAACCGCAAGTGCGGCCGCGTCGATAGCCGTATGCCGGCGTGGCGCTCGCGTCACGCTGCCATGCGGCGCAAAAGCGCTCATTGTAGAGAAACCTGCCCTCGTGCTGCGCAAAAAATGCGCTGCGCACGGAGAGCGGCGTGCGGGCGCTAGAATGCTGGCATCTCGAACCATCGGAACGCGGGCCATGCGCATACTGCTTGTCGAAGACGACCGGATGATCGCCGAAGGCGTGCGCAAGGC
>DATLOW010000131.1:0-9747 GCA_035536055.1 Paraburkholderia sp. | reverse complement strand
CGCTCGCAAGCCACGCTGTTCGGCATCCGTCTGACTGACTGATCCTGCGTGCGTCGCGCCGCGCGGCATACGTGCCCAGGCGGTCCAGATGTCGTTCAAGAGCCCGGTACAGCCGGGCTCTTTGCTTTTTGCCGATCCGTCACGCGAAAGAGCCTATATCGCCCGCCGTTTTCACCGCTTTCCACCATTCGTCCTGCTTTCACGCGCTTTCGTCTTCGAAAGGGATGTAACGGTCGCTGACAGGATTGAAATCGGCGGGCTCGCTGCCACCCCGCGCTTTTTCCAGAAGAAACGGGCGTTTGCGCTTAACGGGGCTACATCGCGAACACCGAATGTGAAATGCGCGCTTACAAGTCCTCACGTTTGTATATCGGTCGCGCCGCTAAAGTGGTTTTCAAGCGCAGGGGCAAATGGGTGTAAGCCGACCGGCAAGCCCCACCAGATAGTCCGCCTGCGCCAGCGACATTCCTCTACGGGAGAACAATCATGAAAGCACTGAACAAGGCATCGCGTACCCTGATCGCCACGCTGGTTGCCGGTGGCGCCCTGCTTGGCGCGGGCAGCGCGTTCGCGCAGACCGTCGTCTACGGCGAGCCGCAGATGATTCCGGTCGGTATCAACGTGACGATCGGCTGGCATGGCGACCGCTACTGGGACGGCCACCGCTATTGGGCACACGACGAGTGGATGCACCACCACCCGCACGACTACGATCCGCATCATCACCGCGACGATCACGATCACCGTCGCTAAGCGATCGATGCGTGAGCGGCTCTGCCGCGCACGCCACACGGAATGGCCGGCCGCCTCGCAGTGGCCGGCCATTTTCGCTTGCGAGTCACGAAATCGCGTGCTGCGCTATGCTGGGCACCTTCATCGCAGTCAACAAAACACCCTCGCTACGCAGGAACCGCATGAACGACGACGTCCACTTCTACGATCCGATGAGCGGCCACGGTCTGCCGCACGATCCTTTCAAGGCCATCGTCGCGCCGCGCGTGATCGGCTGGATCTCCACGCGCGCCGCGAACGGCCGGGTCAATCTCGCGCCGTACAGCTTCTTCGGCGCGTTCGCGACGTTTCCGCACATCATCGGCTTTTGCAGCGAGCCGTATAAGGACAGCATCCGCAATATCGAGGAAACCGGCGAGTTCGTCTGGAACCTGACGTCGAAGGAACTTGCGCCGCAGATGAACCGGACCTCCGCGCCGGTCGGGCCGGAGGTCGACGAATTCGAACTGGCTGGTCTTACGCCGGTGCCCGGGCGCAACGTGGCGGTGCCGCACGTCGGCGAATCGCCGGCCGCGCTCGAATGCAAGCTGCTGCAGGTGGTGCGCCTGCATTCGCTGGACGGCAAGCCGATGGACAACTGGCTCGCGCTGGGCCAGGTAGTCGGCGTGCACATCAAGAAGGCGTACCTGAAGGATGGCCGCTTCGATACGCTGGCCGCGCAGCCGGTGATGCGTGCCGGCTACCGCGGCGACTACGCGCAGATCGGCGACATGTTCGAGATGCTGCGGCCCAAGGCGTAGGGCTCTAAGGCGTAGGGTCTAAGGCGTAGACGCCGCGCAAGGCGTAGTTGGTCATACGGCGTAGCCATCCGAAGCGTAGCTGCCGCCCAAGCGCAGCGACCCACCCAAGGCGCAGCTACCACCAGGGCGCAACTCCCGCCACCAACGCGCAACATTCGCCCCGCGGCACGCCTGTCAGTCCACGCCGCGCGCGTGCAGCTTGAACACGCTGACCGCATCGCTGAGCCGGTCCGCCTGCTCGCGCAGTTCCGCCGCCGCGCGTTCGGCTTCGACGACCAGCGCGGCATTCTGCTGCGTCGCTTCGCCGATCTGCGTGACGGCCAGGTTCACCTGCTCGATGCCGCCCGACTGCTCGCGCGACGCGACGCTGATTTCGCCGATGATCGTCTGCACCTGGCTCACGCGCTCGACGATGCTGCGCATCGTCACGCTCGCTTCCTCAGCGATCCGATAGCCACTTTCGACCTGCGCGCTCGAGGCCGCGATCAGCTGGTCGATTTCCTTCGCCGCGGCGGCGCTGCGCTGCGCGAGTGCGCGCACCTCCGACGCGACCACCGCGAAGCCCTTGCCATGCTCGCCGGCGCGCGCCGCTTCGACGGCCGCGTTCAGCGCGAGAATATTGGTCTGGAACGCAATGCCTTCGATCACCGACGTGATGTCGGCAATCTTCTTCGACGACTGGCTGATCTCGCCCATCGTCGACACCACCCGCTCGACCGCGCGTCCGCCGTCCACCGCGGCAGCCGATGCGTTGCTGACCAGCGTATTCGCCTGCGCCGCATGACCGGCGTTCTGCTGCACCGTCGAGGTCAGCTCTGCCATGCTTGCCGCGGTCTGTTCGAGGCTGCTCGCCTGGGTCGCGACGCGCGCCGCGATATCGCCGCTGCCGCTGGCGATCTGCGCGGTGCCGTGTGTCATGTCGGCGGCCGCGCTGCGCACCTGCGCAACGATCCGCGCGAGGCCTTCGCCGATGCCGTCGATCGACTGCATCAGCCGGCCGATTTCATCGCTGCGGCCGCGTCCCGCGGCGGCGACGCGCACGCTCAGATCGCCGGCCGCGAAGCGCTCCGACGCCTTCGCGGCCTCTTCGAGCGGTCGGCTCACGAGGCGGCGCACCGCCAGCAGAAACAGCACGACGAACAGGCCGACTAGCGTGAAGCCGATCAGCAGGAAACGGGTGCGGGTCGCGTTGACTTCGGCCATCACTTCGTCGCGTTTGGCGATGCCGCCAAGCAGCCATTGCCACTCCGGCACCGTGACGAAGGACACGTACTTGTCGGTCGCGTCGTGCTCGCCGAGCGTCGCGTCCGCGGACGCGTAGGCGAGGTTGCCTTCCTTCGCGTCGAGCATCTGCCGGTACGGCGCGTCGTGGTCGTCAGCGTTCTGGCCCCCGGCGGCGGGGTGCACGATGAACTTGCCGCGCTCCGCGCCATTCGACGCGTTCATCACGAAGTAGTAGCCGCTATCGCCGATCTTCATCTTGCGGATGCCGTCTTCGACCGAGCGGATCTGTTCGTCGACGTCGACGCCGACGAACAGCGCGCCGATCACGCGCCCGCTCGCATCGACGATCGGCTTGTATTGCGTGATATAGCGCTTGCCGAACAGCGGCGCGAGGCCGGTGAACGTGCGGCCCGCCAGCACCGGCGCGTAAGCCGGGCCTTTGCGGTCGAGCAGCGTGCCGATCGCGCGCGAGCCGTCCTGTTTTTTCAGCGACGTGGTGACGCGCACGAAGTCGTCGCCGCTGCGTGCGAACACGGTGGCGATCGCACCGCTTTGCGCGAGGAACTGGTCGGGAATCGAGAAATCGAGGTTCAGCACCTTGTCGCCGGCCTTGAAGGTCGGCGTCGCGGTGCCAGCGATGTCGATTTTCTGCGTGTCGTCGACGGCGAAGTTTTTTGGCAGAAAGCTTTCGAACAACGTCATCGAGCGGCTGACTTCGGCGGACAACGCCTTGTCGAACAGCGCGATCGTATCGGCGATCGAGCGGTCCTTGTCGGCGATGCGCGTGAGCACCTGTTCGTTGATCTGCGCGCCGGCCGAGCGCGTGACGGCCCATGTAAAGACCGCGAAGATCGACGCCACCAGGGCGCACGACAGCATGGCGAGCCTGGCGCCGACGCTTAAGCGGCGCAAAGAGAGGAATTCCATGACTGTGGATGGCGGTAACGGGGACAGGGCTGGAGTGAGCCCGGTATCGCGAGTGGCTTGCCCACGGTATAGGATCTCGCGACCTGACAGCTGTTAACGGCAGCAGGTCGCGATTTCTTTAGCGATTCGAAAGCAGGTTGTAATTCGCGTGAGATTGCCGTGCCGGCGTCGCGAGGCTGTGAAGCGGCGCGTAGCACGCGGCAGGTAACGAGCGCTGTGCGCCGCTGCGTCCGTCAGCCGCTGTGCCTGTTAGCCGCTGCGCCTGTCGGCCGCTGTGCCCGTCGCCGCCGCGCCCGCCAGCCGTCGAGCCTGTCAGCGGCTGCGCCTATAAGCCGCTGCGCCTATCAGCCGCTGCGCCCATCAGCGCCGCCCGCGCCACGTGCGCAGCAACAACGCATTGGTCACGACGCTGACGCTCGAAAACGCCATCGCCGCGCCGGCCAGCATCGGATTGAGCAGCCCGAACGCGGCCAGCGGAATGCCGATCAGGTTGTACACGAACGCCCAGAACAGGTTCTGCCGGATCTTGTTCCAAGTGCGGCGCGAAATATCGATCGCATCGGCGACCAGCGCGGGGTCGCCGCGCATCAGCGTGATGCCGGCCGCGTGCATCGCGACGTCGGTGCCGGTGGCCATCGCGATGCCGATGTCGGCGGCGGCGAGCGCGGGCGCGTCGTTGATACCGTCGCCGGCCATCGCGACCACGCCGCCGCTGGCGATCTTCAGCTCGCGGATCACGCGCGCCTTGTCGTCGGGCAGCACCTGCGCGTGGAATTCGTCGATGCCGAGCGCGGCCGCGACGCTGGCTGCGCTGCCATGGTTGTCGCCGGTGACGAGCACGCTTTTGATGCCCAGCTGCTGCAGGCGCGCGATGGCGGCGCGCGCGGTCGGCTTGACGGTGTCGCCGAAGGCAATCAGCGCCAGTGCGGCGGGTGCGGTGGGCGCCGCAGGGGCGGCGGGCGAGGTGCGCGGTGCGACCGGTGTGTCCGGTGTGTCCGGTGCGTCCGGTGCGTCCGGTGCGTCCGGTGTGCCTGGCGTGGCCGGTGCGTCCGGTGCGCTGGCTTCGCCGCGGAACATCAGCCACGACACGGTGTTGCCATCCCGTTCGAGCTGCTGCGCGCGTGCGGCCAGCGGCGCGGGTACCTCGATGCCGAGTTCGGCGAGCCATCGGCCGCTGCCGATGGCCAGCGTGCGGCCGCCGACGTCGGCTTCGACACCGCGGCCGGGGACTGCGCGGGCGGTGCTGACGGTGCTAGCGGTGCTGGCGACGCTAGCACCAGTGGCACCGCTCGCACAGACGGTACCGCTCGCACTGTCGGCACCGCTGACACCGCTGACACCGCTGACGCTGCCGACCCCGCCAGCGGCGCTCAAAGCACCGGCGTTCGCGCCGTCGCCCGTCGCCGCGGCAAGTTCGCCGCCCACGCCCGACGCAAGCGCCTGCGCCCGCTCCGCACCGCGCGCGTCGAACGCCTTCACCACCGCGCGCGCCAGCGGATGGTCGCTATGCCGTTGCACCGCCGCCGCGAGCGCGAGCGCCTCGTCGCGAGCGATGCCCGCCACCGGCTCGAACGCCGTCACCGAGGGCTGGCCGAGCGTCAGCGTCCCGGTCTTGTCGAACGCGACCACGTCGATCTGATGGGCGATCTCGAGCGCCTGCGCGTCCTTGATCAACACGCCGTGGCGTGCCGCGACGCCGGTGCCGGCCATGATCGCGGCGGGCGTCGCGAGGCCGAGCGCGCACGGGCAGGCGATCACCAGCACCGCGACCGCATTCAGAATCGCCGTCTCCGCGTTCGCGCCATGCAGCAGCCAACCGGCCAGCGTTAGCGCCGCAATCACGAGGATCGCCGGCACGAACACCGCGCTCACGCGGTCGACCAGCCGCTGGATCGGCGCCTTCTCCGCCTGCGCGGTTTCGACGAGGCGGATGATGCGCGCGAGCGTGGTTTCCTTGCCGACCGCCGTGGTCGTAATCGTGATCGCGCCTTCGCCGTTGATCGAGCCCGCCGTCACCGGATCGTCCGGCTGTTTCGCTACCGGCATGCTTTCGCCGGTGATCAACGCTTCGTCGATATGCGTGCGGCCTTGCAGCACTTTGCCGTCGACCGGAACGCGCTCGCCGGGCCGCACCGCGACGATCATGCCGACCCGCACCTGGGCGAGCGGCACCTCGTGCTGCGCGTCGCCGGCGACGATCCGTGCGCGATCCGGCCGCAGCGCATTCAGCGCGCGGATCGCATCGGTGGTCTGGCGCTTCGCGCGCGCTTCGAGCCATTTGCCGAAGCGCACCAGCGTGATCACCACGGCGGAGGCCTCGAAATACAGATGCATCGCGCCGTCGGCCTGGGTCGCCAGCTGATACACGCTGATGCCGTACGCAGCCGACGTGCCAAGTGCAACCAGCAGATCCATATTGCCCGCGCCGGCGCGCACTGCGCGCCAGGCGGCGCGATAGAAACGCGCGCCGAAGCCGAACTGGACCAGCGTCGCCAATGCGAGTTGCAGCCAGCCGGGCAGGAATTCGTGTACGCCGAACGGCTCGGCGACCATCGGCGCGAGCAGCGGCAGCGTAAGCAGCGCGGCGATCACGACCGCGGCCAGTTCGCGGCGTGCGGGGTCGGGTGTGGCGCTGGGCGCAGGGCCGGTTGGGGCGAGTTCATCCAGCACCGGGCTGGCCTGATAGCCCGCCTTTTTGACCGCCTCGATCAGCCGGTCGATGCCGGGCGCGTCCGCGCCGGCAACGCGCACGCTGGCTTTTTCGGTAGCGAGATTGACCGACGCCGACGTCACTCCCGGCAGCTTCGCCAGCGCCTTTTCGACGCGCGTCGCGCAGGCTGCGCAGGTCATGCCGCCGATCGCCAGTTCGGCGACCTCCACCGCGCCGCTGGCCGCGCCCGCGGTGGGGGCGGCGGCGGACGGCACGGCGTCGTAGCCGGCCTTGCGCACCGCGCCAAGCAGGCTGTCGAGTGCCACGGACGGCTCGGCCTGCACCGTGGCGCGTTCAGTGGCGAGATTGACGGTGGCGCGCGCGACGCCCGGCACTTTGGCGAGCGCCTTCTCGACACGCAGCGCGCACGCCGCGCAGGTCATGCCGTGGATGTCGAGCTCGGCGTTCGACGCGGCGTGCGCGTCGGCGGGTGAGGCAAGATCGTTCATGATGTCTGGACTCCGGCGGCGGTTCGTGCACCGCGATATGAGACCAGTATCGACATTCCCATGATGGGAAGGTCAACAGGGGCGCCAGGGGCGGCGTGCAAGCGCGAAGAAAAGTGAGCGAATGCCGTGCGCCGTTTGAATCCTGCGCGGCTTACTCCTGCGCCGTCCAATCCCGCTGCGCTCAATTCCAAGCCGGCCAATCCCGGGTCGGCCAATCCCGGGTCGGCCAATCCCGGGTCGGCCAATCCCGGGTCGGCCAATCCCGCTGCGCTCAATTCCAAGCCGGCCAATCCCGAGTCGGCCAATCCCGAGTCGGCCAATCCCAAGCCGGTCAATCCCAAGCCGGCCAATCCCGGGTCGGCCAACCCCGAATCTCCCAACCCCGCCCCGCTCAATCCCGCGGCGCGAGACTGTCTGCCATCGCCGCCGCGACCGCCTGCTGCGCATCGCTGCTGCGTTCGCCGAGCGCCTGTTGCGCGCCGCGGCGATCCGCTTCCGCCTTGTTCTGGCCCAACTTCCATTTGCCGGTGAGCCGCGTCAGTTCTATCTCGATGCCGACGATCGCCGCCAGCATCTGCGAGATGAAGTCGGCCGGCGCATCGCCGATCTTCCACGGCACCGGCTCGCCGGCTTCCATCTTGCGAGTCAGGCGCGCCACCAGTCCGCGCACGAAGGCCTCGTCGTCGCGCACCGCGATCTTGCCGTGTGCATGCACCACCAAATAGTTGTAAGTCGGCACCTGCCGATGCGTCGCGTGCTTGCTCGGATACCAGCTCGGCGAAATGTACGCGGCCGGCCCATGAAAGATCACCAGCGCGTCCGGCTGCAGCGCAGCTTCCTGCCAGACCGGATTGGCGCGCGCCACATGCGCGCGCAACGTGCCGTGCGGTCCCTGGGTCGCGTCGAATTCGAATGGCAGATGGTTCGCATCGAGCCCGTTCGGGCCGATCGTCACCAGCGAGCCGAGCGGGTAGTCGGCGATCAGCCGCTGCAACACGTCGGCGCGTTGCTCTTCGAAGTGCGCGGGAACATACATGGTTTCGCTCCGGGGGATGAAATGCGCGGCGCAAGGCTGTCGCGAAACCCGCAAAGGTAGCGCAAAAACACGGGCTGCGCCGGGGCTTCTCGCGGATATGCTTGCTTGCGTGTCACGGATACGATACAACGCGTGTGCATAATCCACACAACCAGGAGACGCGCGGGAAATGCGGCGGCCGGCAGGCGCGCGCAACGCCCGGCGAAGTTTCCTAACGGACCGCCTGTTCCTCGAATGATAAAAAATCGCCGCGAACTCATTTCGCTTCAATTGGCTTGCGCCTCTTTGGCGGCCTTTGCACTGCTTGCCGGTTGCAGCTCCACGCCCACCGCGCAGCCCAAACAGACCGGATGGATTCAGGACGAAGTGGCCGATTCGTATGTGTTCGGCTATCCGCTCGTGTTGATGGGCGCCGCGCGCGATGCGGCGGTCGGCGGCGGTCCGGGACAGGCGCCGCTCAACACGCTGCGCCATGCGCAGGCGCTGCCGCCGGTCGGCCAGACCAACCGGCCGACCCCCAGCGTCGATACGCTCGATTCGACCGCGTGGCTCGACGTCGCGAGCCAGCCGGTACTGCTGTCGCTGCCCGAGGCGCGCAACCGCTTCGTCGATGCGCGCGCGCTCGATATGTGGGGCAACGTCGTCTGGTCGAGCGCGGACACGCAGACTGTCGCACGCGTGACCGGCCTGAAGGCACAGACGATCGCGTTCGTGCCGGCCGGCTGGCAGGGCGACCTGCCGAAGAATGCGAAACGGGTCGACGTGCCGACCCGTTATCTGTGGCTCGACGTGCGCGTGCAGAGCAACGGCGGCCGCGACATCGCGGCGGTGCGCAAGCTGCAAAAGGCCATGCGGCTGGCCCCGCTCGACGTCTACAAGGGTGACGCGGATCCGGCCGATACGCCGACGCGCAGCGCGAGTGCGAACGATCCGCTCGCGGACGGCACGCCCGCTGAGCAGGTCGCGGCGCTCGATGCGAAAGGCTTTTTCGACCGCCTCGCGCAACTGCTGCCCGACAATCCGCCGGCGCCGGCCGATCCGCATGCGCTCAGCATCCTGGCGGATCTCGGCGTGAAGCCCGACCAGCCGGTGCAACTGCCAACCGGTGCGAGCGATGCGCTGGTGGCGGGCGTCGCGGACGGCCGCACGCGCGTGCAGACGGCGCCGACCAACGTGTTTTCCGCGAACGGCTGGAACTGGCTCGGCGACGGCGTCGGCAGCTACGGCCCGGACTATGCGTTGCGCGCGTACGCGGCCTCTACGCAGCCCGGCATCGGTACCAAGGACGACGAGGTGCGCGCGACCGGCACGCTCGACAGCGACGGCCATCCGCTGTCCGGCGCGAACCGCTACGTGATCCACTTCGCGCCGGGCCAGCTGCCGCCGGCGCGCGGTTTCTGGTCGCTGACCGCCTACACCAAAGACGGCGAACTCGACGAGGACAGCACGCCCGCGCGCGCCACCATCGGTGACCGCGCGGGCTTGCGCCGCAATCGCGACGGCTCGGTCGACATCACCGTGTCGGCGACGCGCCGTAAGGCGGCGAACTGGCTGCAGGCGCCGCATGGCCCATTCGAGCTGGTGATGCGCCTGTATGCGCCGAAGCCGGAAGCCGGCGACGGCACGTGGCAGCCGCCGCGCATCGTGCGGCAGTGAAGGTGCGGCGATAAACCACGACGATAAAACCGCGGCGGCGCAAGGGCAGTGCAAGCTAGTGCACACCGCCGCGCCGCCACACCGCGACACCGCGACACCGCGACACCGCGACACCGCGACACCGCGACACCGCGACACCGCGACACCGCGACACCGCGACACCGCGACACCGCGACACCGCGACACCGCGACACCGCCACACCGCGACACCGC
>DATLOW010000130.1:0-40436 GCA_035536055.1 Paraburkholderia sp. | reverse complement strand
TTGCAGACCGTCAGCGTCAACGCCTCGCCCATCGACTGCGCGTATCGAAGCGCCGCGAGCGTGTCTGCCGTCTCGCCCGATTGCGAGATCGGCACGACCAGCGTGCCACGCTCTTTCACGTGATCGCGATAGCGAAATTCGCTGGATATTTCTGCATGCGCAGGCACACCGGCGAAACGCTCGAACCAGGCACGCGCGGTAAGTGCCGCGTAGTGGCTAGTGCCGCAGCCGAGCATCAGCACGCGCTCGACGTTCGCGAAGATTTCCGGCGCGGCGTCGCCGAACGGCGCGGTGTCGAGAGAACGCACATGCCCGGCAGTACGCGACACCGCAAGCGGCTGTTCGAAGATCTCCTTCTGCATGTAGTGCCGGTACGCGCCTAGCTCTGCGTCGTCGTCGAGCTTCGCAACAAAGCGGATTTCCCGTTGCGCTTCGTGTCCGTCAGGATCGATCACGCGAACCTCGGTGCGCACGATGTCCGCAATATCGCCATCTTCCAGATAGATAAAGCGCGCCGCGCAATTGCTGAGCGCAAAGGTGTCCGACGCGAGAAACACACTGTCTTCCGCAAGGCCGACCACGAGCGGCGAGCCGTGCCGCGCGCCAACCACGCGCCGCGGCTCGTCACGGCAGATCACCGCAATCGCGTAGGCGCCGCGCAGCACACGCGTGGTGTTGTGCACCGCCGCTAGCAGATCGCCGCAGTAATGGCTGTGAATCAGATGCGCGATTACCTCGGTGTCGGTCTGGCTGGTGAATTCATATCCTTGCGCGCGCAACGATTCACGCAGTTCCTCGTAGTTTTCGATGATGCCGTTATGCACTACCGCTATCTGATTGCGCGAAAAAATCGGATGCGCGTTGTCGATCGCCGGCACGCCGTGAGTCGCCCAGCGCGTATGCGCAACGCCCGTCGAACCGTCGAGGGCCTCGGTCTGCACATCCGTCTCCAGCGCGTGCACGCGTTCGAGCGTGCGTACGCGCCGTGCCGCACCGTGCTGCAACACGGCTACACCGCATGAATCGTAGCCTCGATATTCGAGGCGCCTCAAACCGTCCAGCAACATCGGAACGATATTGCGCTGAGTCACTCCTGCCACGATGCCACACATATTCGCCTCCACTTATGACTGCGCTAATAATTGGATTTAGTCATTGCGCCGCGCGCGCAATACACCGGTCTGCCGGCGCAGCTGCCACCTCCTTGTGAGTGTTGAAGTCGGCCTCATGCAGCCCATCGGGCGACAGCGAGACGAAATGCAACGCGTCTGTGCCGTTGGCAATGCCCACTACGCCGGTGTTGCCCCATGCGAAAGGCGCGCGTTGCGTGCCGCGCAACGCGATGTGATCACCCGCCAGCGTCAGCGCCATCAGGCGTCCATCCTGCGTGGGGACATAAGCCACGTTGCCGTCCACCGCAATGCTGCTTTCGCGCACCAGCGCAGGCAGACAGGCAAGTTCGGCGGTGCGACGCCCCTGAGCGTCGATCAGATACGCGATTGCGCGGCCGGTATCCTGCGTGGCCACGACGATAAAGCGCTCGATTGCGGGCACGTATGCCCCCGCATACACGTAGTACTCGATTCGCGATACGTCGACGCTGTCGGCCGGACGAATCAGTTTGCCGGTGCCTGGATCGAGCAATGCATACTGCAGCGACGCGATCGTGCTGCCTGGGATGTATTTTTGCCACACGAGCAGAGCCTGATTCGGCGAACCGGCCACCATCGGCCACCATTCGCGCACGCGGTCTGCGACGTTGATATGCCGTAGCAACCGGCCGTCCCCGCTATAGACGTTCGCATAAACGCCATTGCCGGTGCCGAGATTGTCGACCCCACCACCCTGCACCCAGTCTGCCGAATAAAACACGACGAACCTCTGGCCGACGGCTGCCACGTGCCCGGAATGGCCGCCCGATTCGACATCGCGCGGATACGGCCTGATCGGCTTCAAACTCTTGCTGTACACGCCGTAGCGCTGACTCACATTGCGCGGCGCGTTCCAGCCGTCCTCGAACGTGATGAAAATGTTGCCGCTATTGTTCTGCGCAACTGATACCGGTTCCTGCGCCTCGGGCCGCTTGATGAAGGTACGCAAACCCGACACCTTCGGCTGGCCCGCGGCCCATTGCCCGACGTACACATCGTGCGGCCAGCTGCGGTTTCGATCCGCGCCGCGCGGCGGCAAGCCGGAGCTGCTGAAAAATACCCACGTCTTGCCATCGCCCGCATCGGCCTTGCCGATGCCGTGCATGAAACGCCGCTCGTCGCCGACACCCGGTGCCGGCACGGCCATCACCGCATTCGGCGGTGCGATGCCTTGTGCATGAGATGCCGCGATCGTTGCGCATGCAACGAGAGCCGTGCTGAACACGGGCACTAAGCCACGTGCGATTGCGCAGATTTTTCCGCTGTCGATCCTGTCTATCACTTGCGCCGCTCCGTAAGGTCTTGCGACGCGAGCCCTGCGATGTCCTGCAGCCCATGCCGCACTCTCAGTCGATAAAGCGTGATGCGTGAAATATCGAGTTCCTCCGCCACTTCCGTGGACCGGTTGCCGTGTGCAAGCAGCGCTTCGATCAGGCAATTGCGCTCCGCTTCGTCGCGCGCATCGGCGAGCGTCAATGCACGTCTCGCAGGCGGCTCGACAAGGCCGAGATCGCTCGCGCGGATGTATGCGCCATCAGCCATCACGATCGCGCGGCGCACGCGGTTCGTCAGTTCGCGCACGTTGCCCGGCCAGTCGTGCAGCAACATCGCGCGCAGTGCGGAAGGCGCGAAGCCGTGAATCCGCGACTTGCGTTCGCCCGCGTACATACCCAACAGATGAAAAGCGAGCAAATGGATATCGGTGCTGCGTTCGCGCAAAGGCGGGACATCGATACGCAGAACGCACAGCCGGTGGTAAAGGTCAAAGCGAAACGACTGGCTGCGCACCGCGGCTTCGAGGTCGACGTGAGTTGCCGACACGATGCGAACGTCGAGCGGAATCACGACGTCACTACCGAGCCGCTGAATCGTGCTGTCCTGTGCAAAGCGCAACAGCGCCGTCTGGCATTCGAGCGGCAGATCGCCGATTTCGTCGAGAAACAGCGTGCCGCCGTTGGCCGCCTCGATGTGGCCGATCTTGCGGCGCTCGGCGTCGGTGAACGCGCCGCGC
The DNA here is from genome assembly GCA_035536055.1 of Paraburkholderia sp. GTDB lineage: Bacteria > Pseudomonadota > Gammaproteobacteria > Burkholderiales > Burkholderiaceae > Paraburkholderia. The sequence continues at coordinate 37,274 of DATLOW010000130.1, read as the reverse complement.
TCATGGCCGAACAGTTCGCTTTGCACCAGAGTCGGCGGAATCGCACAGCAGTTGATCGCGACGAATGGACCATTCGCGCGAGCCGATGCGTCATGCACCGCGCGGGCAGTCAGCTCCTTGCCGCTGCCCGACTCGCCGGCGATGAAGAGCGGTGCATCCGTATAGGCAACTTTCTGGATCTCGCGCCGCAAGGCTAGCATCGCCTCGCTGCGCCCGACCAACGTTTGACCACCGGCAACCGGCAGCATCTGCGGCACCCCGCGCATCAGCGAAGCAAGGCGAAGTGCGCGCCGCAATGCGGCATCGACGAGATCGAACGCGTATGGCAAGTTCACATAGTCGAGGCAGTAGCAGCCGATCAACTCGCGCGTTGCGGCACGCCGCAACTGGCTCGCAGTGACGGCCGCCACCCAGTGCATCTGCAGCGCGCCGACGCAGAATTCGGCGATGCTGCCCATTGCGCCGGCATGGTCGTCGCCGGGTTCGAGCAAGCCGACGCTCGGCGCCGGCGCATGCCGCAAGCTGCGCTCCAGTTCGGCGGCGCTGCCGATCAGCTCCACCGACCAGCCGGCTTCGCGCAAGCGCTCGCAAAGCCGTGCGTCGTGCGCAGCGGATGCATATACGAGAGCCGGCGCCTCACGTGTCCTTTTCGGCACGACGTCATCCTCCTCACGGATGCATTCTTTCGAGCCGCAGCGAAAGAATGTGTTCGGTTCGCATCGGGTTATCCGCGCGCACAATGACGTTGTCGTGCAATGCGCTTTTCTGTATGAAGAAAGCCCATTGCGCTATCACGCTTTAGCGTGTGCGCCTAAACATCACTTAAGCCAGGCATCATGAATCGAGACAATGTCCCTGCCCAGTTGAAGCATGCGTCCGAACCTCCGACGCCCGGTGTGCGCTTTGCCGATTACGACAGCGTGCTGAACCTGCTGTCGCGGCGTCTGCACCTGATCGAGCGTGTCGACGACTTTGTATGTATCGACCTGCATGCAGGCCAGGTTGTGTGCGATTGCAACGAAGTCTTCCACCACGTCTACTTCCCGCTCACCGCGCGTTTCGCGCACGAGTGCATCCTCGACGACGGCCGTTCGATCGAACTCGTGACGATCGGACGTAACGGCTTCGCGGGCTGGCCGGTCCTCATGCGCACCGGCTCGATACCCTTCCGAACCATCGTCACGTCGTCGGGAACTGCATTCCGCTGCAGCGAAGCGGCGTTGCTGGCGTGCCTCAAGGAAGAACCGTGGGTCGAGGCACGCATGCTGCAATACGTTGAGACGATGTTTGCCGAAATGTCGCAAATGGCAGCCTGCGCACGGCTTCACTCGATCGAACAGCAGGTGTCGTGCCGCCTGCTCGCACTCGCGGACGGCAACCGCAGTGCAACCGTACCCACCTCGGCCGTGTCGCTCGCTCGCGCGCTCGGTGTGACCGCGCGTTCCGTGCGCTCCGCGCTGCACGCGCTGGGTGCGGCGCGGGTCGTCACACACGACCGGCACGGGGTCACTATCCTGCAGCGCGACATGCTCGAACAGCGCTCCTGCGAGTGTTACCGCGTGCTCAAAGCTCTGTATCGGTCATCGGACGGCTCCCCATCACATAGCGAACCCTGATCGGCACGTGCATCGGCATATGCAGAGGTTCGTCCTGCTGCGCCGTGAGCGGCGTGCCGCGCCGCCGGGCAAGTCCGGGTTCGGCGCCGATCGGCGTGTCGGCCGGTCCCTCGTCGTCGCCTTCCATTTCCGGTTCGGACATGGTGCGCAACGCCGCGATCAGTCCATTGGCGTCATGCGAGGCAATGAAGATGCGCGCCACCGCGCCGCGGCACTTCAGCGAAGCCGCAGCGAACGGACCCGGTTCAACCGTAAGACCCGCCGTGCGGCGCAACAGCCGCTGCATCCGCGAACGCGACGCAAACGGGTGAGCAACGCGCGACACGATCATCCACACGATCAGCGCAGCCGCGATCGTGGCGATCGCGGCCATGTATGACATCAGCTGCTCGAGCGGCAGCTCCGCCTCGTTGAACGGCATCAGATATCGATAGGTGTAGACGCCGATCGCCGCCCATAGCGAACCGACGGTGGCCGGACGTATCAGGCGAAACCACACCACCTGCAGCAATCCGAGTTTGAGGCCTTTGTCGGCGATGATCTCGCTGGGCGTGCGCAGTGACAGGTCGATGACTGGGGCGTTATTCATGCTGGATTCCTCGGTCTGGGCTTGTCCATACCGCACGCTTGCCGCGCCGGCGCAGGACGATGGAAGGCAACGCTACGACAGTGGTGATCATGTTGATCACCCAGAATGCAAGCGGATACCACACGGTGTCCATGAAATAGAACAGCAGCTTCTCGTCATATTGACGGTCGATCATGCAACCGATCACCAGCTGCAGCACGCAGGTCGCAACCAGCAGCATGCCGTGCCAGTGCGGCAGCAACGAAATGTGCCATTCGGACGGCAGCGGCACCATCAGGCCGAGCAGGCCGAGCAGCATCACAAAGCTCATCGAATACGCCCATGCGATACCGAGCAGGTATTCGATAAACAACGGCCACATCATCAACATCGACGGACGGGCGATCTGCGGCGCGTATTTCATCAGCACCTGAATGCCGCCTTTGGCCCAACGCAAGCGCTGCCGATACAGGCCCTTCAGCGTCTCCGGCATCAGGATCCAGCTCAACGCGTGAGGCTCGTACGCAACACGCCAGTCGCGCGTCTGCAATTTCCAGCTGATGTCGATGTCCTCAGTCAGCATGTCCGAACTCCAGTAGCCGACATCGGCGAGCGCGCTCTTGCGGAACATCGTGATCACGCCGGACACCGTAAAGATGCGCCCATACACCTGCTGGGTGCGCTTGATCAGCCCGACGATCGACGAGAATTCGCCTACCTGCATGCGTCCGAGCAGCGACGTGCGCGTGCGGATACGCGGATTGCCGGTCACCGCGCCGACGTTCGGATCGGAGATGAAGTGCTCGAGCATCCATTCGATTGCATCGCGCCCCAGCAGCGAATCGCCATCGATACACATCAGGTACGGCGCATCGCTGACGGTGGCCGCCGTCGTCAGACCGATCGCCTTGCCTTCGTTCTTCGAATGGTGAATCACCGTCAGACGCGGGATTTCTGCAGCAAGCTCGTTGAGGATCGCGCCGGTGCCATCCTTGCTGCCGTCGTTGACCGCAATGATGTCGTAGTTCGCATAGCCGAGATGCGCGAGGTGATGAATCACACGGCGCACATTCGATTCCTCGTTGAAACACGGCACGACCACCGACACCTTCGGCATGCCCGCGGCCACCAGCGCCCGGTGCGACCTCGCCCGTCCTTTCTCGAGCGCGAGGTAATGTACGACTCCTCCGATCATCCAGAAATACGACATGAAAAAAGGGTAGAAGAAAATAAAGTCCTGCAGGCGGCTGATCAGTTCGTGCGTCATCAGCGGGTCACTCCTTTGTTCTGGGCCTGAAGCAGCGCATTGATCGCGGTCGGGTCGAGGCGCGAGCGCAGCGACATCACATCGCGCATCGCGTTGAGTTGCGGCGTGTTAGTCGCAAAGCGATCCGGGTAGTAGCCGAAGTTCACCACGCCACGCTGGCGCAGATGGCGCATCTCCTCCAATAGCCGCTCGGTCGGTACCGTTTCGTTGGTTTGCGGATCGACGACCGGCAGCTGAAAGATGGTTTGGCGCAAGGCGTTCGGTGTCGACGACGCAATGTCCGCCAGCTTGTCGAGCCGTCCGGTCACGCTGCCGTACCGCTCGCCGTTCGGCATTGCAAGCAGACCGACGAAGTCGTACGCACGCATGAAACCCTCGAAGTTCTGCGAATAGCGTGCTTCGGCATTGCGATCGAGCAGCACGTCCGCATACAGGTCGCGCACGGTCAGCACGTCGCCGCCGTTCTGGCTATCGAGTACCAGCTTCTCGAGCTGCGTGGAAAAGTCGATCAGATATTGGGTTTTCGCTTCAGTCCAGCGCTTCATCAACGCAGGATTGCCGCGAATCGTGCCGATATCCTCAGGCAGTCCCCAACCCTTGAAGGCTTGTGCCGCGTTGCGACCCGCGTCTTCATAGTCGTCGAGTATCCCGTCGCCGCCAAACAGCAGGCCGGTGAATGCCGAATACTTTCCGAGATCTTCATAGACATCGTGAACAAAGGCACGCGCACCCGGATCGAACGGACTCAGGCGGTACATGCCTGCACCGCGCCGGTCGCCAGGCGCCCCCGGTGCAGCGCTGACTGTTTCGATGCGCCCCGCCTGCGCGGGCGGCAAGCGGAATGCGAGCAGCGGCATCCACGCAAACACCTTTACGTTCGCGCGCGTGCCCAACTGCCACGCCGCGCGCGAAAACAGATCGGCGCGCATCGTCATATGCCGGTTCGGGAAATACAGCGCTTCAGCGACGCCGGCATTGTTCGGATCCGAGTACGCCTGCAGATAAACCGAACTCGGCTGCATCCGGTAAATGCGCTCGATCAGATCGCCAAGCTTCTTCTCCTGGACCGCGCCGTCCGGATCGTAAACGTCGTCGAGATTGACGCGCACGATCCGCTCCACCGGATTGACCGCGCCGCGATTGGTCGCGGGCTCGCGCATCGACCGTTCGAAACCGCCAACGTCGACGTCATACGTCATCAGAATGCGGCGCAAGCGGTCAAGCGGCACGTCCGGCGTATTCGGACCTGCTTCGAGACTGAATTGCGTGCGCATGCCGAGCTGCGTCGAGATCTTGCGCACCGGCATATTTTCCGCGCCGTACGGCCAGACCATCGAGCGAATCGTGACGCCGGTGCGCTCGCGCAGCTTGCGGATGCTCTCGCTCAGATCGTGTTGCACGCGGGCTTCGAACTCCGCATCGGTCTCATAGCGTTTCTGGTCCTGCAGATACAGATGCGACGTCGCGGCCGGCAGTTCGTTGCCTTGCGGATTCGCAATCGCCCCGTGATGCAGGTCGTGCGTGTGCGAGGCAAGTTCGACGAACTCGGATTTCGACAGCTTTTCGACGTCCTCCCAGTACATGAATGTGTCGCGCGGCACCTCGAGATTGGCGGCCAGCCGGATCTTCGTATCGACCGGTGTGTCGACCCACGACGTGACGATACCCATCACCGCCGGAAAGCGGAACCGTTCGAGCAGCGGCAACACTTTCGTGTAGTGGCTGCGAAAGCCGTCGTCGAACGTCAGCATCACCGCACGCGGTGGCAACGGCTTGGCGCCGCTGCGCGACGCCTCCACATCCTTCACTGTGATCGGGTGATAGCCATTGTATTGAAGCCACGAAAAAATCGATGTGAGCGTTCCTGTATCGACGGCGAACGGGTCCATCATGTTCGACGTTCTGAAGGTGGTCCGCAGATTGTCGCGGACGTCGTGAAAGCAGATTACTCTGAAGGTTTTGCCGTCCGCCGGATCGGACGGCGGCAGAAGATCGATCAGCTTGGCCGGCGCTAGCGCCGGGAATAACGAACAACCCGCCATCGCTCCAAGACAACCACAAATAAAACGCCTGCGCGATTGCATTGTCGAACCCCCAAAACGTTAGAACGGTACGGTGAGTAGCACATACGCGGATTCGGATAATTCTTGCTCTCCATCGTAGGCATGGCGACCAATGCCGATGCCGTAGGTCAACGTGATGTCGCGACTGAAAGTCCACGCGTGTTCGAGTCGGGCGGCCCAGAATCCGCTGGTGCCGAAACCCCTCTGGTTATATGCACCGCCCGAAACATAGAAACGTTGCAGCAATGAACGCTCCCCGCTTCTCCACACGGCCCATTGATGCATGATGCCCAATTCACCTGAATAGTCGCGCGACGGACTGAAGTACACGACGTTGTTATTGGTGTTGCTACTGGTCCCCAAGCGCACTGTTGCATTGATCAGCTGATTCGCAGCGGTAAAGATCCGCTGCGAGCCACCCGCGGCAATTTCCTGGTGGAAGTTTTCGTCGCTATAGCGGCCGGCGCCATAGCTGATGTCGGCAGAACGGCGATCGCCGTCGGTATAAGTAAAGGCGACTTTCCCGGTACGACCAAAGATGTGGTTGACATACGCTTTGGATGGCAGTTCATTCGAATCGCTATCGAATTCTGCGGCAGCCTTGAAGTAGTCGTTGAACGCGTACTCGACCGCGCCATTGCCACCAGTGCGACCATCGCCGCCTAGCGAGCGCGAGACTTCGCCAAGTACCGTCAATGGCCCGCGCCGGTAGTCGCCGCCAGCACCGGTGCGAACCCGATTGAGCTTACCGATGTCGGTCAGCGCGTACATGTAGAAGGTATGCGCAAAGACCCGGTAATTGTCGTACATCGGTGGTGAAAAGAGGTATGTATCTATACTGAACTGATCGTCAGCGATCGCCGAAGCGCCATGCTCTCCGTTCGTCTCGATCGTCACCGTCGGTGCACGCCACGCGTTGTAATCGCGTTTGAAGTTCCGCACTGAACCGTTCTCAGGAAACGTCGTAGCGAAAGCGTCGTTGATCTGCCGCGCGTTCGAGTAGTCGCCGGTATTGAGCGACGTACGGCCAAGGCCGGCAAGCGCTTCGATATTGTCCGGATGGTCGTTCAGTGTCGCGACATACATATCCTTCGCTGTGAGGTTGCGTCCCAGGCTCAACGTCGCGTCCGCTTCCGCGTTGCGCACTTCGGCACTAAACGGCACCTGCTCCTCGAGGCGCTTCAACTCCGCCATGCCCGCTTCCGGCTTGCCGACGTAGATCAGATATTGCGCGCGCAACCGGTTCAACTTCAGGTAGTCGTCGTTTGCAATGTCCCACGGTTTCACCTGATCCGCCGGCGGCAGAGACGCGCTGATGTCGTCGAGTACCTTGCCCGCCTCGACGTATTTGTTCTGATCGGTGTACGCGTAAAAGAGGCCCTCGCGTAAATCGATCGGCCGCGTGCGCGAACCGTATTGATAGCCGCGTGTGGCTGGATCGGCACTGGCCGCGGTGGCCTGCTCGACCGCACGTTTGAACGCGACCTCCGCCTTGGCTGGCTCGTTCATGTATGAGTAGGCATCGCCTGCTGCAGCCAATGCTTCGATAGAGATCGGCTGGTCTGCGGGAATCGACTCATAAGACGATACCGCCTTCTCCATCTCACCGCGGCCCGCATACGCTACCACGCGATCGCCGGCCAGCGAATAACGCACTTGCGCGTACTCCGGCGTGTTCGGTAGACGCGCTTCGAAATCATCAGCTGCCTTCAATGCGGTGTCGAGACCATCGAAGCGGTCCGGGCTCGTCATTGCACGCGCTTTATCACGCCCGCCACGAACCTGCTGACGAATAGAAAGTTCTTCAAGCTGTGCAATATCTACTGGACTGAAGACATCGGGCCGCGCCTTGGCCTCTTCGAGTGCTTGCACAGCGCCGCCGCCCGTAGCCAGTCCGAACACTTCAGTACGCAATCCGCCTGGCGTTTGCGCCGCGCCTGAGGGTTGCGTAGCGGGCGGTTGTTGAGCCGGCTGCGCTTCCGGTTGAGCCGGCTGAGCCGGCTGAGGAGGCGCCGCAGCTGGCGCCGATTGGGCGGGAGGAGCTGGCATCTGCGGTTCGGGCTGCACCTGCTGCAATTGCAGCGGCTGGCCTTGAGGCTCGGGTTGAACCGCTTGCGTCGGCTCAGCCTGCTGTGCGATCTGCGCATCTGCCGGAGCTTCTACTTTTTGCGTTACCGGCGCCGCGTCTGGCGCGATAGCTTGCGCCTCCGCGATTTCGTTCGGGTCACGTGCACCGCCGTTGTCTGCTTCGACCGCCGAGCACACCGACGATAGAAACAACAGCACCACCGGTGCACAAGCCGCTAGCGAAATGCAACTGGCCGGATGGAATCTCTTCGGCTGGGCAAGCACTGCATAAAGACGCTTAGGTTGAGCGTTCACGATACAGTCCTTAACGTTGATTGCTTTGTTCTGAAGGACAGCTTTTATTGGCAGGTGTAAGACCGCGCTGTATAAGCGACATCCATGCCACTACGTGCCCATCGCAGTGAGCGCGAGGATAAATGGGATTGACAGTCGTTTAGCGATGCTTGCGTTTCATTTGCGATACAGCCCCGACACGCGCCGCGGGCGCCGCATCCGAGGGGCCTGCCAATGAAATCGCCCAGCGCACCGACAATCCGGAAACAGCGAACAGACGGGTCTATCGAGCGGTGTTAGTTACGGTCGCGCTGTGTGGGCTGGCGCGCAATGTGGCCAAACATTCGCCGCATAAGGACCACAGACGTACTATCGTTTTCGGGTCCGCGCACGGCGTCAAACACGAAAGCAAAACGGACCGGTTGTGCTTTTCCCGGACTACTCAGGATGTTTCATTTTTGATTCATCGTGGCCGATGCGTGACGGAATCGCATAGCAAGTCGTTGGAAATCGGCGGCTGGGTAACCTTTCGTTACAACCGGACTACCCTCTCCTGATATGTCCAAATCGCATTTACTACGCATGCCTTAATAATAGGAAAGAAATAATTTCTGATGCGTTTTTGTTTGCGTTTTAGCGTGCCTATCCGTATTCTTTGTTCTCAACGATCGAGGGAGGTCGTCATGTGTACCGTAGGATTTGCCGCCGGCAAAGCGGTATATGCGTTGAAGAAAGCGCGCTCGCTGCTAGTCATCGCAGCCGCGCTTGGCGGTACCGCATTCGCAGCGTCGCAAGACACGCCGTCTTCCGATGCCGTAGCTGCACCTGCAAACGCAGGGTCCGACGCACAGGAAATGCTCTACTACGTTTGTGGTGAAGCCGGCCTCGAGAAAACCGTTACATCGCCGGACCCGAAGCATCCGTTCAACCTCGGCATCTCATTCGTTGCACAACAGAACGGTGCGCCGCTTGCCGACGTGGCGGTGCGCTTGCGACGGCATGGCCGTGTATTGATGGACTTTGTCGCGGGCGGTCCGCATTGCCTTTTTTCGGTGCCATCGGCAAGCTATCGGATAGAAGGCACATACCGTGGCGAAATGAAGTTCGAGATTGTCGAGACAGGAACCTTCGACACGCAGATCAAGTGGTAAGCAGCATCTAACGCGCCGTCGCTGCCGCGCACGTTTCGATACCCAAAGCACCGGGTTTTCGTCAACGCCGCGGCATGACGCGGTACAAAAACCTAGCCTCTCGTTAAGTTTGCACGCGCATCGGTTTAAAAGAAGCAATCACAGCGCGCTGCCGGCATCCGTCGGCGCGCTTTCATTGCCACATTGATGCGTATGCCTGCCGGAGCAATGCTGTGACAACCGACAGACTTTCTTCAGACACGCCGCCGCTCGCCACGGCGGCCGATCGAACCGCCACCGTGAGCGGCAACCGGCCTATGCAGGCCAGAGTCAAACGCTGGATCGCATGGGGGCCTGGCAGCAGCGCCGCGCTCAGCATTGCGTGCTTCGTTGTGATTCTCGCTTCGGTGATCGTCTCGCAGCGCAGCGGCGCGAGCCGAAGCGCGCGCCAGGAAATGGCACAAACGGCGCCGGACACCGCGCGCAGCGAGCAGCAAGCCAATGCGGCCTCCGAAACAGTAGGCGCCGCATCCACAGCGGTGGCCATGCCGGTCGCCGCGAAGACGACCAGCAGCGCATTGCCCGGTCCCGGGCCAGCGGTCGAAGCGACGCTGGCGCGAGCCCGTGCCTGTGCCACCGCGGAGCGCTGGAACTGCGTACTCGACGCGGCCAACAGCGTGCTGACGATGCAGGAGGGCAATACGGAAGCACAGTCACTTTTGCAACGAGCCATCGTCAATGGTGGCTGGGCCAGCGGCACGGTCGCGGCCACCCAGCCCGCGGTGAATACGAGCGTCGCCGAGGCCGCACCGGCCTCGCGCACGCAAAAGCCCGCGCGCAGGCGCTGGCATTCGGCAGCCCGCGAATAGTCCGCGTTCAGCTGAAACGCACACAACTCCGCTGCGCCAGGCTCGTCCATGCGAGCCCGCGCAGCGCGTTGCGCCGCGCATGCGCTCGGGCTCACCGCAACGGCGAAAAAGCCGCCGGGAAAGGCATTGCACGCCGCCCCCTCGCTGCGCCGCCTGTTACGTTCCAGTAAAATCCGACCACCCGTTCCATCCATGCGAGGCGTCGTGCATCGTTATGTACATTGGATGCGAACTCCCTGACGATTACTACAACGCAAACGGCTCATATGGATTTGTTAAGCCGACTTCTTTCGCTGATGCCTGTCAGCGGACGGCTTGAGGTGCGCTGCCATTTCGGCGCACCGTGGGCGATCGAAGAAGACACCGCGGGTATCCGCGAGATTCCGTACCACGTACTGCTGTCCGGCACCGCGGTGGTCGAGGATGCCAACGGGCCGCCCGAGCGGATGGTGGCCGGCGACATCGTGCTGTTTCCTGCCGGCAAGCCGCATCGCATCCATGACGGCAGCGGCGACGCACCGAAGCCTTCGATCGGACGGCAAAACGAATCGCTGCTGATCGTCGAGAACGGCGCGCCAGGTGTCACGGCAGATCTGCTGTGCGGACGCTTCGTGGTGGGCGCGGTGCCGGACAGATTGTTGCGCGATCATCTACCCGGCCGGCTGATCGTGCATAGCGCGCGCCAGCAGCCTGCCGCCGAGGACGGGGCCGCAAGCAGCGCGGACAGCGAGTCCAGCCTCGCGCAACCGACCAACGCCGGCACGCGGCTCACGCGCCTGATCGAGCTGATGCGCGAGGAAGCGATCGACCAGGGCCCGGGCAGCGAAACGCTGGTCAATCATCTGTCGGCCGCACTGTTCGGTCTGACGCTGCGTTTTGCCACTGAAAGCTCGCAGCCGCCGCACGGGCTGCTCGCCCTGGCCGGCCGGCCGCGCTTGCAGCCGGCCATTACCGCGATGTTCGAAAAGCCCGGCGAAGCATGGTCGCTCGACCAGTTCGCCGCACTTTGCAACATGTCGCGCGCCACCTTCGTACGGCAGTTTCAGGAGGCGATCGGCCGCTCCGCCACCGATGTGTTGACCGAAGTGCGGATGACCATCGCAGGCCGTCTGCTGACGCAGACCAAGCAACCCGTCGCGGACATCGGCGAAAAAGTCGGCTACCAGTCCGACGCTGCGTTCCAGCGCATCTTCAAGCGGCATATCGGCGTCACGCCGGCGCGCTGGCGTGCGTCGGGCGGCAATCTGCTGGCGCGGGAGTGACGCGAGCGGCCGGTCCATCAGCACCGGCCCGCCGCACGTGTTGATCCGATCGAGCATGCGAATGAGCCGCCGCGAGCTTCACGCATCCGCCCCGTGTGCCTAAAGTGGAGTCACGCCGTCGACGACGGCAACCCACTCACTCGATGCGGATGGTCACCCCATGCCTTCCATTACGATTTACACACGGCCGGACTGCTCGTATTGCAGCGACGCCAAGGCGCTGCTCAAACGCAAAGGCGCGCGCTTCCACGAAATCACCATTGCGGGGAGTCAGGCATCGGCGGTGGCGCTGTGGCAGCGCGACGTGCATCGCACGGTGCCGCAGATCTACATCGGCGACTATCATGTCGGCGGCTTCGACGATCTGCAGGCACTCGAAGACGCGGGCCGTCTCGACGCGCTGCTCGAATGCGACACCGTGCTGTAACGCATAACACGGCGCCGCCATGCGTGGCGCGGCACAATGCACGGCGCAACGACTGAAGGCACGTCAACCGGTCTGCTCGACCGGCGTAACGGTCAGTTCCAGCCGTTGCGCACCGCGTAGCACGGTCACGCCGACGGCCCGCTCGATACGCGAGAAATCGAGCATCCGCTGCAGCGTATCCACGCCATCCACAGGCAGCGCATCGATCGCGACGATACGATCGTCGGTGCGAATGCCGGCGAGCGCCGCGGGGCTGCCTTTCACCACTTCCATCACGTGCACGCCGCTGTCGGACGGCAAGTCGAAAAAGCGCTGCACGCGGCGCGGCAGCGCGATCGTAGTGCCTGCCACGCCGATATACGCACGCCGCACACGGCCATGCGTGAAGATCTGCATGATCACCCACTTCGCCGTATCGATCGCCGTGGCGAAGCAGATCGCCTGCGCGCCCGGAATGATCGCGGTATTCACACCAATCACCTGCCCCGCCGAATTGACCAGCGGACCGCCGGAATTGCCCGGATTCAGCGCGGCGTCGGTCTGGATCACGTCGTAGATCATGCGGCCGGAATTGGCGCGCAGCGAGCGGCCCAGCGCCGACACGACGCCGGTGGTCACGGTTTGCTCGAGCCCGAGCGGATTGCCGACGGCGATCGCGATCTGCCCGACGCGCAATGCGCCTGAATCGCCGAGTTCGACGTGTGGCAGCGGTTCCGCCGAGCCGATGCGCAGCACCGCGAGGTCGGTATGTGGATCGTCGCCGACCAGATCGGCATCGAATTTCGCACCGTCGGCCAGCGTCACACGAATATGGCTCGCGCCGTGCACGACGTGACTGTTGGTCAGCAGATAGCCGTCGGGCGTGAACAGGAAGCCCGAACCGGTGCCGGCGCGCGCGCTGCGGCCATCCGGCAGGCGCCGATCGACGGCGATAAAGGCGACCGCCGGGCGCACCCGGTCAAGTGCACCGATCACGGTGCGCGAATAGGCGTCAAGCAACGAATCGTCGCCCGGCGCGGACAAACTGGCGGCGCCCGGCTGGGCGCCCGATAAATCGTCGATGAAGCGGGGACGGCTTCCCATGGCATGGCTCCCGGTTGAATGGGGCGCACATGCGGGGCCGGCAGGCCGTTTTTCAAGTGAGCGAGGGCACGGCGAGTGCCGGGCCCGCCGGGCATCACGCTGCGACGGAGCGCAGAAATTCGGCACGCAACGGACTGTCGGTTGCGAATTCGCCGCTGAACGACTGGGTTATCACGCGTTCGTCGCCGCGCCGCGCCGGGCCTCGCCGGGCAGCAGGCACAGTTACCGGCTTCGATCACACAAACCGCGCCGCTACGACGCGCCGACACGGATGCAGGCGACACGCGTGGCCGATTGCGTGCGCACCACCGCTGCCGGCGCATCGATTGCGCATGCATCGATCGCTTGCGGACAGCGTGTACGAAACACGCAGCCCGAAGGCGGATCGAGCGGCGAAGGCAGTTCGCCGCGCAGCAGCGCATGTTCGCGCGAGCGCTCGACCTCGGGGTCCGGCGTCGGTACCGAGGCAAGCAGCGCACGCGTATACGGATGCAGCGGCTCGCGATACACGGTCTCCTTCGCGCCGAGCTCCATCACACGCCCAAGGTACATCACGAGCACCCGATGGCTGATCGCCTTGACCACCGCCAGATCGTGCGCGACGAACAGCAACGACAGCGACAGCTCGCGCTGCAGATCGCGCAGCAGATTGACGATCTGCGCCTGGATCGACACGTCGAGCGCTGAAACCGGCTCATCGCAGATCACCAGTTGCGGTTCGCCGATCAGCGCGCGCGCGATACCGACGCGCTGGCACTGCCCGCCGGAGAACTCGTGCGGATAACGCTGCAGGTGATACGCATTAAGGCCGACCCGCTCGAGCATCGCCAGCACGCGCGCGCGCAGATCCGCGCGGCCGATATCGGGTCGATGCGTGCGCAACGGTTCGGCGACGATCTGCTCGATCGTCATGCGCGGATCGAGCGACGCAAGCGGATCCTGAAAGATCATCTGCACGTCGCGGCGCAACTGCGCAACGTCACGGCGCCCACCTTGCACGGTTTGCGCGCCGCGCCAGCGAATGCTACCGGCCGTCACCGGCGCAAGGCCGATCAACGCGCGCGCGAGCGTGGACTTGCCGCAGCCGGATTCACCGACGAGCCCGACCGTCTCGCCGCGCCGCACGTCGAACGACACGCGCTCGACGGCGCGCACGGTTGCCTTCGGCGACCACGGCAAGGCGCGGCGCCCGCTGCGCGGCACACTGAAATGCACGGTCAGATCGCTGACCGACAGCAGCGTCTCGTCGCTGCCCGCCCGTGCAGAAGAAGAAATCGTCATGCGTGCACTCCGACGCGTAGGCCGGCCATCTCGCCGGCGGGTTTATGGCACGCGCGTGCGCCGTCTTCGTAGGCCCTCAGAACCGGCCGCTCGCGTCGGCACAGATCGAACGCATACGCGCAGCGCGGCGCGAATGCGCAGCCCGCGCCCGCGGTGCCCGGTAGTGGCGGATTGCCCGGAATCGTGCGCAGCGGCGCATCGCTCGCGTCGCTCAGACGCGGCAACGCATTCAGCAGCCCCACCGTATACGGATGACGAGGCGCCGCGAACAGTGCGCGCGCACTTGCCTGCTCGACGGTGCGCCCGGCGTACATCACCATCACGTCGTCGCACAGACCGGCCACCACACCCATATCGTGCGTGATCAGGATGATCGCGGTGCCGCGCTCGCGGTTCAGTTCGCGCAGCAGCTCGATGATTTGCGCCTGCACAGTGACGTCGAGCGCGGTCGTCGGTTCATCCGCGATCAGGATGTCGGGCTCGCACAGCAGCGCCATCGCGATCATCACGCGCTGGCGCATGCCGCCGGAAAACTCGTGCGGATACATGCCGATGCGCCGCGCCGCATCCGGAATGCGCACCTGTTCGAGCGCCTCGATCGCGCGCGCACGCGCAGCGCGGCGCGTCATGTCCCGGTGCAACTGCAAGGTCTCCGTCATCTGCCGCTCGATCGTCAGAAACGGATTGAGCGACGTCATCGGGTCCTGGAAGATCATCGCGATGCGTTCGCCGCGAATGCGGTTCAGTTCGCGGGTGTTCATCTGCAGCAGGTTCTGGCCGCCGTAAGCGGCTTCCCCCGTCACCGTACCGTTCGATGCGATCAGACCGAGCAGCGCCATCACGGTCTGGCTCTTGCCCGAACCGGATTCGCCGACGATGCCGAGCGTGCGCCCGCTATCGAGCGAAAACGATACATCCTGCACCGCATCCACCGCCGCACCGCCATGGCGAGCAAAACGCACGCCGAGCCTGCTGACTTCAAGCAGCGCCATTTCAATGCTCCTTCGGGTCGAATGCATCGCGCAGCCCGTCGCCGACGAAGCTCACGCAATACAGCGTCACGCACAGCATCAGCGCGGGACACAGCAGCAGCCAAGGCATCGCTTCGAGCTTCTGCGCGCCGTCCTGAATCAGCACGCCCCAGCTCGTCATCGGCTCCTGCACGCCGAGACCGAGAAACGACAGCACGGATTCGGTCAACACGATCGAAGGGACCGTCACGCTGGCGTACACCACTACCACGCCGAGCAGATTCGGCACGATATGGCGAGCGATGATCATCCACGGCTTCACACCCGTCGCGCGCGCTGCATCGACGAACTCGCGCGTGCGCAGTGTCAGCGTCTGGCCGCGCACTACGCGAGCCATATCGAGCCACGAAAACGCGCTGATGGTCAGCACGACCAGATAGAAAGCGCGACCGAACAGCGTCATCATCAGAATCGCGATCAGCATGTACGGAATCGCGTACATCATGTCGACGATGCGCATCAATACCGCATCGGTGCGGCCGCCGGCGTAGCCGGCCACCGCGCCGTACGCGACGCCGATCAGGCCCGATACCAGCGTGCCGAGTAACCCCACTTCGAGCGACACGCGGCCGCCCGCCAGCGTGCGCACCAGCAGATCCCGGCCGAGTTCGTCGGTACCGAACCAGTGCGCGCCTTGCAGGGTCGGCGCGAGACTGATCGACGACCAGTCGCTGTCGATCGGATTGTTCGGCAGCAGCAGCGGCCCGCTAAAGCAGACCACCACGATCAGCAATAGCAGCGCGAGCGCGATCAGCGCGGCGCGGTTGCGCATGAAGCGTGCGCCCGCGGCAGCCAGCGGACTGCGCGAACGCGGCACATCGACCGCTGCCGCGGGCATCGCGGTACTGCCGAAAAGAAAGAAGCGGTTCATGGATTCAGTAACGGATACGCGGATCGAGCCACGCATACGCGAGGTCGACGAGCAGGTTGAACAGAACGGCGACGACCGTTGTCAGCACAACGAGACCCAGCACCAGCGTGTAGTCGCGATTGATTGCGCCGTTCACGATCAACTGGCCGAGTCCCGGCAGCGCGAATACCGACTCGGTAACGATGGCCGCGGTGATCGATGAAATGCACACCGAGCCGAGCAGCGACACCACCGGCATCAACGCTGGCTTCAGCGCGTGCCGCAGCACGATGGTATGCGCCGGCAGCCCCTTGGCGCGCGCGGTGCGGATAAAGTTGCCGCCCAGCACCTCGATCATGCTGCCGCGCATCACGCGCGCGATGGTCGCCATATTGATCACCGTCAGCAGCGCGATCGGCAGCACGCGGTATTGCCATGCGCCGTCGCCCCAGCCGCCGGCCGGCAGCCAGCCGTGACCATGCGCGCCGCGCAGCAGGATCGCGAACACCCACACCAGCACCGGGCCGATCACGAACGGCGGCACCACGTTGCCGACATTGCCGAGCACCATCACGCCGTGATCGATCAGGCTGCCGCGCCGCACCGCCGCCAGCGTGCCGAAGCCAATGCCCAGCACGCAAGCGATCGGCACCGAAATGCCGCCAATGCCGAGGCTCACCGGCAGCGCTTTCCTGATCAGATCGTTGACGGTCCAGTCGTTGTAGCGAAACGACGGACCCAGATCGCCGTGCAACAGCGCAGCCAGATAGCGCAGGTATTGACGCCACAGCGGCTCGTCGAGGTGATACTTCGCGTTCAGGTTCTGCAGCACCGCCGCTGACAGCTGCTTTTCCGTATCGAACGGGCCGCCCGGCGTCAGATGCAGCAGCAGATAGCACACGGTGATCACTGCGAGGACGGTCGGGATCGCCCACAGCGCGCGACGCAACGTATAAGCGAGCATGGCAGGACTCCGTCGCTCAGTGCCGGATGATGTACATGTCTTGCGTGGCGCGCTGGTCGACGTAGTTGGTCAGCGCATAGCCGCCCACGTACGACTTGACGAGCCGGTCACCCGAGTACTGGAACAGCGGGATCATCGGCGTATCGGCCATCGCCAGCGCCTGCGCTTCGGTCAGCAGTGCCGCGCGCTTCGCATCGTCGAGCTGGCGGTTGCCTTCGTCGATCAGCGCATCGACTTTCGGGTTGCAGTAACGCTGATCGTTCTGCACATTGTTGCAGCGGATCAGATCGAGAAACGACGTCGCATCGTTGTAGTCGACATACCAGCCGTCGCGCGACATCTGCAACTTGCCGTCGTGCCGCTGCTTGAGCATCACCTTGTATTCGATGTTTTCGAGCTTCGCGTTGACGCCGAGCTTGGTACGCCATTCGGAGGTGACGAACAGCGCGACTTTCTTGTGCAGGTCGTTGGTGTTGTACGTGAAGGTAAACGTGAGCGGCTTCGCATCGGAATAGCCGGCCTCTTTCAGCAGGTTGCGCGCGTACTCCACACGCTTGGCCATCGGCCATGACGCCCAGTCCGGCAGGTACAGGTCCGCGCCTTTGGTCCCCTGCACCGTGAGGCCGTAGATCGGTTTTTCACCGGCTTGTGTCAGGCGCGAGGTCAGCAGGTCGCGATCGATCACCATCGAAAGCGCTTGCCGCACGCGTTTGTCCTTGAATGCCGGATCCTCGTTGTTGATGCTGTAGTAGTACGTGCCGAGCACCGGGCTCACTTTCAGCTCGGCGCCGAACTGCTTCGACAGCGGCGTAAACAAACCGGACGGAATCCGGTACGTGAAGTCGAACTGCCCGCCCTGATACATGCGCAGCGACGTTTCGTCGCTTTCGATCGGCAGGTAAGTGACTTTCGTGATCGCCACGTCGTGCGCATCCCAGTACTTGTCGTTCTTCGCCAGCACGATATGGTTGTTCGGCTGCCAGTCGGCCAGCACGTAGGCGCCGTTGCCGACCAGGTTGCCCGGGCGGGTCCATGCGTCGCCGTACTTCGCGATCGCAGCGCGATTCACCGGCGCCATATCCGCTTTCGACACCACTTCGGCGAAAAACGCGGCCGGCGTCTCGGTCTTCACTTCAAGCGTGTACGGGTCCACCGCCCGTACGCCGAGTTCGGCCGGCGCCGCTTTGCCTGCCAGAATCGCTTTCGCATTCTTCACACACTCGACCAGAATCGTGTACTTCGAGCCGGTCTTCGGATCGACGAGGCGCTGCCATGCATACACGAAGTCGGCCGCCGTCAGCGGTTGGCCGTCGCTCCAGCGCGCATCGCGGCGCAGCTTGAAGACCCATGTGTCGGCGGCCGGGCGCGTCCACGACTGCGCGACGCCGGGCACCACATTGCCGGCGGCATCGATGCGCGTAAGCCCTTCGAACAGATCGACGCCGATCTGGTTGGCCATCACCGACTCGATATGCGCCGGATCGAGCGATTCGACTTCGATATCCGCATGCCGCGTCAACTCCTGCTGCGCGGCCAATGCGACATTGGCGGGAACCGCAGCCACGGCTGCGGCATGGATCGAGGCAACGGCCAGCGCGCTGAGCGCGCCGAGCACCGTCGCCGACAGGCGTGCCGAACACACGCGCGTCAAATTCAGCTTCAGATTCATAGGCGATTCCAACGGAAATTCCGCAAGCGGATCGTGCTGCGCGTTCACCCCGATCCGGTTACTTCGAGGAAAAACCGGCGGTGCGCGCAGCACCGCCGCAAAAGCGCGTTCCTCCGAGTCGAGAAAACGCGAGAGGAGAACTGCTACCCGCGTACTGCGTACAACGTCGTGTCGACCTAGAAGCGATACGTCGCGCCGATCTGGAACGTGCGGCCCATATCGGTGTATAGCGACTGGTCGTAACCGGTGATATCCGGCTGCGCCTGCCACTCGACGTCGAACGGCGGCGAACGGTCGAACAGGTTCGTAATGCCGCCGTAAATCGTCCAGTGCTTGAAGCCGGTGTAACGCGCCATCAGGTTGAACTGGCTGTACGACGCTACCGACAGCGTGCCGCCATCGCCGAATTCCGCCGCCACCGCGTTGGTATACGGACCCGTGTACTGCCACGTGAGCGTCGTGGTGAACTTGCGGTAATCCCACGACAGGCTGGTATTGCCCTTCCAGCGCGGATTGCTCGCACCGAACGGCTGCAGGAACGCGAGGTTGTTGCCCGCGAAGTCCTGGGTCGGCTGGCCCGGCGAGTCGAGCTTGAAGTGCCACACGTAAGCCCAGTCGCCGGCGAGCGTGAAGGTGCCGTACTTCGTGCCGACCGACTTGCGGAAGTTGAAGTCGAAACCGTCGGTATCGAGCGAGCCGAGGTTGATGTACTGCTGCGTGATAAAGCGGATCGAGCCATCCGGATTGCGCACCACGCGCGACGGATCGTTCGCCTGCAGCACCGCGTTCGGATCGTCGGTGCCGATCACGCCGTCGATGTGGATCTTGTAGAACGCCGCGCCGATATCGGACGAATTGTCCGGCGACAGTTCGAAGCCGATGTTGTAGTTCTTCGTGTGCTCCGGCTGCAGATTCGGGTTGCCGTTCACCTGCTCGGTGGTGAAGTGCTTGGTCGGCGTGCCGCTCGGGTCGTTCGGGTCGGTCAGGTTCTGGTGCTGCACGGTGACCGTCTGCGAGTTCTCGATCAGCGTCGGCGCGCGGAAGCCGCGGCTATACGACGCGTACGCGGTCAGCGCCTGCACCGGCTGGAAGCGCAGCGCGAAGTTCGGCGAGAAGGCACCGCCGAAGTCGCTGTAGTGGTCGTAGCGGCCGGACTGCGTAAACGTCAGGTTGCGCAGCAGCGGAATGTCGACCTGGTAGTAGACCGCCGCGACGTTGCGCTCGCCGTCCACCGTCTGCACCTGGCCCGGCGTCACGATGCCTTGCGACGACAGCGTGCGCGGGTTGATCAGCTCGCTTTCGTGGCGAAATTCCGTACCGAGACCGAGACCGACATTGCCGGTGGGCAACGCAAACAGATTGCCGGTGGACATTTTCGCGGTCACGCTGTCCAGTTTCGAAATCGCCTGCTGGTCGTCGGTGGCGAACAGCCCTGCGGTGCCGTTCGGGGTGGCGGCCGGGTTCGCGAAGTTGAATACACCGTTGGCGAGGATGTTTTCCGCGCCCGCTACCGTCAGCTCGTTCGAGTAGCTGGTGTCGACCGTGCTTTGCGAATGCCCGTAGTCGACCGCCCAATCCCAGTCGCCGGCCTTCGGCGTGGTGAACGAGCCCTTCACGCCGGTCGACGCTTTCCAGAACGTCGAAACCGTATCGGCAACGATCGTGTGTCCGGGGAACGTGTAGTTGATGTCGGTCGGAACGCCGAACGGATTGAACGGATTGGTTGCCGACACCGTGCGCGACAACGGCGACACCGAACCGGATACCGGATCGAACACGTTGGACAAACTGCTGATCGCAGCCGGCCCTTGCAGCTGCACCGTCTCGTCGCGGCTCAACCACAGGTCCGCGTAGGCCTGCACGTCGTCGTTGACCTTGAAGGTACCGTGCAGTTTTGCGTTAAGACGCGTAGTCGCGGGAATCAGCGAAGTCTGCGACGCCGGGTTGTGCACGCACACCTGGCCATTCGAATTCGTATTCGGTGGGCACGGGCTGATCGGCGCCGTGCTGCCGTCTGGCAGTTCCCAGTTCGACTGCTGGTTCGGTCCGAGCGGGCCAGCATGGCCGCCGGGGAACTGCGAGAAGTCCTGATTCGCCGTCATCGAGCGGTCGGCGAGCGTGGAGCCGGAATCGCGGTACCAGCTCGCCGCAGCCGTCACGTTGTAGCGATCCGAGTTCAGGTCGCCGACGCCGCCGAGCACGCTGAAGCTGCCTTGCCCATCGCCCGGGTGCTGCGTTTTACCGGCTTGTGCGTCGATCTGCAAGCCCTGGAAGTTCTTCTTCGTGATGATGTTGACCACGCCCGCAATCGCGTCCGAGCCGTACTCGGACACCGCCCCGGTCTTCACCACATCGATGTGGTCGACGATGTTCAGCGGAATCGCGTTGACGTCGAAGAACGTATCGGTGAAGTTCACCGCCATCGCGTAGTTCGCCACGCGTTGGCCGTCCACCAGCACCAGCGTGTACTTCTCGCTGAGGCCGCGCAGTGCGAGACCTGCGCCGCCCGGCGCCGAGCTGTTCATGGTCGACTGCGACCAGCTGCTCGCCGAGTTCGCGGCCATGCCGCGCAGGAAGTCGGCCACCGTCGTATAGCCGCTCTGTTCGATTTCCTTCGGGGTGATGGTTTGCACTTCGATGCGGCCGGTCTTGTCCGACGTGCGGATCAGCGAACCGGTCACCTCGACTTTCTCCAGCTTGCTGACCGGCGCTGCCGGCGCTGCTGTGCTGCTTGCCGCAGTGGGAGCGGCGGCGCTGTCGGGCTGGCTTTGCGCGAATGCGACCGGAACGCACGCAGCCGTCAGCATCAGCTCGGCGCCTATGATTTTCGTCATGGCCGAGACCAATTTCTTCTTTTTCACTTGCTCTCCTGCTTGTTGTTCATTGAACGATCTGCCCGATGCGCGAGTCGCGCATGCGCAGCCGTGCGAAGTCCGATCTGATCGGCGAGTTCGTCGCCGCCGGTACCTGCCCCTGGTCTCGCACGTCCCGTCCAGAGCGCCTTGCCGATCGTGTCGGACGCGCCCTGGCTTTTTAAAGCGAGCGCAGCAAAAGCAGAAGACATGCCAAGCGAAATAAGCGTGCATCGTTTTTCGACGCTTTAAAGCACCTTTATCGCGAGGCAAAGCATTGATCGAATTGGTCTTTAATTAATCCGCAATTAAAGATTTCGCGTCCCGACGCGATCAATTCGCGCGCGTACCATGACACGCACCAGCAGGTCAGCAAGTTTTTGCGTCTTTAGAGTACATGCTCTACTGGCGCCTGGTGCGCCTTTCGCACCGTAAAAAGGCGCGACTTTCCGATTCGGTGCATTCAAATAAAGATTGCATGACACGCGTTTATTCACTAAAAACGGGCGAAATAAATCATAAAGAAAGGTTTGTAACATTTTGCGGCAAGGCTTACTAAACATACGATGCAAGGCGGTCGCCACCCCCGATAAATAGCCAGCGCTCTGCCAGTCATCTGGAAGATTTGTAAGAAAAACTCTTTCATCGAATGACCGATTCGCACCATTACATTGCGCTTTATAATCGCCGGCACCAAACTGGTTCGAATAAACCGGGCCGCGGATGGTTAAGAGCCCGCCAATCCGCATCGCAACGTATTCACTCAATCAATTTGATCTGTTATTCACATACGAGCAGACGGCATTTAAGCAATGCCGAATGCATTGGCATACCACGCATTAATCGGCTATCTCCGTAATTTAAAAGCGCTTGTCGATCCGCGCCGCATGATTACGGCGTAACCGCGATCCCGGACTGGCATCGCCGGTCTATCGCCTGGTACGGCCTTTGCATTGCTGCCCGCGCTTTTAAAGCTGGCAACCCACAAGGGAGCCAACAACGAGAAACCCGCCGTTATGCAACGGCGTCTTGCGCCAACAGGAGTCCGCAGTGCTGAACACGCTCATTACCTACTCGATCCAGTCGATGGGTCTCATCCCCCTGCTTGCCTTTATCTTCCTGATCGGTATCGCGATCATCATCGAACGCTTCGTGTTCTTTGCCCGCGCGGTACGTGCCGGCAATACGCTCGAACACGATCTGAAGCTGGTCGACACCAGCAACCTCGAAGACGCGGCCAAAGTCGCCGACCACTACAGCCAGACTGTCCAGGCCGAACTCGTCAGAACTGCGATGAAGGCGAAGGGCAAAAGCGAAGCCGTGGTGGAACGCGAAATCGAAGAGACGATCATGTTCCAGCTGCCGCGCCTCGACCGTAACCTGTGGATTCTCGACACGGCTGTCACGCTTGGGCCGCTGCTCGGTCTGCTCGGCACCATCGTCGGCATGGTCGAGTCGTTCAACGTGCTGGGCACGAGCGGCACCGCCAATCCGAACGGCGTGACCGGCGGCATCGGCCACGCGCTGACCGCCACCGCGTGCGGTCTGACCATCGCCATCATCTGCGTGGTGTTTCTCAACTATTTCAACAAGCGCATCCGCATGACGGTCAACCAGTTCGACCTGATCAAGTCGCTGCTAGTCTCGCGGTTCGCCGCCTGAGCTCCGCCCTGCAAGGAGAAAATCATGCGCAACCATCGCAGCCACTATCTCGGCGGTGAAGAGAAAGCCCGCATCGAGATCATTCCGATGATCGACATCATGATGTTCCTGCTGGTGTTCTTCATGCTCGCCACGCTGAAGATGATCCAGGGCGCGGGCATCAAGCTCGACTTGCCGCAGTCGAGCACCGCGGAGCAACTGCAGCAGACTATCAAGGTGTCGATCGGCGTCACAAAATCCGATCAACTCTATCTGGACGCCAAGGAAATCACGCCGGAAGCGCTGACCGCACATCTTCAGCAGCTGGTGCACGAGTCGAAGAAAGTCGACGTCGCGATCGCCGGCGACGAAGGCACCAGCTATAAAAACATCGTCAAGGTAATGGACCTGGTGCGCGCGGCGGGCATCAGTTCGGTTGCGCTCGCTACGAATCCGACGACATGAATACGCCGGCCCTCGATATGAACGATCCGCAACGCCGGCTGTCGGGAGCGCTGTGGGCTTCGTCCGCACCCACGCGTCACCGTGGCATGTCGATGAAGACTGCGGTCGGCGCGGCCCTGCTGCTGGAACTGCTGCTGGTGGCAGGCCTGTCGCAGGTCAGATTCCAGCAGGAGCCGCCCCCTCCGCCAAAGGAAATGCGCGTGCAGATCGCGCCGCCGCCCCCTCCGCCGCCGCCCGAAATCAAGAAGCTGGAACCACCGCCCGCGCCGGTGCCGCAAAAGACCGTGCCGAAGCAGGTGCAGCCCAAACCGCTGCCGACGCCGAAGCCGCCGCCGGCCAAGCCCGCGGCAGTGCCGAAGGAAGCGGCCATTCCAGCGGCTGCGGCGCCGGCGCAAAATGCGCCCGCGTTGGCCACGGCACCTGCGACTTCGTCACCCGCGCCGGCTACCGCGGCGGCAGGCGCAGCGCCCGTCGCCCCACCCGCGCTGCATGGCGTGGTCGACGGCCGCGGCCACTGCCAGTCGGTGCAGCCGCAGATTCCGCGGCGCGCGCTGGAACAAGGCATCTCCGCGAATGTGATCGCGCATCTGGCGATCAATCCGGACGGCAGCGTCGGCGACGTGAAGATCGTGCGCGTCACGCCACCCACCTCCGTATTCAACGAGGCGGTGGTCGCGGCGGGCCGCGCCTATAAGTGCGAAAAGAACGCGGAACCCTACGTGGGCGAAGTGGAATTTTCGTTCAAGACCACAGCATCCGACGACGAGTAGCGCACATCGCGACTAAGGACGCGGGAGCGGCTATCCGCTGCCCCCGCGCGACTCGGACCACGCGCGCGCCGGCTACGAGCCGGCGCGCGACCCAGGCACGTGCATGATGAGCAGAGCAAGACCCTCCGGGCACCCGCAGTTCGCGAGCGGGCGGCGCATCGCCATTACCGCGCTCGCCGCAACGACTGCAATGGCCGCGATATTCGCAGCAAAGCCGCTCGACGCGTTCGCACAACCGTCGCTCGCGCAATACGACACGCCGAAATATCCGGCGGATTTCGCGCATTTCGACTACGCGAATCCGCAAGCGCCGATCGGCGGCACGCTGAATTTCCAGAATTTCGACGAGGCGCAAAGCTACGATTCGCTGAATCCGTTTCTGCTGCGCGGCTCGCCGGCACCGGATATCCAGCATCTGATGTTCGATACGCTGATGCAGCGCAGCTGGGACGAGCTCGCCTCCGAATACCCGTTGATCGCCGACGACGTCGAACTCGCACCCGACGGCCTGTCAGCCGTATTTCACATCGATGCGCGCGCACGTTTCTCGAACGGCGATCCGATTAGCGCCGCCGACGTCAAATATTCGTTCGATACGCTGACGAGCCCGCAAGTGTCGCCGCTGTTCAACTCGCAGTTTGCGGTGCTCAAGGACGCCACCGTGCTCGATCGCGCGCGCGTGCGCTTCACCTTCCGCCGCGCGGAACGCAACGCACCCTTGATCGCCGGCGACCTGCCGGTGTTCTCGCCGAAATGGGCGATGCAGGACGGCAAGCGCATTCCATTCGACCAGACGAGCACCATCGCGCCGATCGCAAGCGGCCCGTATCTGATCGAGCAGCGCAAGAACGACAAGCAGATCACCTACCGGCGCAATCCTGCTTACTGGGCGTCGAATCTGCCGGCACGGCGCGGCATGTACCGTTTCGCGCGCATCACGTTCAAGCTGTACCGCGATCACTACACGCAACTCGAATCGCTGAAAGCCGGCGAAACCGACGTGCAGGTCGAATACAGCTCGTCGCAATGGGCACGCAAATACGTCGGCAGGAATTTCGACAACGGCACGCTGCAACGCGCCGCTTTTCCGAATCACGGTGCGCAGATGCAAGGCCTGATGTTCAACCTGCGCAAGCCGATGTTCGCCGATCCGCGCGTGCGGGCCGCGCTTGCCTATACCTTCGACTACGACTGGATGAACCGGATGGCCTTTTATGGCCAGTACCGGCGCCTCGCCAGCTATTTCGACGACAGCCCGTTCGCCGCCGATGGCACGCCCGGCGCAGGCGAGCTTGCACTGCTAGAACCGTATCGCGCGACGCTGCCGGCCGGGGTTTTCGGCACGCGCATCGCGCAGCCCGACACGCTGCCGCCGCATTCGTTGCGCGGCAATCTGCGGCTTGCGCGCGATCTGCTTGCGCAAGCCGGTTGGCAGGTGCGCGACGGCCAGCTGCGCGACGCGCACGGCACGCCGATGTCGATCGAAATCATCGACGACCAGCCCGGCATGGACCGCGTGCTGCTGCCGATCGTGCGCAACATGCAGACGCTCGGCATCGACGCGCATATGCGCGAGATCGACAGCGCGTTGTACCAGAAGCGTATCGACAATTTCGATTTCGACATGACCACGCATCTCTATCCGACCGTGACGATTCCCGGCGCCGAACTCGTGCAGCGTTTCGGCAGCGCGGCAGCGACACAACCGGGATCGGAGAATTATCCGGGCATCCGCTCGCCGGCCGTCGACGCGCTGATCGGCGCCGTGCAGCGCGCGCGCACGCTGGCCGAACTGGAAGACGCCACGCGCGCGTTGGACCGCGTGCTGCTGAACTCGTACTACCTGGTGCCCGAGTACACGTCGCCGAATGCACGCATTGCATTCAAGAGCGCGCTCGGCTATCCGTCTACGTTGCCGCACACGTATCAGGCCGAGGATTGGGTGCTCGATTACTGGTACTGGAACGACGGCGGCAGCGCACACTCAAGCGCGCACGGAGGGTAACGCGATGCTCGTCTATATCCTGCGCCGCGTGCTGCTGATGGTGCCCACGCTGCTCGGCGTGATCACGCTAACCTTCGTCGTCACGCAGTTCGTGCCCGGCGGCCCGGTCGAGCAACTGGTCACGCAATTGCGCCACGGCGCCGCGCAGCGCGGCGGCGAAGGCGGCGCGGCGGCCGGCGGCTATCACGGCAGCCAGGGCGTCGACCCGCAACAGATCGCGCAGATCAAAAAGCAGTACGGCTTCGACAAACCGCCGCTCGAACGCTACTGGCTCATGCTGAAGCAGTATGCGAGCTTCGATCTCGGCCAGTCCTACTATCAGCACCGCAGCGTGTGGCAGGTGATCCTGTCCAAGCTGCCGGTATCGCTGACGCTCGGCGTGTGGACCGTGCTGCTCACCTACGCGGTCGCGGTACCGCTCGGCATTGCGAAAGCAGTGCGCAACGGCACGCGCTTCGACACGGCAACCAGCGTGCTGGTGCTGAGCGGCTATGCGATCCCCGGCTTCGTGTTCGGCGTGCTGTTGCTGATGCTGTTCGGCGGCGGCACGCTGTGGCAGCTGTTTCCGATGCGCGGCCTCACGTCGGACAACTTCGACGACCTGTCGGCCGCCGGGCAACTGCTCGACTATCTGTGGCACATCGCGCTGCCGGTTGCTGCCGCGGTGGTCGGCAACTTCGCAATTGTGACGATGCTGACCAAGAACACCTTTCTCGAGGAAATCGGCCGGCAATACGTGCTCACCGCGCGCGCGAAAGGCGTGTCGCGGCGCGGCGTGCTGTGGAAGCACGTGTTGCGCAACGCGGCGATTCCGCTGTTGACCGGCCTGCCCGCCGCCTTCGTCGGCGCGTTCCTGAACGGCAACCTGCTGATCGAGACGCTGTTCTCGCTCGACGGCATGGGCCAGCTGTCGTACGACTCGGTGATCCGCCGCGATTATCCGGTAGTACTCGGCTCGCTGTTTCTGTTCACGCTGATCGGCCTCATCACCAAACTCATTGCTGACGTCTGCTATGCCATTGTCGACCCGCGCATCCAGTTCGATCGCCACGACCGCTGAAGTTGCGGGCGCAACCACCCCGCCAACAGCCGCGGCAACGCTTTCCGTATCGCCATGGCGACGCACGTGGTTGCGCTTTCGCCGCCAGCGTCTGGGTTTCTGGAGCCTCGCGATCTTCGGCACACTGTTCGTGCTGAGCCTGCTGGGCGAAGTGTTGTCGAATGAACGGCCACTCGTCGTGCGCTACGACGGTCACTACTATTTCCCGATCGTGCGCGACTATCCGGAAACGCTGTTCGGCGGCGACTTCGCCGCGCGCACCAACTATCTGGACCCGTATATCCGCGGCAAACTGCAAAGCAACGGCAACTTTGCGATCTATGCGCCGAACCGCTACTACTACGATACCGTCGACTATTTCGCCGCACGGCCCTACCCCGCACCGCCGTCGGCCAGCAACTGGCTCGGCACGGACCAGTTCGGTCGCGACGTGCTGGCGCGCCTGCTGTACGGCTTCCGGCTTTCGGTGCTGATGGCGCTTGCGCTGACCGTGTCCGGCGTCGCGCTCGGCACGCTCGCCGGCGCACTGCAAGGTTTTTACGGTGGCCGCACCGACCTGATTGGACAACGGCTGATCGAAGTGTGGAGCTCGATGCCGGACCTGTATCTGCTGATCATCTTCGCGTCGATTTTCGAGCCGGGGCTGTGGCTGCTGTTTATTCTGCTGTCGATGTTCGGCTGGCTCACGCTGTCCGACTACGTGCGCGCCGAGTTCCTGCGCAACCGCGCGCTCGATTATGTGAAAGCGGCGCGCACCATGGGTCTTTCCAACTGGCAGATCATCTGGCGCCACGTGCTGCCCAACAGCCTGACGCCGGTCATCACGTTTCTGCCGTTCAGGATGAGCGCGGCGATTCTTTCGCTGACGAGCCTCGATTTTCTCGGACTCGGTGTGCCGCCGCCCATGCCGAGCCTCGGCGAACTGCTGCAGGAGGGCAAGGATAATCTCGACGCGTGGTGGATCTCGGTGTCCGCGTTTGCGGCTCTGGTGATCACACTGCTATTGCTCACTTTTATGGGCGATGCGTTGCGCAACGCGCTCGACACGCGCTCGCGCGGTTCCGCATTCGGAGGCCGGCGATGACCGCACGCTTCATTACAACGCTCGCGGCACCGCCGCTGCTTGAAATCGAGCATCTGACGCTGCGCTTCGGTGACAAATGTGTGGTCGACGATCTGAGTCTGAGCATCGCGCGCGGCGAACGCGTTGCGCTGGTAGGCGAATCGGGCTCCGGCAAAAGCGTAACCGCGCTGTCGATCCTGGGCCTGCTGGAGCACGCGCGCGCCAGCGGACGCATTCTGCTCGAAGGCGACGACCTGCTGGCTAAATCCGAACAGCAGTTGTGCGGCATGCGCGGCAAAGACATCGCGATGGTATTCCAGGAGCCGATGACCGCACTGAATCCGCTGTTCACAATCGGCCGGCAGATTGCGGAGAGCCTGCGGATTCACGAGGGACTACGCCCGAATGCAGCGCGTGCGCGCGGCATCGAACTGTTGCGGCGCACCGGCATTCCCGAACCGGAGCGGCGCATCGACAGTTTTCCGCATCAGTTATCCGGCGGCCAGCGGCAGCGCGCGATGATCGCGATGGCGCTCGCGTGCCGCCCACGGTTGCTGCTCGCAGACGAACCCACCACCGCGCTCGATGTGACCGTGCGTCAGCAGATCGTCGAGTTGCTACTGGATTTGCAGCAGCATGAAGCCGCCGAGCGCGGCATGGCGGTGCTGCTGATCACCCACGATCTGAACCTGGTGCGGCGCTTCGCGCAGCGCGTCGCCGTCATGGAGCACGGCGTGCTGGTCGAGACCGGCAGCACCGAGGCGCTGTTCGCCAATCCACAGCATCCGTATACGCAAAGGCTGCTGAACAGCGAGCCACACCGCGCGATCGAGCCGGTAGCGCAGCATGCGCGGCGCGTGCTCGACGTAGAAGCACTCGACGTCGACTATCGGACCCGCGCAAAAGGCTGGCGCGCGCTGTTCGGGCGCGCGTCGTTTCGCGCGGTCGAAGCTGCTGCGCTGTCGCTGCGGCGCGGTGAAACGCTCGGCATCGTCGGCGAGTCAGGCTCGGGTAAATCGACGCTGGCGGCTGCCGTGCTCGGCCTGAAAGCGCCCACGGCCGGACAGATTCATATCGACGGCGCGCCGCGTTCGCTGCTTGCGTCCGCCGCGTCGCGGCGCGCGTTGTATCGCAAGATGCAGGTGGTGTTTCAGGATCCGTTCGGCTCGCTGTCGCCGCGCATGACGGTCGAACAGATCGTCGGCGAAGGCATTGCCGTGCATCGTCCCGACGTGCCCGCACACGAAAGGCGCGAGCGGGTCGCCGCGCTGCTCGCAGAAGTCGGCTTGCCTGCCGATGCGCCGCAACGCTATCCGCACGAGTTTTCGGGCGGTCAGCGGCAACGTATTGCGATTGCGCGCGCGCTGGCCGTCGAACCTGAACTGCTGATTCTCGACGAACCCACCAGTGCGCTCGACGTATCGATCCAGCAGCAGGTGCTGAATCTGCTGACGAAGCTGCAGCAGAAATACGCGCTCAGCTATCTGTTCATCACGCACGACCTCGCGGTGATGCGCGCGATGGCGCATCGGATCGTCGTGATGAAAGCGGGGCGCATCGTCGAAACCGGCGACACGCTGCAGGTGTTGCAGCAGCCGGCGCATCCGTATACGCGTTCGCTGGTGGCTGCATCGATGAACCTGCCGCTCGACGCCGTCGCGCATTGAGCGCATCGGTAGCGCACGGCTCGTGGCCCATCCGCAGCCGCGTCCGCAGCAATGAGCCATCACTACATTTGTGATGCAGCCGCATGCTGAAATCCGCAGTACCCGCTTGTTCGTTTACTCGACAGGTACTGCCATGCACATTCAGCCCGACAGCCGCGTGACCACCGGTTTCGCGCAACCAGCAGCGGATGAAAAACCATTGCGGCGTTCCGACGGACAACCGGCCCGCGCGGACCAGCAGCTCACTGCGGGCCCACGCACGGTGGCCAGACAAGCGCGTGCGCAACGCGCCGAGGCAGCCCTGGGTGCGAGCGTCCGCATGGCCTCGGCACAAACGCCGCCGTCGCGCGCCGAGCGCGGCAGCATTCAAGGCAAACCGAAAGACGCCTCGCCGTTTCGCGAACGCGGCGGCGGCGAGGCACTGAGGCGCCTCGCGCAAGCCTACTATCCGTTCGATCAGGCCGACTACTCGGCCAGAGTCGCCGATGGTCGGCGCGGTTCCTGCGAAGGCTGGGTAAGGGAAGCCGCGCGTTTCCTCGATCGCGACACGACAGTATTTCCTTCGTTGCTGCAGGCCATATACCGGATGGACAACGCAGCGAACACGCGCGCAAGCGGCATTGCGCACGATCTGTTCAGCCGTGTCGGCGCGTTCCAGCAAAGCGCCACGTCGCTGGGATTTCGCCGCTATTCGGCGGACGGCGCAGCCGTGATGTATCAGTCCCCGCTGCAAGGCCCGACGCCGGCGCATGGTGCCGCGACCGCGCGTGTGCTGACCGTGCACAAGATGTTGAACGACCTGATCACGCGGCTGCGCGCCGGCGATATCGCGCATATCCGCCTCGATGCGGGCCCGGTCGCCGGCGAGACCCAGCGGGCCGGACACGCGTTGCTGCTGGAGCGGATGCTGGACAATCGCTACGCGGTGTTCGACCCGAACAACGGCGTATTCATCTTCGGCAACCCGCTCAGCATTTACGACGGCCTGCGCCAATATATCGACGACGCATTCGGTACCGAAGGGCGCCAGCTGGCGCCCGATCAGGTGCGGTTTTACAGGCTGTCGGACGCGAGCACCTCAGGTTCGGCAGCCGGTTTGCGGCAATGGGTGCCGACCGACGACAACTGCGCCGAGCCAATGACGATGCCGACGGTGGCACCGCCGGTGTCGGCCACGCGCGACGCGTACCAGGCCCCGTCCGAAATGTCGAATCGCCTGTCGCGCGATACGCTTGCCGCTGCCGCTATGACGCCGCACGCGCCGATTGCCGGCGATGGTCTGCCGATGTACGTGATGACTGAAATTGCGCATGGCAGTTCGCCCGATCTCTCGGCAGCCACCGAGCGCACGTGGCGGCAATTCACCGAACCGACCGACGAAATCGTGGCGGGGCTCGACATCGAGCGCTTCGAACGCGAAAACCCTTACGGGCTGGTCGGCGACATGGACGGTTACGTGCGGCGCGACGGCGCGCGAGACCTCACGTCGGCCGACGGCCTTGTCAGCGACCTCGAGCGCGCATTCAGCCAGCCGCATCGGGGGGACCTTGCAGAGCGCAGTTATCGGACCGACTTCGCCATTGTCAGCCTCGGCCTGCGCAATGCCGCGGCCGGTGGCGGCACCGCTGCTGCGCCTGCCGCAGACGCGCATCCGGTGATCGTACAGCGTCTGTACACCACCGCCGACTTCAGGCGCGACCGGTACGATATCTACGACCCCGACGTCGGCGTATTCAGATACGGGAACTTTGCGGAAATGGTGTCCGCATGGCGCGGCATATTCAGCCTCGGCTATCAGGAACGCGGCGGCGTCAGCCACGCGAGCACGAGCTACTACCTGAACACCGCGAATCCGTCCAATTCGCCGCCGGCGTCGCTCCAGGGCGCAGCAGCGCGCCCCACGCCTGCCAGCCGTGTCGAACTAGGCAGCGTCGAGCAACTGCTCGGCAACACCGAAGGCCTGCTGCACTTCGAAGCGCCGACGGCACCGCCACCGCTGCCGCTATTCGCGCAGCGCGGCAGCGCGCCGCGCGATGAAATCCGCCGGGCCATCGACGGCAGCGAGCAACGGCAACCGCCCCATCTGTTCCGGCCTTCGACCCTCGCTCCGGCAGACCTGAAAAGTTCCGAGGGCTTCAACTGCGAACGCACGAAGCTCGCCAACGTCAACCTGCAACTGCACGACGCCGACGTGGCCGCGCATCCGCATCTGCTCGACAGCGCCGGTTATCTGGGCATGTTCCGCAACGAAGAGAGCGCGCTCAAACGTCTGCCCGGCGTCGCGCCCGAGCGCGACCGCTACCTTTACCTGATCGCGCCGACGCCGAATATGGTGGATGTCAACGGTACGCTCGGCTCGTATGCAAAAACACCGCACGGCGACGAGGTTGCAGCGATGGGGCGTGTGCTCTATGCGCAGATTCGCGGCTGGAAAGTTGTCAGGAACGGCGTGCCCGGACCGTTCACCCCGAACCCGGACTACCAGTGGGAAGTGTTCGACCGGACTTCGACGTCGGGCGCGCAACCTCAGTTGGCGCGTTTTCCGATCGATAGCGACGCATGGCTCGCGACGCCGTTCGCGCCGTATGTGTCGAACCCCGTCGGCGCTGCCGGAACACGCTCTCTGACGACGAACGCCGATCACGCGCACGCCCTGTTTTACGACCATGCATGGCAGAAAGTGCGCGATATTGCGAAACGCCAGCGGGCGGCCCTAGACTATCGCGGTGCGATGCGGATGCAGGCCTACGGCGCGGCCGACCGCACCCATACCGAAGTCTATCTGGACGGCCAGAACAACGTCTATGTGAACACGATGTACGCGTGGTCTTCGAAAAAGCCGGACAACAAGCACTTGTTCGTGATGGCCGATACCGGCCGTCTGCATGTCGCACGCGACCCCGGCAAGGTGATGCGCGTGGATGGAAGCGGTTACGTGTATGCAGGCCCGGTGCCCGACGACAATGCGTCGTTAAACGGCGTATTCGATTACGTCGGCGGCCATCTGGTGCATCAGGAGGACGGAAAATACCTGACGACCGGGTTGTCGTCGTACACGCCGTTCGTCGATTACGATCGCGGAGCGCGCAGCCAGTGGAGTTTCAAGAAGGCCGATGGCACCGACGTGACGCCTGCCCGCGTCAATACGCATACCTTCAGGGACAGCACGGCCGGCAGCCCGCAACAGCTTTACGCCTTCTACGAAGACCCGGACAGTGCGTTGCCCCGCTCGGCCACGCACTTCGTCACTGCCGTGCCGGGCCGGCCTCCGGGTGAACTGTTCCTCGCCTACCGGCGCACCTTCATGCCCTCCGAGATGAATAGCATCGGAAACTGGCTGCGCTCGAACAACGCGGCGTGGCTATTCAAAGACGGCTTCTATGCGATCTCCGAAGGGCCCGGACGACTGGACGTGTACACGCTCGGCGGTGCACCGGCGTTCAGGGCCGAGCGACTGGCGCCTCATCCGGGCGAGGCACGCTTTGCCAACGTGGTCACCGGTTCGAACTATCGGATCCGGCACGAGACCTGGGACCTCGTGACCCAATACGAAAAGCGCCGCAGCGAATCGCTCGCGAAGTTGCAGCGCGGTGCCCCGAACACCTAGTGCACCTGTGCCCCCGCGTGACCCAGTTCGAAAATCGCCACCGCCGCGTTCAGCCGGTGCGCCTGTTCTTCCAGCGCGCCCGCGGCCGCGGCGGCCTGTTCGACCAGCGCCGCATTCTGCTGCGTCACCTGATCCATCTGCGCGATCGCGATGTTGATCTGCCCGATGCCGGTGCTCTGTTCCGAAGACGCCGTTTCGATCTCGTTCATGATTGCGCTGACACGCGAGATCGCGTCGAGAATCTCGCGCATCGTATCGCCGGAACGCGACACCAACGCGGAGCCCGCCTCGATGCGCCCAGTCGATTCGCCGATCAGATCTTTGATCTCCTTGGCCGCCGACGCACTGCGCTGCGCGAGCGAGCGCACTTCGCTCGCGACCACCGCGAAGCCGCGGCCGTTCTCGCCGGCGCGCGCCGCTTCGACCGCCGCGTTCAGCGCGAGGATATTGGTCTGAAACGCGATGCCTTCGATCACGCCGACGATATCGCCCACCTTGTGGGAATCGTTGACGATATGCTCCATCGCACCGACCACGTCGCGCGTCAGGTCGCCGCCCTGGCTGGCCAGCGACGACGCACCCGAAGCCAGCGAATTGGCCAGCTTCGCGCTGTCGGCCGTCTGCTTCAGCGTCGCGCTCAGTTGTTCGATGCTGGCCACGGTCTGTTCGAGCGAAGCCGCCTGCTCTTCGGTGCGCTGCGACAGGTTCGCGTTGCCCGCCGCGATCTCGCTGACGCCCGTGTGAATCGACTGCACGCCGCGGCGCACGTCGCCAACGGTGCCGATCAGCGCTTCCTGCATGCGCTTTAACGCCGCGGTCAGCACGCCCATTTCGTTGCTGCTGTCGACCACGATCTGCCCGCCCAGATCGCCCGCGGCGATCCGCTCGAAATGGGCGACCGCTGCATCCGCGGGCTTGACGATCGCGCGCGCCAGCACGAAGCGCATCAGCCACGCGAGCGCCAGCGCCGCCGCCAGACCCACGGCGACTAGCGTCGTGACCATCGAGAACTGCTGCTGCGCCTGGCGATAGCGATCCTCGCCCTGATCCATCTGCGTCTTCTCGACCGCCAGCATCGCCTTTTCGAATGCGCTGTACAGCGATGGCAGCTTGTAGGCCTGAATCTGCAGGAAGGTGTCCTTGTCGCCGGCGCGCAATGCGGTGAGTGCGGGTTCGACGCCCTGCTTGAGCAGCGTATTGCGCGCGTCCTGCATCTGCTGGATCAGCGCGCGCGCTTCGTCGCTGTCCACGGCGACGGCGAGAAACTTCGACAGCTTGTCGTTGGCAATTTCGAGGTATTTGTCCGAGCGCTTAAGTACCGCATCGGCGCCTTTCTCGTCATGCAGTTCGTTTAGCGATGAATAGGTCGCGAGCGCGAGACGCAGGCGTAACAGCTGGCCCGCGCTGTTTTCCAGATTCGCGACTGCCGGCGTATCGACCGTATAGGTCTGCTCGAGCGCGTGATTCTCGGAGCGCAGCGCTGCAAGCCCGATCGCCGCACCGACGATCAGCGTGATGGCGAACGCGACCACCATCAACGTGAGGCATGTTCTTATCGACAGATTTCTTCGCATTGGTATTCCGATGTATTCGAATCGATGCCGCGTACTCCTTGTTTTCCCCGCGCGGCCTACTATGGTGTATCGGCAAGCAATACGTAAAACTTTAGCGTGTCATGCCGCCGCACCCCGCGCGCGGCATTCCCACTAGCGCTATTGCGCGAGCGCCTCCGTTTCAAGCACCGCACCCTCGTCCTTCAGCACCTGGATGCGCGCATCGTCGAAGCCATATTCGCGCAACACTTCGCTCGTATGCTGTCCGAATAATGGTGCGGGACGCTTCGCTTCGGCGCGGCCTTCCGAGAAATGAATCGGCAGTCCGATACCGCGCGTGGCGCCTACCAACGGATGCTGCGTCTCGACGATCATGCCGCGCGCCAGCGCCTGCTCGTGCGCCACCGCTTCCGGCACTTCGAGCACCGGGCCTGACGGCAGGCCGATTTCATCGAAGCGCGCCAGCCACTCCGCAGTAGTACGCTCCATCAGGCGTGCTGTGAGAATTTCGACTAGCGCGTCGCGATGCTGCAGACGTCCTGCATTGGTCACGAAGCGTTCGTCATGCTCAAGATCTGGGATTTGCAACACGTCGAGCAGGCGCTGATAGTTGCTTTGATTCGCCGCGCCGATATTGACCCAGCCATCGCGCGTGCGAAACGCCTGATACGGCGCACTGGTCGGGTTCGCAGAACCCGCTTTTGGCAACACGGTGCCGTCCGCGAAAAAATTCGCGAAGGCCCAGTACATCTGCTGCAAGCCCGCTTCGAACAGCGACGTGTCGACCATCTGGCCGCGCCCGGTTTTCTGCCGGTTCGCATAGGCCGCGCAGATGCCGAGCGCGGCGAGGATGCCCGCGTTGATGTCGGTAACCGGCGAGCCGGCCTTGATCGGTGCCTGGCCCGGTTCGCCGGTCATGCTCATCAGGCCGCTCATGCCTTGTGCGATCAGATCGAAGCCGCCCTTGTCCGCCATCGGACCGCTGCGGCCGAAGCCGGAAATCGCACAGTAGATCAAGCCAGGATTGGCGCGGCTCAACACGTCGTAACCCATGCCGAGCTTTTCCATCGTGCCGCGCCGGTAGTTTTCGGTCACCACGTCCGCGCTTGCCAGTATTTTGCCCAGCACTTCGCGGCCGCCGTCGGTCTTCAGGTTCAGCGCGATGCCGCGCTTGTTGCGGTTCACGATCATGAACGAAGCCGACTCGCCGCCCGCTACCAGCGGTGCGAAACGGCGGCAGTCGTCGCCGCCCGGGATCTTTTCGACCTTGATCACGTCGGCGCCCATATCCGCGAGCATCATTCCGCAGATCGGTCCGGACATGATGTGCGCGAGTTCGATTACGCGCATGCCGGCCAGCGGTCCGCGCGCGCCTGTCTGCTCGGTTGTCGTCGAATCCGTCATGTCAGCGCCCCTTGAAGTCCGGTTTGACCTTGTCGAGAAACGCCCGGTAGCCGGTACGGAAGTCTTCGGTGCCGAAACACGCGAAGCCCGCGTCGCGTTCCTCGGCCGTCAGCGGCGCCGGGTCCTGCACGCGCCGCACGAACTGCTTGTGCCAGCGCGCGACGAGCGGTGCACCATCGGCGATGCGGCGCGCTGTCTCGTACGTATGCGCGGTCACGTCGCCGTCCGGCACCACGCGCGTAACGAGCCCTTTGGCCAACGCTTCCTGCGCATCGAAGATGCGCCCCTCGAGCAGAATCTCGAGCGCGACGGCGGGCCCTGCCAGGCGCACGAGGCCTTCGAGTTCCCCATGCGCCATCACGAGACCGAGGTTCTTGATCGGCACGCCAAAGCGGCTCGACGCGCCGCAGATGCGCAAATCGCACATCGTGGCGAGTTCCAGCCCGCCGCCCACGCAAATACCGTGAATCATCGCGATCAGTGGATGGCGGCAGTTCTTCAAAGCCTCGAGCGTGCGATGCATCAGCGCACCGTAGGTGCGCGCCTGCTCGACGTTGCTGCGATCGGTGGCGAATTCGCCGATGTCGTTGCCCGGCGAAAAGGCTTTTTCGCCGGCACCGCGCAGCACGATGCAGCGCAGCGCATCGTCGGTGGACAACGCGTCGACGGTCTCGCCGAGCATGCGCCACAGGTCTTTGGTCAGCGCATTCAGCTTCGCCGGACGGTCGATGATGACCGTCGCGATG
>DATLOW010000129.1:0-19016 GCA_035536055.1 Paraburkholderia sp. | reverse complement strand
CGGCTATGCGTTCCGCCGCTTCGATATTCCGAAGGCGCCTTTGCTGTTCGGTCTGATTCTTGGGCATACGCTCGAGCAGTCGTTTCGTCAGGCGCTCACCATTTCGAATGGCGATCCCACCGTGTTCGTGCGCAGTCCGATTGCAGCAGGACTGCTGGCGTGTGCGGCGATCAGCGTCGGCGCTTCGATCTGGAGCCGGCGCAAGCCGCCAAAGGTGATGCAACAGACGGACGAGCAGCTTGCGGAACATCAGCTCGCCAATGGGCGACACTGAATCAGACCGCGCGGAGATCGATCATGCACACACAATCAGCGGCGAAGAAGAATGCGCAATGGGTGCCGCTGGTGCAGATCATTATGCTGTTTGCGCGGGTTGGTTTGACGAGCTTCGGCGGCGGAGTGTCCGCGTGGATCTATCGCGAAGTAGTGACCGAGCGCGGCTGGCTGAAGGACGAAGAGTTTCTCGGCGCGCTGACATTAGGGCAAGTGCTGCCGGGCTCGAATGTGATCAACGTCTCTATTTACGTCGGCTACAGGATGCGCGGCATGGTGGGCAGCGTCGCTGCGGTCGCTGCATTGCTGGTGCCGCCAATGGTCGTGATCGTGCTGTTTGCCAGCGTGTTCCACCGCTTTACCCAATACGACGTGGTGCACCGCTTGCTGGAAGGCATGGCAGCCGCGGCGATCGGCATGACCGCGTCGGTGGGTTTGCGCACCGCGAAGGCCGCGATCGCGAAGCAGCGTTGGCCGCTGCTGATGATTTCAGCGGTGTTCGTCGCGGTCGGCGTGCTGCGTTGGCCCCTCGTGCCGGTCGCGATCGTTGCGGGCGCAATGGGTTTGCTGATATCCGCAAGGACGCGTGCCGATGCCTGACAATCTTTATTTGCAACTGGTCGCCGTTTTTGCGCCATTGTCGCTGTTGTCGATTGGCGGAGGCCAAAGCATCGTCGCCGATATCAATCAGCAGGCGGTGGCTATTCATGGCTGGGTTTCACAGCAGGAGTTTGTCGATCTGTTCGCGATCTCCCGCGCGGCACCAGGCCCCGGCGCGCTGTTGACGACGCTGATCGGCTGGAAGGTCGCCGGTTGGCTCGGCGCGCTGGTGGCCTCGGTTGCGCTGTTCGTGCCGTCTTCACTGCTTGCCTACGTGGCAGCCGTGGCGTGGAGCCGGCACAACCGGCATCCGTGGCATGCGGTTGCTGAACGCGGCCTTGCGCCGATCGCAACGGGGTTGATTCTTGCGAGTTCCTTTTCGGTGCTGCGCGCTGCCTCATCTACGTGGATAATCTGGGGCCTCGCGCTGGTTGCGCTCGGGGTGTTCATCGCGCGACCGAAAATGAATCCCTTGATAGTCCTGTTCGGCGCGGGCCTCGTCAACGTTGCGGCCGGCAGGATCTTTTAGACGCAGGAGTTCCAGCATGCAGCTTTACGGAAGACGCAGTTCGATTAATGTGCAGAAAGTCGTATGGTGCCTTACCGAACTCGGTCTCGTCGAAGGACGCGATTATCAGCGTATCGACGCTGGTCTCGAGTTCGGCGTAAACGACACGCCCGACTATCTAGCGCTCAATCCGAACGGGTTGGTGCCGACGCTGATCGATGGTGAGCGCGCCATCTGGGAGTCGCATACGATCTTGCGCTATCTCGCGGTTGTGCACGGTGCCGGCAGTCTGTTTCCCGCGGACTCGGATGCGGGTGCGCGTGCGGACGTCGACCGGTGGATGGACTGGCAGCTGGGCACGTTGTGGACGACGCTGCGCGTTACGTTTCTCGGTCTTACGCGCACTCCCGAACCGCAGCGCAACTACGATGCGATTCGGGCGTCGTTCAAGGAGGCCGCGCGGCTCTTGCGGATTCTTGACGCGCACCTCAAAAACCGCACGTTTATTGCACTCGAGCGCTTCACACTAGCGGACATTGTGGTGGCGCTTGCGGCACACCGTTGGTATTTTCTTGCGGAGCGTTTTGCCGATGTGCTGGCAGCTGAGCCGGAGATGCACGCTGTGTCGCGCTGGCTGACGGCGGTGCGCGATCGTGCGGGTTTTCAGGCGGCTGTGGGTTCGTGAGTCTGGCTGCACTGCTACACAGGCGCCGAACCGCACGTGCATAAGAGCCATAGAAGCTATAAAGGCCATAAAACGCCGCACAACCATCGCGGCGCCTGACGTTTCGCCGGCGCCGCGCGCTGCATCTTACTGACGGAATTGCGTCACGTCTTCAACATTCGAAGCGCTGAACGCTGCGTTGAACCAGCCTTGGGCAGCGTGCGCCAGCGCGTCGTTCCATCCGCCATACTTCGCGTTATCGACGAACTTCGCATTCAGCGCTTCGGCTGAAAGCGGTTCGTGCGCGCCGCCGCGCATATGCGGCTGTTTGATCTCATGCACGGTGCCATCGACCAGCGTTGCCCGCAGATGTCCGGTGAAATTTTTCGGATACTCGTTTTCCGGATCGATGCGATAGCGGATTTTGCCCGCCAGTTCCAGCACCTCCGCATCGCGAATGCGCGCCTCGGTGAATTGTTCGAAGCCGGCCTTGCGATCGAAGAAGCCGACGGCCATGCAAAATGGCGTGCTGAACTTTGCCGCATACGCAGTTGGCGGACGATGCTTGACCGCGAGCTCTTCCCACAGCCGGTGCACGGTTCCCTCGCCGACGTCGCAGACGATCTCGCTGATCTGCTCGGCCTTCACGCCGCGCTCTGCCAGTGCGATCGCGCAGTCGATGTAAGGTTGAGTCATCGTGCCGCACGCGTAGGGCTTGAACGCAATGGTGTCCATGATCCACGACTGGCCGAGATGGTCGAGCACCGGCTGGAAATCCGGGGTGCGCGACGGCGCGAATGCCTTAAAAAAGCCGTGACGGCCTTCGAGCACGGTGCGCGGTCCGTCAAAGCCGCCGCGCGCCATCAGTGCGGCGCGAATGCCGGACTGCGCGGCCCAACCCGCGTGCATGCGCTTGGTCGATGTGCCTTCGGCCAGATATTCGATGATGCCGGACGCCATGCTGCCCGCAATGCCGAGCGCCGACGTCGCCGCGCGGGCGTCGAGCCGCAGCGCCGCGGACACGCCGGCTGCTGCCGCCAGCGCACCGATGACGGCTGTCGGGTGAAAGCCGGCAGAATGAATCGCGCGCGGCGCCACGAGGCTCAGACGGCACATCAGTTCCGCGCCGGCCGCGATGCCGCGCAACAGTGCATCGCCACCGAGGCGCTCGCGCTCGCACGCGGCGAGCACGGCAGGCACCACGACTGCGCCCGAATGTACCGGGCCGCCTTCGAACGTGTCGTCGAAGTCTTCGCCGTGCGCCGCGGTACCGTTGATCAACGCAGCATCGAACGCATTGAAGCTGCCCTTGTGCCCGAACGCCGTACAGTTGCCGCTGCCCGGTTCGGTTGCGCTCAGGATCGCATGGATATAGCTCTCGTCACGCCCCGCTACGCATAGGCCCGTTACGTCCAGCAGCAGCATGCGGGCGGCTTCGACAGTGGAAGCGGGTAGGCGCGCTGCATCGATAGTGGCGATCCAGTGGCCGAGCTGATCAGCAATGCTTACTGTTTTGTCGGCGGCGGTGTCGGTGCTCATTCGGTGTCACGCTCCAGTCTGATGGTTTTGAAAAATCCTGCTGCACGCCGCACCACCCATCGCATGTAGTGCGGCGCCGTGGTCATTCGTGCCGTTCGATGCTGTCGGTTTGCTTGGTATCCGGTTGGGCCGCGCGCGGTTCGTTCTTGCCGTCGGCCGGCACGCCCGCGGTGCTGGCGCGCTGAAAGCCCGACTCGACGTGCCGGCGCACCGTGCGCGCAACCGCTTCCGGGTCGCGCGCAGCAAGCGCTTCGAGGATCATGCGGTGTTCTTCATGCGATGCCTGCGAGCTGCCCGACAGCGAAAAGCCACGCCGACGCAGCAGGTGCATCCGGTTGATGACCTGCCGATACAGGGCCAGCAAGGTTGCGTTGCCGGCCATTTCGACGAGCCGATCGTGAAACGCGATATTCAGCGAAAAGTAATCGTTCAGTTCGCCGTCGTTCG
Source organism: Paraburkholderia sp. (assembly GCA_035536055.1). Lineage (GTDB taxonomy): Bacteria > Pseudomonadota > Gammaproteobacteria > Burkholderiales > Burkholderiaceae > Paraburkholderia. Next base: position 14,985 of record DATLOW010000129.1, on the reverse strand, counting down.
AGCGCGCCTCGAGGCGGTCGAGCATTTCGCGCAGTTCCGACAGTTCTTCATCCGTGATCACGGTGGCGAGACGACGGCCCGCCATTTCGTCGAGGCCGGCGCGCACTTCGTACAGCTCGGCCGCTTCCGCATCCGAAATCTCGCGGATGTAAGCGCCGCGGTTTTTCTCGAGCCATACGAGGCCCGCTTCCTCGAGCGCGCGAAACGCCTCGCGCACTGGGCTGCGGCTGATCTGCAGATGGTCGGCAAGGTCCATCTCGTTTAGCTTCATGCCTGCCTGCAGCTCGCCGGCCTTGATGCGGCGCAGGATTTCGTCCTGCACGAGACCGGACAACGTGACGGAGCGTAGAAGTTCGAGCGAAGTGGCGGCGCGTTGCATGGCGGGGGTTCCGGAAAAGGATGAAGAAATTTTACACTAGCACTTGCATCCTGGCGATTGTCGACAATATACTTAAATCAAAGGCAAGGTTCAAGGGTCAGTTGGTCTACCGTTTCGGGGCTAAACGCTGTACCGGTTTTTTGTCGACAATATGCGTAAGGCAATGTGCCCATAGATCGGAGACGTTATGGCGCTTTTCGCTTCATCCACCCGCCGCGCAGGGGGCTGCCCCCGCGCCGGCTCGCGACGTTCGTCGATCGTTTCCCTGAATCGCCCGTCTGTAGTGCGCAGCGCCATGCCTGCGCAAGCACAGCGATGCTGGACGCAAGCGCGTACGCGCTAGGTTGCGCCGCGCTGTCGCGCGCAGCGCGATGACCTGGCGAACCCACAAGAACCCGCAGCGAAGCTGCCGCGAACACAATCACGCCACAACCCACCCATCACGAAAATCGTAAGGCCAGCCGCGCAAGCTGCCACCGTAGCGCGGCTTATCTGGAGACGAAATATGCAGCAACGCAAACAGCGGGATCGGGCACGATGAAGACGAATCTGTTCAGAGGTGCGACGGGGCGCGTCTTCATGTTGATCTGCGCGATGTATTTCATCGAGTACGTCGATCGGGTCAACCTGTCGGTCGCCGCTCCGCTGTTGAAATCGGAACTGCATCTGAGCAATACGCAGCTCGGCATCGCACTATCGGCGTTCGGGTACTGCTATGCGACGTTCCAGATCATCAACGGTTATCTCGGCGACCGCATCGGGCCGCGCCGCATGCTGGCCATTTCCGGTTTGCTGTGGGCGATCGGCACGCTGACCACGGGTGTGGTTGGCGGTCTCAGCTCGCTGGTGTTCGCACGCATGTGCGTCGGTCTCGGCGAGGCCGGCACGATTCCCAATGCGACGCGCGCGATGACGAACTGGGTGCCGGTGGCGCGGCGCGGTTTCGCGCAGGGCTTCACGCACGCCGCGGCGCGGGCCGCCGCGACGATCACGCCGCCGCTGCTGGTCGCGTTGTTCCCGCTGCTCGGCTGGCGCGGCTCGTTCGCGGTACTCGGTTGCGTCAGTCTCGTATGGGTCGCCGTATGGCTTCTGTATTTCCGCGACGATCCGCGCACGCACCGCGGTGTCACGTCCACCGAAATCGACGCATTGCCGCCGTACGCTGGGCCGCGCCATCGCACGGCGGTGCCCTGGTGGCCTTTGATCAAGCGCATCATGCCGGTGACGCTGGTGTTCTTCTGCCACGCATGGACGCTGTGGCTCTACCTGAGCTGGCTGCCGAGTTTCTTCGTCGGCGAGTACGGCATCGAACTCAAGCATTCGGCGCTCTTCACGTCGGGCGTGTTTCTCGCGGGCGTGATTGGCGATACGGCCGGCGGCATGCTGACCGACGCGATCTACCGGCGCACCGGCAATCTGAACAAGGCGCGCCGCAACGTAATCGTGTGCGGCTTCCTTGGCTCGCTGCTGTTGCTGTCGTGCGTGCTGTTCGTGCGCAATACGACGGTGATCACACTGTGCCTCGCCGGCGCGCTGTTTTGTCTGGAAGCGACTGAAGGGCCGATCTGGGCGGTGCCGATGGATGTGGCGCCCGCGTTTGCCGGCGTGGCGAGCGGTTTCGTCAGTACGGCAGCGGGGCTGGCGGCAATCGTGTCGCCGCTCGCATTCGGTATCGTGACGGATCTGACGGGCAGCTATCGCATACCGTTCGTGATGTCGATCGTGTTGCTGCTGATCGGTGTCGGCCTCGCGTTCTGGATCCGCCCTGACCGTCGTCTGCAGGCGCCCAACGAATCATTCACTTCTACAGAGTCTCTGGAGGCACAGTCATGAATGCAGCATCGCGCGAACGCGTCGCCGTTGTCACCGGCGCCGCGCGCAACATCGGACGGGCGATCGCGCTCGAGCTGGCGGCGTCGGGCGCGACGATCGTCGTTAATGCGCGCAGTTCGGGGAGCGAAGCGGAAGAAACGGTGCGAGCGATCGAGGCGGCTGGCGGCCGGGCGGTGGTCGAACTCGCGGACGTCAGCGAGCCCGCCGGCGCGCAGGCGTTGATGGATGCAGCCGCGCAACGCTTCGGACATATCGACGTGCTGGTGAACAACGCCGCACTGCGGCGCGAAGTGCCGTTCGAACAACTCGACTGGCAACAGTGGCGCGAAGTGATGTCGGTGATTCTTGACGGCGCGTACCTGTGCGCACACGCGGCGCTGCCGTATCTGCGAAAAGCCGGCGGCGGTTCGATCGTCAACATCGGCGGCATGTCGGCGCACGCGGGCTCGGCAGGACGCGCGCACGTGATCGCCGCGAAGGCCGGCCTCGTTGGGCTGACGCGCGCGCTCGCGTACGATCTTGCGCCGGACAACATCACGGCGAATTGCGTCGTGCCCGGCCTGATCGCCACGCAGCGCGGCGGCGCAGCCGGCCATACCGAACCGGCACACCACGCGGAGCGCAAAACCTTGCTTGGCCGCCGCGGTTTGCCGGAAGAGGTGGCTAGCGTCGTAGGTTTCCTGTGCAGCGACAAGGCCCGTTACCTGACTGGCCAGGTGATTCACGCGAACGGCGGCGCGTTTCTGGGTTGAAGCATTTGCGCAGCGACGGCCTGATAGCCGGCATATAGCGCCAATCATGGTGGCGGGCCGCACGGATGTGCCCGCCGCACGTAGCCAGTTTCGCAACACACAATACACAACACACTACAGCGGGCGCACCTTGCGCGTCTTGCGTATAGACCGACCGCAATCGTCGGCGTGCGCAGACCGGATGCCCCGCTTCTGTCTGATTCACACGACGTCATTGCCCGATTGCGCGGCGAATGCAACCAGTCGACCGCAATCTTCTCCGGGCGTTAAAGAGCGGCGGCGCGACCGGTAACGCGAGTCCGGTTCGTAACAAAGCAGGGTATTGCGTTTATCGATTAGGAACCCTTAGTTGAAAGAATAATGACGGCTGGTGCTGAAATAGTACTGTCCAGATTCAGTATCGAAGTTCACCGATTATCCGTATTGCAGTATCGAATAACCAAATGAAATTAGCTGGTTTGTTCAATCCGACTGACAAACTTAGGATGCCGAAGACGTGGCTGAAAAAACGAAGAAAATAGTATGTGTTTTGGTATTCGGAGGCGTGGGTGGAGTAGTCCATGCGCAAAGCAGCGTTACGCTTTACGGATTGATCGATGCGGGCATTACGTATGTGAACCACACCGCCGCGGCGAACGGTCACAGCCACAGCCTGTTCAAGTTCGATGACGGCGTCGATGGCGGCGACCGCTTTGGCCTGAAAGGCAGCGAAGATCTGGGCGGCGGCTACAAGGCAGTCTTTACGCTGGAGAACGGTTTTGGTCTCAACGGCACGCTTAGTCAGGGTGGTGCGCTATTTGGACGTCAGGCGTTCGTCGGCGTGAACAAGAGCGGCATCGGTACCTTTACGCTCGGCCGGCAGTATCCGTTCGCGCATGACTATCTGAACCGCTATGCGACTGGCGGCCTGACTGCTGGCGACGGCTACTTCTATCACATCAACACGCTCGATCTGCTGAGCTCGGTGCGAATCAACAACTCGGTGAAGTTCGACAGCGTGCGCGTCGCTGGCTTCAAGTTTGGTGCGATGTATGGTTTCTCGAATCAGGCCGGCGAGTTCGGCGGCTTCCAGGGCGTCGGCGGCAGTAACGGTTCGTCGCGCGCCTATAGTTTCGGGGTCGACTACAACCACGGTCCGTTCAGCATGGCATTCGCGTACACGGACATCACGTATCCGCTGCAGATGGGGCCCGCACTGAAACTGACGCTTGCCAACATTCCTGCCCAGGGTGAACGTGATCTGCGTTCGCTAGGCGTCGGTGCGAAATACCAGTACGGACCGGCACTCGGCTATGCGCTCTGGACCAACACGCGGCTCGAGAATCTCGATCACAGCGTGTCGACGCTCAACATCTATGAGGGCGGTGTGGTTTACAACGTCACGCCGGCGTTGGCCGGCACGATGGGCTATACGCATTCGCAGCTTACCGGCGCAGCGAACGGCACGTGGAACCAGGTCAACGGTTCGGTCGAATATCTGCTGAGCAAGCGCACCACGCTTTATACGCTGGTTGCGTATCAGAAGGCTGCGGGTTCGAATGACGGTGTGCCGGTGCAGGCAATGATCGGCAAGGCGCCGACTTTTATCGGCAATTCGGGCAGCGACGCGCAAAGCCAATTGGCGGTCCGGATCGGCATGCAGCACCGGTTCTGACCGGCGTCAATCGCACGGGGCATACGGCCCCGCATGGTGATCGGGAGCATGCCAACGGCTCCCCGTCGCGATGCTTGCGGATCACGGCGCCCCGCGCCCACTCGCGCACTGACTGGCGAAAACCCCGGCCCCGATCGAAGACGACGCTTCGGCGGCACGACGCGCGTGCGCGGCGGCCGTCTATTGCAGATTCACTTTAACGGACCCATGCAGATGCGTACCGTCGCGCGGCGCCGACACGCAACCAAAGAGTGACAGGCGCGCGCTTCGTTACTTCGCCGCAGCCGTTTCCAGTGCGCCGACGCTGCATCAGTTTCACTGACCTCGGCGAAATCACGCTCAACAAGATTATTGACAATATTTCTGAACATCCGCCAAACTGCGCCGTCAGACGATAGGCACGGTCACCCGGCGTAAGCGGTTCTCTGCCGGCGCAAGGGCGAAGCAACGCCTCGCCCGCGAAGACGTTCCAACCGGAACGAAGGAGACGAGCGGATGAGTCAGGATCACGGCAGCGGTTCCACTGCGTGCAAGGCCATTGCAGCCGGTCGAAGCGCAGCGCAGCGGCGCCTTTGCGCCACCGCGGAGGGCCGATGAGCACCGCGGTTCCCGAAGGCGACACGGGCCTCGCCGCGTTCTACCGGCAGATGACGCCGCCCGAGCGGCGCGCATTCTGGACGTGCTTTCTCGGCTGGGGTCTCGACTCGCTCGACTTCATGATTTACCCGCTGGTAATCGGCACGATTACCGCGTTGTGGCAAGTCGATGCGGGCATCGCCGGCTTTGCGGTCACGGTCACGCTGCTGACGTCCGCGGTTGGCGGCTGGCTGTCCGGCTATCTGGCGGACCGCATCGGCCGCGTGCGCACGCTGCAGCTGACCGTCGCATGGTTCTGTTTCTTCAGTCTGGTCTGCGCATTCGTGCAGAACTTCGATCAGTTGATCGCAGCGCGCGCGTTACTCGGTTTTGGCTTTGGCGGTGAGTGGGCCGCCGGCGCGGTGCTGATCGGCGAGACCATTCGGCCCGCGTATCGTGGCCGCGCGGTCGGCTCGGTGCAGTCGGCGTGGGGCGTCGGCTGGGGCGCGGCCGCATTGCTGCAAGCGGTGATGTTCTCGCTGCTGCCGCCGCATATCGCATGGCGGGCGATGTTCGCCGCAGGGGCGTTGCCGGCCTTGTTGCTGATCTATGCGCGCCGTCACGTGCATGAGCCGCGCATTGCCGAACGGGCGCGCGGCGCCGCTGAACACAGCGAATCCGAGCCATCGCTGCTCGATATCTTTCGCGGCGCGAGCCTGCGCACCACCGTAATCGGTTCGCTGTTCATGATGGGCTGCCAGGGCGGCTACTACGCGATCTCGACGTGGGTGCCGACCTTTCTGAAGAGCGAACGCCATCTGAGTGTGGTCAATTCGACCGGCTATCTCGGCTTTCTGATCGCCGGCAGCATCACCGGCTATCTGGCCGGCGCCTGGATTTCCGATCGCTTCGGCCGCAAGACGCTGTTCGTGTCGTTCTCGGTGGTCGCGATCGTTGCGGTACTCGTTTATACGCAGCTTGCGCTCAGCAACAGCGCGGTGCTGTGGCTCGGATTTCCGCTCGGCCTGTTTTCGAGTGGCTATCTGTCCGGCGTCGGTCCATTCCTGACGGAACTGTACCCGACGCGGTTGCGCGGCTCGGGACAAGGCTTCTGCTACAACTTCGGGCGCGGCATGGGTGCACTGTTTCCGACGCTGGTGGGGCTGTTTTCGAAGCACTTCGGTCTGGCCAATGCGATTGCGATGTTCGCGGTGTTCGCCTATGCGCTGCTGTTGCTGAGCGTCGCGATGTTGCCCGAAACGCGCGGAGCCGAACTGGAAAATCTGTGAGTGTTGCGCGGCGCGGGCAGGCACGTGCCTGGGACGTGCTTCGGAACTGACGGAATAAACGCGACTGTCAGGTGTTGGGAAGGTATCGGTATCCGTGCATACCTATCTGACAGGCCGTCATTCATGAAACTTGCTGATCTCGCGACCCCGTCGTTTTTCGAAAATCCCTACCCGACCTATCGAACACTGCGTGCCGAAGGCCCGCTGGTGAGCGTAGGTCCGAATGCGCTGATGTCCGGGCACTACGACATCGTCGACACGCTGCTGCACGATCGCCGGATGGGCAAGGACTATATGGCAAGCGTCCGTGTGCGCTACGGCGAGGCGGGCACCAGAATGCCGTTGTTTCAGGGTTTCAGCCGGATGTTCCTGCTGGTCAATCCGCCGATGCATACGCGTCTGCGCAGCCTGATGATGAAAGTCTTCAACGCGCGCCAGATCGAAGGCATGCGCGACATCGCGCGCAGCACCGCGCAGCGCCTCGTCGATGCGTTCGAAAGCCGCGGCGGCGCCGATCTGACGGCTGAATTCGCCTTTCCGTTGCCGGTCGAGATCATCTGCCGCATGCTTGACGTGCCTGTCGAGGATGCAAACCGCGTGGGCGGCGCAGCGAGCCAGGCCGTGAAGGTGTTCGAGCCGGCGCCGATGAGCCCCGAGGAACTGCAAAAGTGCAGCGACGCATACGCATTGCTCGAGCAGTACTTCGGCGAAGTGGTCGAAGCACGCCGCGCACACCCCGGCAGTGACCTTGTTTCAATGCTGATCACCGTCGAAGAAAACGGCGAAACGCTTTCCCACGAAGAAATCGTCTCGAACGTGATCCTGCTGTTCCTCGCCGGCCATGAAACGACGTCGAACATGATCGGCAATATGCTGATCGCGCTGCATCGCAATCCGCAGCAGCTCGAACTGCTGAAGCGCGACCCCGCGCGGATCCCGGGTGCTGTGCTGGAATGCCTGCGCTACGACGGTTCCGTGCAGGTGGCGGTGCGTTCGCCGCTGGAGGATATCGAAGTGGCCGGCATGCAGATTCCACAGGGTGCGGTGCTATTTCTGGCGCTCGGCTCGGCCAACCGCGATCCGGCGAAATTCACGGAGCCGGACCGCCTCGACATCGATCGCGACGAAGGGCGCGTGCAGACCTTCGGTGCCGGCATTCACCATTGCCTCGGCTACCGGCTCGCGCTGATCGAACTGGAAACCGCGCTCGGCGTATTGCTGGAACGCTTGCCGCAGCTTCGGCTGACTGGGCTCGACAATCTGAGCTGGAACCAGCGCGGCAATCTGCGCGGAGTCGATGCGCTGAGCGCCGCGTGGTAAGCGGACAAGTCTGTCTCGTCAATTCCGCTTCTTCACCGCATTGCGCACGTACGCAACGAAGCGCTGCGTGACGGGATCGTCCCGGTCGGCACGCCACGCGATGCCGACCTGCCACTGCGCCGCATCGCCGCCGAGATTCAACACGCGCGCATCGCGCAGCAGGTATTGCGCATGCGATGGTAGAAACGCCGCGCCGACGCCCGCCGCCACCGACGCCAGCACCGACTGGATATCGTCGGTTTGCTGGATCACGTTGGGCACGAAGCCGCGTGTGCCGCACCATTGATCGATTTGCGCGGCGAGCCCCGGCCCGCGGCTGCGCGCGAGCGCGATAAAGCCGGGATCGTTCAGTTCCCGCAGATTCGCCGGCAGACGCTTCCAGCGCGCATGCTGCGGCACCGCGAGCGCCAGCGCTTCATTGACCACCGCGAACGAGGACAGCCCTGTATCGGCCGGCAAACGCACAAAGCCGACGTCGAGCTTGCCCGACAGCAGCGAACGGGTCTGCTCCGCCGACGACAGATCGTTCAACATCACGCCGACCTCAGGATGCAGCCGCCGGAACGCCGCGATCAATGGCGGCGCGAAAGTCAGCGTCGACAGCCCAAGGCCGACCCGCAAAAAGCCGCGTGCGCCGCTGCTCGCCTCGCGGGCGCGCGCGAGTACCGCGTCGGCATCGCGCACGAGGCTTTGCGCATCCGCGAGAAACGCCGCACCGAACGACGTCAGTTCCGCGCCGTGGCGGCCGCGTTCGAACAGCCGCGCGCCGACGCTTTCCTCGAGCGCGACGATCTGCTTGCTGAGCGCCGGCTGACTCAGCGCCAACGCGTCGGCGGCGCGGCCGAAATGGCGCAATTCGGCGACAGTCAAAAAAGCGCGAAGCAGGCGGATTTCCATTCCATTCCAATCGGTGATCGAACGGCTCGAACAATTCATTTTACTGATCGATCGTAGCGCAGTCCAATGGGGCTTGATTTGCCGATCTGGTAGAGCCTTATGTCCTCGTTGCCCATTGCGACGCTCGGCGTTGCCGCGTTTCCTTTTATCCCACGCTACCGCGATGCGCCGCACAACGTCGCGCGGATCGTCGCCGCGCTCGAGCAGGCGTCGCGGCACGGTATCCGGCTCGCGGTCTTTCCGGAGGCAAGCATCAGCGGTGCGGGCCCGGGCACGCAGCAGCGCCGCGCGCAACTCGACGCGCTCGCCGAGCCGTTCGATGGGCCTTCGGTTGCGACGGTAGCGCAGGCGGCGGAGCGCACCGGTGTGGCGGCCGGTATCGGTTGGCTCGAGCGCGGCGCGGACGGCCGGCTTTTCAACAGCTACGCGGTGTGCATGCCGGACGGCCGGCGCGTGCGGCACCGGCAGCTCGGGCCTGCCGGACGCCGCATTGCGGGCGGTACTGACTTCACCATGTTCGATACGGGTTGGGGCGTTCAAGCCGGCATTCTGGTCGGCACTGACAATCATGCGAGCGAGAATGTGCGGATGACGGCGCTGCTCGGCGCGAATCTGTTGATCGCACCGTATCGCGCGGCCCACTCGACGCCTGCGGGCCGCGATGCGTCCGCCTGCGAACTGCTGAGCCGCGCGTGGCCCGGGCGCGCGCTCGACAATGGCACGTTCGTGGTGTTCAGTGCCGGTGTCGATGATCAGGTCGCCGGCTCGCAGGCGTGCGGTGCAGCGTCGATCGTCGATCCATGCGGCCGTGTGCTGGCCGAGACCGGCTTATCCCCCGGCGCGAGCGAAGCGTTCGTGCGCGCCAACCTCGACCTCGCGCTGGCGCGCGAAAACGTCGGGCAGCATTGGCGTGCTGCGCGGCGGCCAGCGTTATATCGCGGCCTTGCGGAGGATACCGCTGTGCAAGCGAGTACCGCACCTGAACGGCGCCCAGTGACGTCGCGCGGTTCGATCGCGCTGAGCGTTGCGATCGTGCGCCGCACGCCGCCGACGTGAGCGATCTTAAGCAGGCTTGAACTACGTGTTGCTGCGGTACCTCCGCATGCAAGCGCGAAATGCCGGTCTGCAACTTCGACAGCAGCCTGCGCGTGACAACGTCACGACTTGCGGCCTGCGCCGGCCAACGCATTCAACTGATCGAGCGCCGTGTCCGGCAATTCGAGCCGCGCCGCGGCGATATTCTCGCGCAGGTGCACAAGCGACGAAGTCCCCGGAATCAGCAGCATATTCGGCGAACGATAAAGCAGCCACGCAAGCGCGACCTGTTTCGGCGTAGCGCCGAGGGCGGCGGCGAGGTTCGACAGCGTATCGGACTGGAACGGCGTAAAGCCGCCGAGCGGAAAGAACGGCACATACGCAATGCGTTGCGCCGCGAGTTCGTCGATCAGCGCATCGTCGTCGCGCTGCACGACGTTGTACAGATTCTGCACGCAGACGATTGGCGCAATGCTGCGCGCCTCGCTGACCTGCGCCGCCGTCACGTTGCTCAGGCCGATATGGCGCACGAGGCCTTGTTGCTGCAGTTTCGCGAGCGCCACGACCTGCTTTTCGATCGAACCTTCTGCAGGCGTATGCCCAGTGCCGTAAATCCGCAGGTTGACGATGTCGAGCACGTCGACGCCAAGATTGCGCAGATTGTCATGCACGCCCCGTTCGAGGTCGCGCGGCTCGAGCGCAGGCTGCCACGACGCATCGTCGCCGCGAACCGCGCCGAGCTTGGTGACGATCGTCAGATTCTGCGGATACGGTGCGAGTGCCTCGCGGATCAGCTGGTTGGTCACGTGCGGCCCGTAGAAATCGCTGGTGTCGATATGATCGACGCCTGCCTCAACCGCTGCGCGGAGGACCGCGACGGCCGCCGGCGGATCCTTCGGCAGGCCGAATACATTCGGACCGGCAAGCTGCATGGCACCGTAGCCCATGCGGTTTACGCGGCGGCCGGCCAGTTCGTACGTGCTAGCAGGTTTGATGTTCGGCATTGCGTTCTCCTCGACAAGATTGAACGCCAGTATGGTCCGCCACGCTTTGTTAGATAATCCCACCCAGTTTGTACAGGCTGTTCAAAAAGGTGAACAATGGCGATGGAAATGAACGACCTTGCCGCGTTCGTCGCGGTGGCGCGCGCGGGCGGCTTTCGCGATGCCGCGCGCATCGGCGGTGTGTCCCCGGCTAGCCTCAGTACGGCAGTGCGGCGCCTCGAGGCGAAGCTCGGCATGCGTCTGATGAACCGCACCACGCGCAGCGTCGCGCCGACCGAGGCCGGCCAGCGTCTGCTGGAACGGCTGACGCCACTCTTTTCAGAAATGGAGGCCGCGCTGGATGTGCTGAACGTGTATCGCGACAAGCCGACCGGTACGCTGAGGCTGAACGTGCCGGCCGGCATCGGGCGTATCGTGCTGCCGCCGATCCTTGCACAGTTTCTGCGCGACTATCCACAGATTCGCGTCGAAGTCATCGTGGAAGATAGCTTCGTCGATCTGCTGGCAGCCGGATGCGATGCGGGTATCCGCTACGACGAGCGCCTCGCGCAAGACATGATCGCGGTGCCGATCGGCCCGCGTGTGCAGCGTTTTGCGACTGCGGCGGCGCCCGACTATCTGCAGGCGCGCGGCAGGCCGCGTCATCCGCGCGATCTGTTGAAGCATGCGTGCCTGCGCGGGCAATTTGCCGGCGGCGCGACGCCGACCTGGGATTTCGAGCGCAACGGCGAGGTGATTCGCGTCGATCCGCCGGGTCCGTTGCTGGTGCGGCCCGGCGCCGCGATCGATCTGGCGATCAGCACCGCGGTGGCCGGGCTCGGCGTGATCCATCTGTACGAAGACGCGCTGCGTCCGCATCTGGATAGCGGTGCGCTCGAGCCGATCCTGAAGCCGTGGTGGCAGCGTTTTTCCGGACCTTTTCTATACTATCCGGGGCGCCGCCACGTACCGGCGCCGCTGCGCGCCTTCATCGATTTTCTGAAGGCCAACGAGGCGCCGCCCAAGTGACGGCACCCGCACCGTCGTTCAGCTCGCGACGACGTTCACAGCGACCGTGTTCGCGGCCACCGTCACGACCTGCGTGCTGGCGATGGCATTGGCGGCGGCCGGCACCTGACCGCCGACGATCGGACCGACCTTCTTGAAGGTGGCGCTCAACTGGTCGCTGGTCAGCGACACGACCGTGTAGCCTTGCGCATCGGTATCCGTATAGGCAAGCCACGGATTGTTCGATTTCAGCAGGTCGTCCGGCGACGCAAACGAACCTGCCGCAAACAGCGGATTCAACCAGGGCTGCGTCGCGGTGTTGGCATTCAGGACCGCCTCGTAATCGTGCAGCAGCGATTCGCTCGAAATGCCGGCCGTCGCCAGATCGATCATCACCGGCTGCGGTGTCGCGGCGTCGAAATCGTCCATCACGGTGCCGGCGACAAACGCGTTGACGTTGCCGCTCAATGCAACCACGTTAGCGATCGCGCCGCTCGCGAGAAACTGCATCAGGTTCTTGCGCTCGGCGTTGTAGCCGTCCCACTGATCCGCGCTCAGCAGCAGCATCGTCAACGCGGAATAAGGCGGCAGCATCTGGTTCAGCCCGGCCACTGTGGAGGCGATGTCCGAAGCGGAGAAGCCTGCCTGCTTGCCGAAGTTCGCCAGCCGCGTAAAGGGCGCGGGTACCAGGTTCTGCGCGACCGCATCGGACAGATCGCCTTGCACGAAGCTGCGCAAGGTCGTCTCGAACGGCGGCAGCGCGGCGGATGTGCTAACCACCGCCTGTGTCAGCGCATCGACCACCGCATTGAAGCCGTCCACCTGCATGCGCAGCAGCGGCACTTCATTGCCCCACAGTTTCCACACGGTTTTCGCGCCACTCATCTGCTGTTGCCACCACTGCCGCTGCATATCGCCGAGCATCGATACCGGCGTCAACGCATTGCCGGCCGTCGCGAGGCGCGCCTGCTCGGCATTGTCCACCGCACTCTTCGCGACCACGTAGCGGCTGCCGATCGCGCTGTCCGTCGTTTGCGCGACTTCATGATCGGCGCGATACAGGCGCTCGTCCGTCATCACGAGCGTAGCCAGATTGCCGAACGAAAATGAGCGATAAATCTGGATGTTCTGGAACGACGGATCGCTTGCCGACAGCGACACGTCGGCCGGCATGAATTCGAACCACGCCTGGTTCGCATTGCGCCGGCGCGCGGTTTGCGGCGTGGTGTCGCCGGCGACGTAGGTTGCGTGGTCCTGCCATGCGTCGTTGGAAAACTCATGATCGCCCCACGTCGCGATCATCGGCCATTTTGCGTGCACACGCTGCAGCCGTGGGTCGGAACGATAGGTCTTGTACAGCATCCGGTAATCGTCGACCGAGTTTGCGTAGATCGATCCGTCTGCCAGCTTTGCGCCTTGCGGCAGCAGGAAGCTGCCGTGCTGCGGATCGCGTGCCGGTGTGATCACCGTGGGCCGATTGATCTGCTCGTACACGTAGTTGCCCACGTGCACGACGAAATCGAGATCTTCGCTTTGCATCGCATCGAACGCGGCCCAGTGATTGACGCTCCAGTCCTGGCAGCAGATCACCGCGAAGCGCAGTTGCGCGAGCGCCTGGCCCGCAGCCGGCGTGGTCCACGTGCGGCCGGCCGTGCTGATGGCCGAGCCGGCAATAAAGCGGTAGTAGTAGACCGTGCCGGCATTCAGATTGGTCACCTTATGGCGCAGCGTGTAGTCCCATTGCGCTTCGGCGTTGACATTCGTGTCAAGAACCAGCGACTTGAAATCCGCGTCGAGTGCCACCTGCACCGTGACGTTGACCGGCGCTTCGCCGTCGCCACCGTCGACGCGCGTCCACAGCACGACGCTATCCGGCTGCGGGTCGCCCGACGCAACGCCCAGCGAAAAGCCTCGCGCTGCGGCACTGACGGCAGAGGTGCCGCTCGTCGCACCCGTGCTGCTGTTGTCTCCGCCACACGCGCTGAGCACGCTCGCACTCGCGACCGAGACGGTCATCAGGCTGCTCCACTTGAGGAAATGGCGGCGATCCATGTTCGGCGATTCCAGACTAAATAAGGGGATGGAAAATTGCCGGCGCGCGCACGCAAACGGCATTGAGTCAGGTGCGGAATTACTGCATTTTCAGGTGTCATTTGCATGACAGTCGCGATTGAACGAATAATCGATTGGTTCAGAAAAGGCATTCGGTATTTAGAAATCGATAATGATGGAATTTCTTTGCTGAAAAGGTTCGCACCTGATTCGCCAAGCCATAAATCCACCGTCACGCATTTGAAATTCATTGTCACTAAGATGGCCGCCTCATTGGCCTGAGCAAGGTCGATCCGCAGGAAATGCAAAAAAAAAATCTGCCCGCGTGCTTGATGGAACCGTACATGTCAAAACCGATGATCATTCGCTTGCTGAATTCGCAAGTGCAAAGCCGCGCAATATGCGTATGCGCGCCATACAGCCTCAACGGAGCGGTGCAATGAATCCGCTGAAGAGCTATGCGCTTTGCGCGGCTGTGCTAGTGGGGCTTGCCGCGTGCGGTAGTTCGGATCATGGCGGCACGTCGGCCTTGACCGGCAGCGGCAGCGGCGCGAGCGCCAGCACGGGCTTGAGCCTGTCGCAAACCGACAAGCAGTTCGTGATCAGCGATGGCACGACGAGCCTGACGCTCGACCGCAACGACTGGCATGCGCGCTGGAGCATGGCGGGCACCACGCTATTCGAGGACGCTGCGGCCGCCGCCGGTGCGCAAACCCAGCTGACCAACCCCGATTACGCCCGATTCAACAATCTGCTGAATGGCATCAATCAGGCCTATCCTGGCTTGCCGCAAGTCACCTATCAGCCGCTCGCTTATCTGAACGGTGCGCAGTGGCACTATGCGACCGGGGTCAGCGCGGTACAGGTGGCGGGCAATGTGGCAACCGTGTCGCTGACGACAGACGACGGTCTGGGCGCAACGCTGACCTTCACGTATGCCGCCGACGGCTCGGTGAAGCTGCACTACGTGCCGGCCGCCGCCAACGTGACGGCGGTTTCGACCGCATGGGCAAGCCCGGCCGGCCAGGCATGGTTCGGCGGCGGTCAGCGTTTTTCGTCGACGAATCTGCGCGGCACGGCGCTGCCGCTGTGGATCAGCCATGGTCCGGATTCGAACCGGCAGACGTCGACCACCGAGATCGCCGCATCGTTTTTCTGGTCGCCTTCGGGTTCGGGCGCCGCGATCGACTCCGATGCGCGCGGCGAA
>DATLOW010000128.1:0-3418 GCA_035536055.1 Paraburkholderia sp. | reverse complement strand
TGAATCTTTCGTACACGGAGATTCACGCGCCGATCGACGGTAAGGTGGGCCGCCGCTCGGTGCGGGTGGGCGCGTTCGTTACGCCGGGTGCGCCGCTGCTCGCGATCGTGCCGCTGTCCGACGCGTATATCGTCGCCAACTTTCAGGAAAACCAGCTCACGCATATGCGCGCCGGCGACAGCGCGAGCATCAAGGTCGATACGTTCCCGGGCGTCGTGATCCGGGGCCGCATCGATAGTCTCGCGCCGGCCACCGGTGTGAGCTTCGCGCCGATCGCGCCCGACAACGCCACCGGCAACTTCACGAAAGTGGTGCAGCGGGTGCCGGTGAAGATCACGATCGATCGAGGCCAACCGGCGGCGGCCGCATTGAGCGTAGGTCTCTCTGTGGAAGCCGAAGTGGCGATCGCAACGCATGGCAATGCGCCGACCGGCGGAGCGAACAAGAAATGAACGCGCGCAGATTTTCCGTTCGCACGCCGACGCTCGCGGTGCTTGCGGTGCTGTTGAGTTCGGCGTTGTCGGGGTGCCTCGTGGGCCCGAACTTCGAGCCGCCGGCGACGTCGACCCCCGACGTGTTCGACCGCACGCACGCTGCGCAGTCGGCGAGCAAGGCGGTCGAGGCGCCCTTCAATCCCGACTGGTGGACGTTGTTCAACGACCCGACGCTGAATGAACTGCAGCAACAGCTGAGCGACACGAACCTGGACGTGGCCGCCGCATCCGCACGGCTGCGGCAAAGCCGGGCCGAGCAGCGCATTGCCGGCGCAGCGGAGTATCCGACGCTGGATGCTGCCGCATCGTATAACCGCGAGCGCGGCAGTCCAAACGGCATTCTGGGCTTGCTCGGTGTGTCGCCATCGGGCAGCCAGCCGCAATCCGCGTCGGGTGCGGCGCCGCTCGGCGTGGCGCCGATCCCGGGCTCGAAGGGCTCGCCCGCCTACAACCTTTACCAGTTCGGCTTCGACGCATCGTGGGAAGTGGACATCTGGGGGCGCGTCCGGCGCGGCGTGGAAGCGGCCGGCGCGCTCAGCGACGCGTCATACGAAGATCGCAATGCGGTGCTGCTGTCGGCCCGCGCCGAACTGGCGCGCGACTATATCGAGTTGCGCGATACGCAGGCGCTGCTCGGCATCGCCAGACAGAATCTGAAGATCGCCGAAGACGCCACACGCCTCACGCAGGTCCGGGTGCACGAAGGCGTCACGACGAATCTGGACGCGGCCAATGCGGCCGCACAGCAGGCGTCGATCGAGAGTCTGATCCCGACGCTCGAATCGCGCGCCGAAACGCTGGGCAATGCGATCGGCGTGCTGCTGGCGAGGGAACCGGGCGCCCTGCGGCAAACGCTGAGCGAGCCGCGCGAGGTGCCGGGCTTGCCCGGACAGGTGCCGATCGGCATTCCGTCGGAACTGGTGCAGCGCCGGCCGGATATCAGGAGAGCCGAGGCGCAATTGCATGCGGCGACGGCGGCGATCGGCATGGCGAAGGCGGACTTCTATCCGCGCATTTCGCTGAACGGCAGCGCCGGGTTCCAGAGTCTGCAGTTGTCGAATCTCGCCGACTGGGCTTCGGGCCAGTTCGTGGTGGGCCCGTCGATCACGTTGCCGATTTTTGAAGGCGGGCGTTTGAAAGGCACGCTGCATCTGCGCGAGGCGCAGCAGCAGGAAGCGGCGATTCTGTACAAACGCACCGTGCTCGAAGCGTGGCGCGAGGTCGACGATGCGCTGGTCAACTACGACGCCGAACAGCGCAGGCGCGAGCGGCTCAAGACGGTGGTGAGCCTGAACCTGCAGGCGCTGTCGATCGCGGAGCAGCGATACAAGGCCGGCGCGGTCGATTTTCTCGAAGTGCTCAACGTGCAGAAACAGCTGCTGCAGGCACAAAGCGATCTCGAACGCAGCGAGGCCGATGCCGCGGTGAACCTCGTCACGCTGTGCAAGGCGCTCGGCGGCGGCTGGGAGTCGGCTTACGCGACGGCACAGCACGCGTCCCGCTAGACGCGCGCGGCGATTTCAAAAAGGTCATTTCATGGCGGCCCGCGCGGCGGGTTGCGCCATGGTGTGTGCAACTCCTTCCTATTGAACAAGGAACACAAGATGAACAGATATGCGATTTCAGTCGTTCTCATTGCCGGCGCGATCACGCCGTGGGCGGTGTTCGGCGAACCCGCCGCGCATGGCAAGACCCGCGCGGAAGTGCAGGCGGAACTGGTCCAGGCTCGCGCCGCAGGTTGGCTCGATGCGCCGGACGCGAGCTATCCGGCCGTGCAGCTGCGCGCTGCCGCCGCGTCGCAGAATGCCAATGCGGCCGCCGCGGCGAACGCAGGCGCATCGGCCTTGGGCGGTGCCGGCGTGGGCCGCTCGCAAAGCGGCCGTACGGGTGCGTCTGCGCCGGAGTCGGGGGAAGGCGGCAGCTTTGCCGACCAGTGACGTTCGCTGCGCCGCCGTGCTGCGCAACGCGGCCTCGGCGGTCGATCAACCCTGCCAGCCGAGCCCCAGGCTCTTCTGCAGCGCGATAAAGTCCTCCAGCAACTCGGCCTGCCCCGCTACGACGTTCTGTTGCGCGGTAAATTCCTGACGCTGCGTATCGAGCAGATCGATCAGCGTGGCGACGCCGGCGGAATAGCGCTGCCGCATCAACGTGGCCGAATGCGTGGCGGAGGCTTCCACCTTCTGCAACGTTACGACGTGCTCGCGTTGATGTCCGTAGCGCGATAGCGACGAGTTCGCGTCCTGCAGTGCTTCAAGCACGGCCTTCGTGTATTGCGCCTGCGCTTCGTCGCGCGATGCTTCGGCGGCATGCACGCTGCCCAGCGTACGGCCGAAGTCGAGCGCATTCCATTGCAGGTAGGGCGCCGCTATCCAGCTGAAATTGCTTTTGCGGATCAGATGCCCAGGATCGCTCGCGCTAAAACCGATGTCGCCGAGCAGCGTCACCTTCGGGAAGAAATCGGCGATGTGCTCGCCAATCTGCGCGTTGCTCGAGGCGAGGCGCCGCTCGGCCGCGCGGATGTCGGGACGCTGCTGCAGCAGCGCGGACGGATCGCCGATCGCGACCGTCTGCGGCAGCGCCGGCAGTGGACGTGTGGCGGCGAGTTGCGCATCCAGCGTGCCGGGCGCATTGCCGGTCAGCACCGCGAGGCGGTCGAGCGAATCGGTGACTTGCGCATCGAGCGGAGTGAGCGTCGCGCGTGTGTTCTCGACTTGCGTGCTCAGGCGTTCGACGTCGACGTCCGCCGCGGTACCGCGCTGGCGGCGCTCTTCGGTGAGCGTCAGGATTTTCTGCTCGGTCTGCGCCTGGCGTTGCGCCAGTTCGAGACGCGTCTGCTGGTCGCGCAGCTCGACGTAGGTCCGCGCCACTTCGGCCGCGAGCGACACTTGCGTATCCGCGAGATCGGCGTCGACGGCTTGCGCATT
>DATLOW010000127.1:0-3184 GCA_035536055.1 Paraburkholderia sp. | reverse complement strand
TCGTCGAGTTGATCGAGGCGCGGTGGTCTCATCGAAAGAGCGATAGTGAGGCGTTGAAGAATGTGGCGCGCGCATCGGCGGTGCGCGTCGCGGCGTCCCTCGGATTATGCCCGCGTTCGCTGCGCGGGCGCGAGGGTCGCGAGCGCGTTGGCAGGCAGTTCGGCAGCCATCACGCATGCACGCGGCGAACCGGCAGCCTGAGTGACGTTGCCGCCGACCGCGAAGGGTTTGCATCTCACGTTACGGCGCGGCATCGACTTCATCGGCAGCACCGCCGTCGCGTCGGACTGCGCCGTCGCGCTGCATGTTGCCAAGCTCGCGCGCAAGCGCCTGCCGCGCGCGCGACACATCGCTCATTACCGCGTTCACCGATACGTCCAGCACGTCGGCAGCCTGCGCGTAGCTGAAACCGTCGACCGCCACCAGCAGCATCGCAATGCGCTGCGTCTCGGGCAAACGCGCGACCGCCGCGACGATGCATTCGTCGAATGTACCGTCCCGCACGTCGCCACCTGCTTGCACTGCATCGGCGTCAGCTGGTGTCGCCGCGGCCAGCGCCGCGTCCGCCTCGTCCGCCTGACCCGGTCGCGCATGCGTGACGACCTCGCTGGCCACGTCGCTTCGTCGGCCTGGGTTCGAAGCTCGCAATTCGTCGCGCCATATGCGATACGCAACCGTATAGAGCCAGCACAACGGCGTGCTGCCGCGCGGCCGCCTGCGCTCCTCGGCGCAGGCGCGCAGGCAGGTACGGCGTGTCAGTTCCTCCGCGGTACCGGCGTCGTGCGCGACGCGTAGCGCAAAGACCCACAGCTCAGGTAGCAGCTCAGGCAACAGAGCCGCAAGCATTCCGGACCATCCGGTGGAAGGCGCCATCATGATTCCTCGCATGACCTTAGAGGCAGCGCGGCGGCGTCGACCCGCGCCCGCCCGATGCGCGCACGGTTCGCCGCAGCCTATGCCGGTGCGACGCACATCCGGCATCCGACGAACCGCGCGAGACTTCTTGCAGAACGACTGCGCGCCGATACGTTTTCATTAAATTTTTTTGCGGCGAAACTGGAGGCCCGGCACTACGATGAACGGGAATAAACGGGCTTCAAGGTTGTTTCATATACACCGCCGCATCCGTATCGATACCCGGCATCGACCTCACATACAACACAACCGGCAAGGAGAATCATGAACACCGTCCATCCCTGCGACGAGCGGCTGCCCGCCGGCCGTCTGCTGACGCTGGGTTTCCAGCATGTGCTCGTGATGTACGCCGGCGCGGTCGCGGTACCGCTGATCGTCGGCGGCGCGCTGCAATTGCCAAAAGACCAGCTCGCGTTCCTGATCAACGCGGACCTGTTCGCGTGCGGCATCGCCACGCTGATCCAGACGCTCGGCATCGGCATGTTCGGCATCCGGCTGCCGATCATCATGGGCTGCACCTTTACCGCGGTGAGCCCGATGATCGCGATCGGCACCAACCCTTCGCTCGGCATTCTCGACATCTTCGGCTCGACGATCGCGTCGGGCGTGATCGGCATCCTGCTCGCGCCGGCGATCGGCAAGCTGCTGCGGCTGTTTCCGCCGGTGGTGGTTGGTGCGGTGATCGCGGTGATCGGCCTGTCGCTGATGGAAGTCGGCATCAACTGGGCCGCGGGCGGCGTCGGCAATCCGGACTACGGCAACCCGCTGTATCTGGGGTTGTCGTTCGCCGTGCTGTTGCTGATCCTGCTGATCAACCGCTTCGGCCGCGGCTTCGTCGCGAACGTCTCGGTGCTGCTCGGCATCGTCGCCGGCTTTGCGGTGGCCGCGCTGCTCGGCCGCGTCGATATGACCGGCGTCGCGGCCGCGCCGTGGCTCGGCGTGATCCTGCCGTTTCATTTCGGCATCCCGCGCTTCGACCTGCTGTCGATCCTGACGATGGTGATCGTGATGTTCGTCACGTTCATCGAATCGACCGGCATGTTCCTCGCGGTCGGCGATATGGTCGGCCGTCCGGTCGATCAGCGCGCGCTGGTGCGCGGACTGCGCGTCGACGGCCTCGGCACGCTGATCGGCGGCGTGTTCAACGCGTTTCCGTACACGTCGTTTTCGCAGAACGTCGGCCTCGTCGGTATCACTGGCATTCGCAGCCGCTTCGTGTGCGCGGCGAGCGGCGGCATTCTGATCGTGCTCGGCCTTGTGCCGAAGATGGCGCAGGTGGTCGCGTCGATTCCGGCCTTCGTGCTCGGCGGCGCCGGCATCGTGATGTTCGGCATGGTCGCGGCCAATGGCATCAAGGTGCTGTCGAACGTCGACTTCACCAGACAGCATCACAACCTGTTCATCGTTGCTGTCAGCATCGGCCTCGGGCTCGTGCCGGTGGTCGCGCCGCAGTTCTTCGCGAAGCTGCCGCCCGCGCTGTCACCGCTTCTGCATAGCGGGATCCTGCTGGCCGCGGTATCGGCGGTGCTGCTGAATCTGCTGTTCAACGGGCTGCGCGGCGAAAACGCGGCGCTCGGCGACATCAAGCGCGTCAGCCAGGATTTCGAATAGATTGCCGCGGCGACTCACCTGCCACGCGTGCGGTTATGTGCAACGCGTGCGTTTGCCGGCAACGCGTACACGATGCTTGCGGCACGCCTGCCAACAGCATTCGCACGCATTTCCCGATGGTTTCGGTTGTAAGCAGTTGTCGCATTGACGTCGCAATGCGCCGATATCGTGCTATTAATAAGGCCCGGCGCGTCGGTGGCGCGCGTTGCTGCGCGCTGCCGGCACAAGCTTCATGGCTGCTTCATTGTTGCTTTTGCACCGTCTTTGCTTCGCTTCTACACCACGGACATCAGGAGTCTCGATGAAAAAAACCCTCGTTCTGCTCGCCTCAGCGATCTCGATCAGCAGCGCCTTCGCGCAAACGCCCGCATCGGCGCCCGCGCCCGCCATGGCGATGGCGGCTGCCTCCAGCCCGGCCGGCAAGGCACGGCATGAAGAGCGCGTCGAAGAGCGCATCTCGTACCTGCACACGCAGCTGAAAATCACGCCGCAGCAGGAAACGCAATGGAACGCGTTCGCCGACGTGATGCGCAACAACGGCGAGACGATGGGCAAGCTGTTCGAAGAACGCCGCGCGAACAAGAACATCTCCGCGCTCGACGACATGAAGCAATACGCGGACATCGCGCAGGCGCATGCGGACGGCACGAAGAAACTG
>DATLOW010000126.1:0-3454 GCA_035536055.1 Paraburkholderia sp. | reverse complement strand
GTCGCGTTCGAAGTGGCGGACTTCAAGCCGATTTCGAACACCGAACTCAAGGGCCAGTGGCTCGCCGACTGGATCGAGCGTAACCGCGAATGGGTCAAGTACATCGTGCCGGCTTATCTGCTGTTCTTCGGCGTAGTGGCGGTGACCGGCTTCGTGTACGGCCCCGGCGTGCTGGCCAGCGCAAACTTCTACAGCAGCCTGCTGACCTTGACGCTGTTCCTCGCGATCCTCGGTCTCGGCCAGGGCGCGGTGATTCTGACCGGCGGTCTCGATCTGTCGGTGCCGTGGCTGATTACGCTGTCCGGCGTGCTGCTGACCGGTCTTACGCACGGCGTCAACGAAGCCGGGCTGTGGGCGGTGCCGCTGGTGCTGGGTGCCGGGCTGCTGGTGGGGCTGTTCAACGGCATCGGCGTGGTGGTGCTCGGGCTGCCGCCGATCGTCGTCACGCTGGCCGCCAACGGGCTGTTGCAGGGGTTGACGCTGATCTACTGCAACGGTTCGCCGCAAGGCTGGGCGCCGCCCGCGATCAGCGCGTTCACCAACGACCGCGCCGGGCCGCTGTCGCTCGCCGCATGGAGCGTGCCGCTGGTGCTGGCGGTCGCGTTGCTGCTGTTGCATCGCACTGCGTTTGGGCGGCGCGTGTACGCGGTCGGCAATTCGCCGGTGGCGGCGAAACTGTCGGGCGTGCGCGTCGGTGCGACGCTGATCGCCGTGTACTGCCTGTCGGCGCTGTGCTCGGCGATAGTCGGCGTGCTGCTCGCAGGCTTTTCGAGCCAGGCGTTTCTCGGTATGGGCGATCCGTATCTGCTGCCGTCGATTGCGGTGGTCGTGGTGGGCGGCGCGCTGATCACCGGCGGCCGCGGCCACTATCTCGGCGTATTCGGCGGCGCGCTGCTGCTGACCGCGCTCGGCACGCTGCTCGCCGGCACCACGGTGCCGCCAGCCGTGCGCGACATTATCAACGGCGTGGTGGTGCTGGCCGCGGTGATTACGCTGCGCGATCGCAAGGGGTGATGTGCTGCGCGGATGCCTGATCGAGCGGGCAGGATTGACGCGGCGTTGTCGGCACAACGCTATCGCCATGGCTTTGTCGGCGTAGCTCTTTTTCGGCACGGCTTTATTGACGCAGCTTTATCTGCACAGCTCTATCGACGCAGCTCTATCGACGCAGCTCTATCGACGTAGCTCTATCGACGCAGCTCTATCGACGTAGCTTTATCGGCACCGTTCTATCGACCCAACTCTATCGACCTGTTCTCCACGAGGCACCCGATGACCACTTCCGCACGACGCATCGCGAT
The DNA here is from genome assembly GCA_035536055.1 of Paraburkholderia sp. GTDB lineage: Bacteria > Pseudomonadota > Gammaproteobacteria > Burkholderiales > Burkholderiaceae > Paraburkholderia. The sequence goes on along the minus strand of DATLOW010000126.1, from coordinate 2,153 downwards.
TATCGGTACCGGCCGGATCGGCCGCGCATGGGCGATCGTGTTCGCCCGCGCGGGCTTTCAGGTGAATCTGTACGACGCCGAGCCCGCGATGCGCGAAGGTGCAGTGCCGGCGATTCGCGACAGTCTCGCGGATCTCGCGAGCTTCGGCCTGATCGACGAAACGCCGGACACGATCGCCGCGCGCGTCACGTGCTACCCGCAACTCGCGGACGCGGTGCGCGACGTCGTACTCGTACAGGAGAACATCGCCGAACGAGTCGACGTGAAGCGCGCCATGTTCGCCGAACTCGACCACCTGACACACGCCGACACATTGCTCGCCAGTTCGACGTCGGGCCTGCCCGCGTCGACCTTCACGCAAGGGCTGGCCGGCCGCGCGCGCTGCTTCGTCGCGCATCCGGTGAATCCACCGTCGCTGGTGCCGCTGGTCGAACTATGCGGTGCGCCGTGGACTGCGCCCGACGTACTCGCGCGTGCCCGCGCGCTCTACGAAGAAGCGGGCCAGAAGCCTGTCACGGTCGAAGGCGAAATCTCCGGCTTTCTGCTGAACCGGCTGCAAGGCGCGCTGCTCGACGAAGCGCTGAGCCTGTACGAACAGGGCTATGCGAGCGCCGCCGATCTGGACACCGTGATGCGCGATGGCCTCGGCCTGCGCTGGGCGTTTATGGGGCCATTCGAGACGATCGATCTGAACGCGCCGGGCGGCGTCGCCGATTATGCGCAGCGCTACGCCGGCACCTACAGGACGATCGCCAGCGAGCGGATGCCGTTCGACTGGTCGCCGGACACGCTCGCAAAACTCGAGGCCGATCGCGCCGCACTGTTGCCGCGCACCGATATCGAAACGCGCAGCCGCTGGCGCGACCGGCGGCTGATGGCGCTGCTCGCGCACCGCCGCCGCGATGCGCGCGACGCTGACGGCAGCGACCGTACCGAAAACGCCGGCGCCGCCGAAGCCCCCGCAGACACGAACCCAACCAAGACCGCGGATACAGCCGAAGCCGCAAGCACCACAAAAACCGCGAAGACCGCGAAAACCACCCAAGCGGCGAACGCCGCCGAAAACTAACCTGCGGCCTCTCACCCGCAACCCCGCCAACGATGGAGACACTGATGATCGAAACCCGCCTGCTGGTCGACGCGAACAACCATCTGGGAGAAGGTCCGCTGTGGGACGTCCAGGAGCAGCGGCTGTACTGGATCGACAGCACCGCCGCGGAGATTTACCGCTGCCGCGCGGACGGCAGCGAAGTGGAGCGCTTTTTCGTGCCGACGCATATCGGCTCGATGGCGTTGCGCGAAACCGGCGGCGCGGTGGTGGCGCTCGCCAGCGGCCTGCACTTCTACGACTTCGACGCACAAACCGTGCGCCTGATCGGCGACCCCGAAAGCGACGATCCGGAAACCCGCTTCAACGACGGCAAGGTCGACCGGCACGGCCGCTTCGTCGCGGGCACGATGGCCTACGACTTCGACCGTTACGACGCCGACCGTGGCCAGCGCTCGACGCGCAGCGGCGGCCTGTACCGGCTCGACCCGAACGGCACGATCAGTTGCCTCGAGCGCGGCATCAGCTGCTCGAATGGGCCGTGCTGGAGCCCGGACAATCGGACGCTGTACTTTACCGACACCTATGACCGCCTGATGTACGCGTACGACTACGACATCGAAACCGGCGCGGCCAGCAACCGCCGCGTGTTCGCATCCGCGCGCGACATGGCCGGCACCTTCGACGGCGCGACCGTCGATGCGGAAGGCTTCGTGTGGAGCGCACTGGTGTTCGGCGGACGCATCCTGCGTTTTGCGCCCGATGGCCGGATCGATCGCATCGTGCCGTTTCCGGTGCGCAATCTGACCAGCGTGATGTTCGGCGGCCCGAACCTCGACACTTTGTACGTGACGACGATGGGCCGCCCGATGTGGGGCATTCCGCAAAAGGAACGCGAACGCGGCGGCCTGTTCGCGGTCACCGGCCTCGGCATCAAAGGCTTGCCCGAGCCGCGTTTCGCGGGCTAGCGGCGCACTGCCTGCGCACGCTTCTCCTTGCCGGCCGCGCCACGCCCTACAGATTGCTTACGCAGCGTCGCGAATTTGCGTCGCGCAAGCAAGTCGGTTTCGCGTTACGCTGGTTAGAATATGCGGCATTCAGGCGC
>DATLOW010000125.1:0-3315 GCA_035536055.1 Paraburkholderia sp. | reverse complement strand
CGAGGCCGCCGGCCGCGAGCACGCTCGCCACCAGCGACGTGGTGGTCGTCTTGCCGTGCGTGCCGGCAATCGCGATGCCCTGCTTCAGGCGCATCAGCTCCGCGAGCATCACCGCGCGCGGCACGATCGGAATGCGGCGATGCCGCGCTGCCAGCACTTCCGGGTTGTCGCTGCGCACTGCGGTGGACACCACCACCGCGTTCGCGCCTTCGATATTGTCCGCGTCATGCCCGATCGCGATACGCGCGCCGAGCGCGGCAAGCCGCTCGGTCACCGCATTGCGCGCGAGATCCGAACCGCTGACCTGATAGCCGAGATTCACCAGCACCTCGGCGATGCCGCTCATACCGGCGCCGCCGATCCCGACGAAATGAATATGTTTGACGATGTGTTTCATTGTTGCCTTCCTTCCGGGCTCGCGCTCGGCGTCACGCCAGCGACAGTCGCGCAGATCTGCGCAACCTGTTCGGTCGCATCCGGTTTCGCGAGCGAGCGCGAACGCTCCGCCATCTGCGCGAGCGACTCGCGCGTCTGGCTGCGCAACCAGCCGGCGAGCTTTTCCGCCGACAGGTCGCGTTGTTGCACAAGCAGCGCCGCGCCTTGATCGGCGAGAAACGCTGCGTTAGTGGTCTGGTGATCGTCGACGGCGTACGGGAACGGCACGAAATAGGCCGCCACGCCGACCGCCGCAATCTCGGCGACCGTCATCGCGCCCGAGCGGCAGATCACCAGATCCGCGTTTGCGTAGGCGCTCGTCATGTCGTCGATAAACGGCACGAGCTGCACGTCGTCGCCGGTTGCGATGCCGGCGGCTTCGTAGTTCGCACGCAATGCGTCGATATGCCTGGCGCCCGCCTGATGCACGATGCGCGGCCGCTGTTGCGGCGCGAGCAGCGCCAGTGCGCGCGGCACCACTTCGTTCAGCGCGGCGGCGCCGAGACTGCCGCCGACCACCAGCACATTCAGCGGACCACTGCGCGCCGCATACCGTGCGTTAGGTGTTTGCGCGCGCGCAAGTTCCTCACGGATCGGATTACCCGTCCATTCCGCGTGCGGTAATGCATTCGGAAACGCGACCAGCACGCGCTTCGCGAATCTGGCCAGCACCTTGTTCGCGAGTCCTGCAATCGAATTCTGTTCGTGCAGCACCAGCGGCCGGCCCGACAGCCAGGTCATCACGCCTGCCGGGAACGTGATGTAGCCGCCCATGCCGAGCACCACATCCGGCTTCACCTTGCGCAGCACCGCGAGACTTTGCGTGCACGCGCGCAGCAGATTCACCGGCAGCATCAGCTTGGTCTTGATGCCCTTGCCGCGCAAACCGCCGAAGCGCACGTACTCCATCGGAATGCCGTGTTTCGGCACCAGCGTCGCTTCCATGCCGGTCGGGTTGCCAAGCCATACGACGCGCCACCCCCACGCCTGCATCAGGTGCGCGACCGCGAGCCCGGGGAACACGTGTCCTCCGGTGCCGCCGGCCATCACCATCAGCGTGCGCGAATCGGTAGCGAGACGCGTCATACCTTCCCTCCGCGCATCAGCACCCGGTTTTCATAATCGACGCGCATCAGCACCGCGACCGCGACGCAGTTCAGCAAGATGCCCGAGCCGCCGTAGCTGACGAGCGGCAGCGTCAAACCTTTGGTCGGCAGCAGACCGAGGTTCACGCCCATATTGATGAAGGTCTGCGCGCCGAACCAGATGCCGATGCCCTTCGCGACGAGGCCCGCGAACGTGCGGTCGAGCGCGAGCGCCTGGCGGCCGATCTCGAACGAGCGGCGCACGATCCAGTAGAACAGCAGGATCACCACCATCACGCCGACAAAGCCGAGTTCCTCGCCGATCACCGCGAGAATGAAGTCGGTGTGCGCTTCGGGCAGGTAGTTGAGCTTCTCGACGCTGCCGCCGAGACCGACGCCGAACCACTCGCCGCGGCCGAACGCGATCAGCGAGTGGGTCAGCTGATAGGCCTTGCCCTGCGCGTAACGGTCGTCCCACGGATCGAGGTACGCGAAAATCCGCTCGCGACGCCACGGCGACGCCCACACCAGCAGCGTGAACGTGCCGACCGCGGTCGCCACCAGCCCGCCGAAAATCTTGCCGTTCACGCCGCCGAGAAACAGCACGCCCATCGCAATCGCGGCGATCACCATGAACGCGCCCATGTCCGGCTCGAGCAGCAGCAGCATGCCAACCACGCCGACCGCGAAGCCCATCGGCAGGAAGCCCTTCGCGAAGCTGTGCATGTATTCCTGCTTGCGCACCGTGTAGTTCGCCGCGTAGATCGTCACCGCGAGCTTCATGATTTCCGACGGCTGCATGTTCGTGATGCCGAGCGGAATCCAGCGGCGCGCACCGTTCACGCCCTTGCCGACGTGCGGAATCAGCACGATCACCAGCGCGACCAGCGCGATCAGGAACAGCTTCGGTGCGTACTTGTCCCACGTCGAAATCGGGATGCGGAAGGCGATCACGCCGGTCACCGTGCCGAGCCCGACGAACAGGATCTGCCGCACGAGGAACGCGTAGTCGTGATACGACGCGTACTTCGGCGAATCGGGCATCGCGATCGACGCCGAATACACCATCACCACGCCGAGACCGAGCAGCGCGACGACGACCCACAGCAGCGAGTGGTCGTAGTCGAGCATCCGCGAGCGCAGCGGCCGCACACCGTTGACCGCGCTCGCGAGCCCGCCGCCGATGCCGCCCGACGCGCGCCCGCCTGCCGGCGACGCGTTGCCCACCGAGCCGCGTTGCCCGGACAGCCGCGATCCAAAGCGTTCAGACCAGCTCATATCATCGTCCCCCGTTCGGCCGCGATGTCTTCGACCGTGCTGCGGAACACCGCTGCGCGGTGTGCGTAACCCTTGAACATGTCGAAGCTCGCGCAGGCCGGCGACAGCAGCACGGCGTCGCCCGGTTGCGCGAGCGTGCTGGCGGCGCGCGTCGCTTCTTCGAGCGTCGCGTGGTCATGCAGCGGAATGCCGGTGTCGGCGAGCGCGGCGCGCACCAGCGGCGCGTCGCGGCCGATCAGCATCACCGCACGGCACCAGCGCGTAACGGGCGCCGCGAGCGGATCGAATTCCTGACCCTTGCCGTCGCCGCCGGCAATCAGCACGACGCGCTGCGCGAGGCCGTCGAGCGCCGCGACGGTTGCGCCGACGTTGGTGCCCTTGCTGTCGTCGAAGAAGTCGATGCCGTGCACGCACGCCACGTGCTCGACGCGGTGCGGCTCGCCGGCGTATTCGCGCAGGCCGTGCAGCATGGGGGCGAGCGGGCAGCCGATGGCGGTGGCCAGCGCGAGCGCGGCGA
>DATLOW010000124.1:0-9278 GCA_035536055.1 Paraburkholderia sp. | reverse complement strand
TGGTCGGGCTCGACGGATTCGCAAAGCCCGGTGCAGTGCCGGCAAGGCCGGTCTTGCCGAGGCCACCGGTCAGCAGATCGTCGCTGTTGCCGTCGTAAGAGGTGGTGGTGACGCTGCCGGCGGTGACGAAACCGGGCATTGCGTTGGGTGGAGGAGCGTTATTGTCGTCGCTGCCGCAGGCGGCCAACAGCGCGGTGAGGCAACAGGCAACAGCGATGACGCGGCATGACAGGAGCGCTGGCATCGTGGTCTCCGTGGCTGTGTGCTTCGTCGGAGCAGCGCGTGCGGCATCGTCACGCGCGGCGCATTGCCACGCGCTGCGCATAAAACGCAAAACGGGCTGCGGCGCGCGGCCCAAGCCCGTTCATCATATCGGCCCGCGCAGCCGCCGCACAGGATTTCGCAAGCGAATCCGCGCACGACGGCGCAGCGCCGCTTACTGTTGTTGCACGTTCAACTTGTTGGTCACCGAGCTGACGCCGGCCACGCCCTTCGCGGTATCGCCGGCCAGATCGATCTGCTGCTGGTCGGGCACCGTGCCGGTCAGCGTCACCGCGCCGCTGCGTGCGCGCACGGCGATGCTCGACACGTCGAGGCCCTTGGCCTTCGCGAGCGCGGCGCGCACCTTGCGGCCGAGCTGGCCGTTCGCCTTCTTCTGCGCCTTCGCGCTGGTGGCGGCCGGCGCTTGCGCATCCGCGCCGGTATCGCTTGCCTGCGCGTACACGTTGCATGCGACCATCACTGCCACCACGCCACCCAACACCTTCAGAACTGCCGATTTCATGTTCTCTCCTTGATAATTTCGATCGGGTTACTGCGATGCGAACCGCCTTGCAAGGCGGCTCCGTTACGGCTTCTTTACGATCGCCGTGCAGCCGGCGCGAGCACGCGAGCGCGCACGAAGGCGCGGCGCGGCAATGGCGGGCCGACGGCGGCAACGCAGCTGACGAGAGACGAGAGGCAGGAAAGGCGGCCGCCTTATGGCGTGCTTATATGGCGTGCATATAGTGGGCAGCAGCGCATATCGACGATGCGCGGGCGGTCCGGCCGATGCCGCGCGGCGGGCCGGCACGCGCCGGTTTCTGCGACCTGGCGCGCGCCGCGCAAAACCGGGGTGCGCGACAGCGCCGCCAATTTAATCTAGCTGGGCAAAATTCGCAAAGCTTTTAACGCGTGATGCCAGCCTTGCGGCGGTTTTGTTGCGCAAAGTCGCGCTGGCAGTATTCGTATACGTTGGTATCGCGCACTATCTGGACGCGCTTCGCACTCACGAATTGTTACGGGTTTGTGCGGGGCGCTTGCGCCGCGACGCGCCGCCGCGCCGGCAATCTCATGTACCATCGGCCCGAGCGCGCACCGCAACCGCCCGACGGCGGCCGCGCGCTGCCTCACCGCACTACCGCACTACCGCATCACTGCCTTGCATCACCGCTTCGCGCGGCGCACGCGCCGCACCGTTTCACGCATCAGCCGCGACGATTTCCAATGACACAACCCAACGGCCCGCAACGTCCCCGCCTTGTCGCCCGCTTCGTCGCGATCTCGTGGCGCGACCTCGCCGTGTCCTTCGGGCCGATCCTCGTGATCAGCGCGATCGCCATCTGGGCCGCGGTGCGCCTGATCCAGCCCGCGCCGCCCAGTACGCTGACGCTCAGCGCCGGTCCGAAGGGCAGCACCTTCTGGAACGCAGCGCAGCGCTACAAGGAAATTCTCGCGCGCAACAGCGTGAAGCTCGAGGTGCTCGAGTCGGAAGGCTCGGTCGACAACTTCCGGCGGCTGACCGATCCGCACGGCAAGGTCGACGTCGCCTTCGTGCAGGACGGCATCGCGCAAGGCAAGACCGATGGCTTGATGTCGCTCGGCAGCGTGTCATACGTGCCGGTGGCGATTTTCTATCACGGGCCGACCGTCGAATGGCTGTCGCAGTTCAAGGGTCAGCGCATCGCAATCGGCGCCGAAGGCAGCGGCACGCGCGAGCTGGCGCTGACGCTGCTGGCCGCGAACGGCATCACGCCGGGCGGTGCGACCAAACTGCTGCCGCTGTCCGGCGACGAAGCGGCGAAGGCGCTGGTCGAAGGCCGCATCGACGCGGCGGTGCTGACCGGCGACTCCGCGCAGCCGCCGGTGATGATCCGGCTGTTCCGCACGCCGAACATCCAGTTCTACAGTTTCGCGCAGGCACCGGCTTACGCGGGGCGCTTTCCGTACCTGACGCAGATCCAGCTGCCGATGGGCTCGCTCGATCTGGGCAAGAACATTCCGGCCGAAAACCTGCAGATGGTCGCGCCGACCGCGGAACTGGTGGCGCGCACGTCGCTGCATCCGGCGTTGTCCGATCTGCTGATCGAAGCCGCGCGCGAAGTGCACGGCAAGGCGAACGTGCTGCAGCGCGCCGGCGAATTTCCGGCGCCGCTCGCGCACGACTTCCCGATCAGCGACGATGCCGCGCGCTACTACAAGTCCGGCAAGAGTTTCCTGTACCGCACCATGCCGTTCTGGATCGCGAGCCTCGCCGACCGGCTGCTGGTCGTGCTGGTGCCGATCATCGTGGTGCTGATTCCGGGTTTGCGTCTGGTGCCTTCGCTGTATGCATGGCGGGTGCGCTCGCGCATCTACCGCTGGTACGGCGCGCTGATCGCGATCGAGCGCGGCTCGCTGAGCGAGACCTCGCAGGACGAGCGCGATGCGCTGATCGAACGGCTCGATGCGATCGAGGAATCGGTGAACGGACTGAAGATGCCGCTTGCTTACGCGGATCAGTTCTACGTGCTGCGCGAGCATATTGGCTTCGTACGCGAGCGGCTGACGCGGCCGCGCGATCCGCATGTCGACGCGCATGCGCTCGGTTTAGCCGGCCGGCATGACGAAGCCGCGCACGAAACGTGGCAGGATTCGGGTCGCGACGCGGATGCGGCAGCCGAGGCGGACGCGGTTGCGCAGGCTGCCCACGCGGATACGGCGGCGCGGACCGATGCGGCCGCCCGGACCGCCGCCCAGGGCGCACCGGTCGACGAAATGGAGCCGCACGGGCACGAAGGCTCGCGCACTGCGCCCGAAACCGGCCGCACCGGGCCGCCTCATACCGCTTGAGCGCAGCCGCGCCAGCGCTTTGCGCCCGCCCCGCTGAACGAAGCCGCGCGCCAGCTCTCCGGCGCGGCCCCGGTGGTGCGCGGCTCCAGCTTTGCGTAAGATCGAGGCAACCGAGCAGACGCCGCCGCAGCGGCGGTCCGTCTGCGCCACTGGAAACCCGGGAGACATCATGACCGATGGCATCGACGCCACGAAACCGCTGTGGTTTTACGACTTTGTCTCGCCGTTTTCGTATCTGCTGCTCGAGCAGCATGACAAATGGCCGGGCTTCCCGTTCGTGCTGACACCCGTGGTCCTGCAGGACCTGTATCGGCACTGGGGTCAGCGTATTGCATACGACGTGCCGGCCAAGCGCGTGTTCACCTACCGCTATGCGTTGTTCCGCGCGGAGCAGTTGGGCATCCCGTTCAAGATGCCGCCGCTGCATCCGTTCGACTCGACCAAGCCGATGCGCCTCGCGGCTGCGATCGGCGCGGACCTCAGCGTGGTGCGCGAAATTTTCCGCTTCATCTGGCGCGAGGGCCGCGACCCGTCGACGCCGGAAGGGGTCGCGGCGCTGTGCGAGCGGCTCGGAGTGGCCGATGGCGCGGAATTGATCGAACGCGAGGAATCCAAAGCGCAACTGCGCCGCAATACCGACGACGCGATCGGGATCGGCGTATTCGGCGTGCCGACCTTCTGGCTGAACAAGCAGTTGTTCTGGGGCGAGGATGCGCTGCCGATGGTGTTGTACTGCGCGCGCACGCCGAACTGGCTCGAATCGAAAGAGGTCAAGCGGATCACCACCCTGCCTTCGGGGAATCCGAAGAAGTAAGCGGCACCGGCCGGCCGCAGCGTGGGCCGGTAATGCCCGCCATACCGCCCGCGCTATGCCGGAAGGGGCCGCAAACGCCTAAGGTTATGCATTCGCGGATTCTGCCCGCGCCGCATGCAAGCCGCGTTACGCGGCGCGCCGGCAAGATCCGCCCGACCTGGCCGCCGCGATGAACGACTCCGCCCCCGACGCTTCCGACGACTCCACCACCGCCCTCGACATCTGGCTGGTGCGTGTGCTGCGCACGCTGCTGGTCGAGCGTAGCGTCACGCAAACGGCGCTGCGTCTGAACCAGACGCAACCGGCCATCAGCACCGCGTTGCGCAAGCTGCGCGAAACGCTGAACGACCCGATCCTCGTACGCGGCAAGTCCGGCATGGTGCCGACCGAATACGGCGAATCGCTGCTCGCGTCGGCGCAACAGGTACTGCGCGACGTCGACTTCGTCGCGACGCCGCACGGCGACTTCGACCCGACGCGCTCGCGCCGCACGTTCCGCATCGCGGCGCCCGATTACCTGAACGACTTCTTCATGCCGACCGTGATCGCGCAGTTTCGCGAAGCGGCGCCGCATGCACGGCTCGAAATCGAATCGCTGAGCCCGCTGGTCGATCATGCGGCGGCGCTCGACAACGGCGAGCTCGATCTGGTGATCGGCAACTGGCCGAAGCCGGACGAGCGTTTCGCGCGCAGCGACCTGTTCGCCGATACGGTGGTCTGCATGATGCGCGCCGGTCATCCGTTAGCGCGTGAGCCGCTGACCCGCGATGCGTATCTGGCCGCGCCGCATCTGGTGCCCGCGCCGTACAGCGGCCGGCGCGGCGGCGCGGTCGATCGGGGCTTTGCGCGCGCCGGCGCGGCGCGGCGCGTGGTCGTGACGCTGCCGTATTTCGGGCTGGTGCCGCATGTGCTGCTGCAATCGGATCTGATCTTTACGACGACGCGGCGCTTCGCGCTGCACTATGCGCAGCTGCTGCCGCTTGCGGTGGTCGACGTGCCGATTCCGTTTCCGCGCATCCGCTGCTATCAGATGTGGCATCCGCAGGCGGACCGGCCGAGCGATATCGGCTGGCTGCGCGGGTTGATGGCGCAGGTGTCGGCGGATCTGGTCGGAGGGAAGACGCGGCGGGCGGAGTAGCGCGGCTGCGGGTGCAGTTGCAGTTGCGGTTGCAGTTGCGGGTGCGGTTACAACTACGACAGCATCACGCGCCGACGCCCACGCGCTGCAACACGCCGGCCGCGCCGCGCGCCGGCTGCAGGTGCGCAACGCTTCGCGCGCAGCGCACCTGCAGCAGTTCGGCGCACACCGCCAGCGCAATCGCGGGCGGCGCCTTGTCTTCGATGCCGCCGATGCCGATCGGACACATCATCTCGTCGAGCCGGTGCGGCGCGACCCCGCGCTCGATCAGACGCCGCTCGAATTTCACCCGCTTGGTCTGCGAGCCGATCATGCCGAAGTATCGGAAGTCGCGCCGCCGCATGATGCGCGCGGCCAGCGCGAAATCGAGCGCGTGATTGTGCGTCATCACGAGGAAATACGCGTCCGCCGGCGCGCTGTCGACGATCGCCTCGGGCGTATCGGTCGCTTCGATCTGCACGTTGGCCGGCACTTCGTCGGGAAACAGCTCGTCGCGTTCGTCGATCCATTGCACCACGCAGGGCAGCATGCCGAGCAGCGTCACCAGCGCATGACCAACATGCCCGGCGCCGAACAGCACGATGTGCATCGGCGCCGGGAACGGCGCAAAGCGGACATTCATCGCATCTCTCCTTGCAGACAACCGGCCGGCTTCAACGCCGCGCGGCGCGCATCGCACCGACTGCCTTCAGAATCGCTTCGCCGGTAGCCGGCGCGTTCAGCGGCGGATTGACCTTGTAGTCGGCGACGGCCGCCACCGCATCGCGAATCGCGAAGAACACCGAGAACGGCAACAGCAGCGGCGGCTCGCCGACCGCCTTCGAGCGGTGGATGCTGTCTTCCACGTTGCGGTTCGTGAACAGGTTGACGCGGAAGTCCGCCGGCATGTCGTTGACGGTCGGGATCTTGTAGGTGGACGGCGCATGTGTCATCAGCTTGCCGCCGGTGTTCCACCACAGTTCCTCGGTGGTCAGCCAGCCCATGCCTTGCACGAAGGCGCCTTCCACCTGGCCGATGTCGAGCGCCGGATTCAGCGACGCGCCGACGTCGTGCAGCGCATCGGCGCGCAGCACGCGCATTTCGCCGGTCAACGTGTCGATCACCACTTCCGACACCGCCGCGCCGTACGAGTAGTAGTAGAACGGCCGGCCCTGCAGCGTCGCCTGGTCCCAGTGGAGTTTCGGCGTCGCGTAGAAGCCGTCCGACCACAGTTGCACGCGCGCCAGATACGCCTTCGCGATCACCTCTTCGAACGGCACGAGGGTCGCGCCGACCACCACGCAGTCGTTCGCAAAACGCACCGCCGCGGGTGCGACTTCGCCAGCGCCGTAACGCTCGGCCGCAAACGCCGCGAGCCGTTCGCGCAACTGGCGCGCGGCATCCTGGGCGGCCTTGCCGTTCAGATCGGAACCGGTCGATGCTGCGGTCGCCGACGTGTTCGCCACCTTGCTGGTGTCGGTGGCCGTCACGCGCACGCGGTTGAAACCGATGCCGAGCTCGTGCGCGACGACCTGCGCGACCTTCGTATTGAGGCCCTGCCCCATCTCCGTGCCGCCGTGATTCACCAGCACCGAGCCGTCCGTGTAGATATGCACGAGCGCGCCGGCCTGATTGAAATGCGCGACGTTGAACGCGATGCCGAACTTGACCGGTGTCAACGCGAGGCCTTTTTTCAGCACCTCGTTGTGGGCGTTGAATTCGCGCACCGCCGCGCGGCGCGCGCGATAGTCGCTGGTCGCCTCGAGTTCGCCGATCAGTTCGTGCAGCACGTTGTCTTCGACGACTTGCCCATACGGCGTCTGATTGCGCTCGGTCTTGCCGTACAGGTTGCGGCGCCGCACGTCGAGCGAATCGACGCCGAGCGAGCGCGCCACGTCGTCGATGATGTATTCGATCGCGAAGGCGCCCTGCGGCCCGCCGAAGCCGCGAAACGCGGTGTTCGACTGCGTGTTGGTCTTGCCGCAGAAGCCCGCGATCGCCACGTCGGACAGCCAGTATGCGTTGTCGAAGTGGCACACGGCGCGCGTCATCACCGGGCCCGACAGGTCCGCGGAAAAACCGCAGCGCGACGTCATGTCGACCGATACGCCTTCGAGCGTACCGTCGTCGCTGAAGCCGGCCTCGTACGTGTAGTGAAAATCGTGACGCTTGCCGGTGATCATCATGTCGTCGTCGCGGTCCGGGCGCAGCTTGACCGGGCACAACAGTTTCCATGCGGCCAGCGCCGCGCAGCACGCGAACAGTCCCGATTGCGACTCCTTGCCGCCGAAGCCGCCGCCCATCCGCCGGCATTCGACCAGCACGTTGTGCGACGCGACGTTCAGCACGTGCGCGACCAGATGCTGCATTTCGGTCGGGTGCTGCGTCGAGCACCACACGTGCATGCCTTCGTCGTCTTTCGGCACCGCGTACGAGATCTGCCCTTCCAGATAGAACTGCTCCTGGCCGCCGAGCAGCATTTCACCGGCGACGCGATGCGCGGCGCGCGCGATCTTCGTGCCGGCTTCGCCGCGCGCCAGCTTCAGCGGCGGAATCACGCTCTGGTTGGCGGCGCGCGCCTGTTGCGCGGTCAACACCGCGGGCAGTTCCTCGTAGACCACCTCAGCGCGCCGCGCGGCGAGGCGCGCCACGTCGTGCGAAGTCGCGACCACGATAAACATCGGCTGACCGACGTACTGCACGATGCCGTCCGCCAGAATCGGATCGTCGCCTTTGACGATCGGTGCGCAATCGTTGTGGCCGGGAATATCGTCGGCGGTCAATACCGCGACGACGCCCGGCGTCGCGCGCACTTTGGCGAACGAGATCGATACGATCTTCGCGTGGGCCTTCTGCGACAGACCGAGCGCCGCGTGCAGCGTGCCGGCGACCACCGGGATGTCGTCCGTGTAGGTGGCGCGGCCGCTCACGTGCAGATGCGCCGATTCGTGCGGGCGCGATACGTGGACCTGGGTGAATTCGGCGAGCTCCTGAGCGTCTTTCAGGAACGGTTCGGCTTGCTGGTTCATTCGAACGGTTCTCCGTGTCCGAGATTGCCAAGACGTAGGCGTGAGGTCAGAGGGCGGCGCCGGCGGCTTCAACCGCGCGCACGTCGAGCGTCGCTTTCGGCAGCGGATCGTGCGGCCGGGTTTCGAGCCAGAAGCGGTAGAGCGTGTTCTGCGCGGCTTCGAGGCGATAGTCGCTGGTCGCGCGCATATCGCTGAGCGGCTGGTAGTCCTTCGCCAGCGCGAGCATCGCGGCCCGCGCGGTCGCTTCGTGCCAGTCGGCGTCGGCGAGCACCGCTTCCGCGTGGCTCGCGCGCTTCGGCGTGGCGGCCATGCCGCCGAATGCGATGCGCGGCTCGCGGATCAGTTCGCCGTCCGTGATAAACGAGAACGCCGCGCACACCGCCGAGATGTCGGAATCGAAGCGCTTCGAAATCTTGTAGGTGCGAAAGCGCAGGTTGGCGCGCCGGCCAGTGCGCATCGGCACCTTCACCGCGACGACGAATTCATGCTCGGCCATGTCCTTCTTCTGATATGCGAGGTACAGGTCTTCGAGCGGCAGTTCGCGTTCGACCGCGCCGCCGCGCAACACAACGTGCGCGCCGAGTGCGATCAGGCCCGGCATCGAATCGCCGATCGGCGAGCCGTTCGCGACGTTGCCGCCCAGCGTGCCGGCGTTGCGGATCGGCAGCGACGCGAAGCGCTGCCACATTTCGATCAGTTCCGGGTAGTGCTTCGCGAGTTCGGCGTAGGCGGCTTCGACCGTCACGCCTGCGCCAATGCGCAGCCAGCCGTCTTCGGGTTCGATCTTCTGCAGTTCGGCGACCTGGCCGACGTAGACGATGTCGCCCAGTTCGCGCATCTGCTTGGTCACCCACAGGCCGATGTCGGTGCTGCCGGCGAGGATGCGGGTGGCGGGCTGCGTCTCTTTGATCTGCGCGAGCGCCGCGACGTCACGCGGCGCGGCGAAATGCTGGCCGGCATGTTCGTAGTGGAAGGTCGCATCGCGTTCGAGCGTCTGCAGCGTGCGCGACAGCGCTGCGCTATCGACCGGCGCGGCCGGCGCGGGCAACTGGAACATCCGCAATGCGGCATCGATGATCGGCCGGTAGCCGGTGCAGCGGCACAGGTTGCCGGTCAGCGCGTTGGCCACCTGCTCGCGGCTCGGCACGGTGCGGTTCGCGCACGCGTATTCGTGGCCGTGCTTCTTGTACAGCGCCCACATCGACATCACAAAGCCCGGCGTGCAGAA
>DATLOW010000123.1:0-8593 GCA_035536055.1 Paraburkholderia sp. | reverse complement strand
GCGGCGGTGGTCGTGATCGGCATCGAAGAAGGCTGGACCAAGCGCGTGGTCGACGGCATCGCGAAGTCCGGCAAGCCGGTGATGGGCTTCGGCATCGAACTGCACGGCGATCACGATACGATCATGCGCGCGTCGAAGGCCGCGAAAGAGATGGTGCAGTACGCAACGTCGCTCGAGCGCGTCGAGTGCCCGATCGCCGATCTGTGGGTGTCGACCAAGTGCGGCGAATCGGATACGACCTCCGGTTGCGGTGCGAATCCGACCGTCGGCAACGCATTCGACAAGCTGTATGGGCTCGGCACGACGCTGGTGTTCGGCGAGACGTCGGAGCTTACCGGCGGTGAGCAGCTGGTGGCCGCGCGCTGCGCGAACGACAAGGTGCGCGAGCGCTTCCAGTTCATGTTCGACCGCTATCAGGACATGATCAACCGCTGGAAAACCGACGATCTGTCCGAATCGCAGCCGACCAAAGGCAACATCGCCGGCGGCCTGACGACGATCGAAGAAAAGGCGCTCGGCAATATCCAGAAGATCGGCAAGAAGTGCGTGATCGACGGCGTGCTCGACAAGGCGGAAGAGCCGACCCATGCGGGCCTGTGGTTTATGGATTCGTCGTCGGCGGCGGCTGAAATGGTCACGCTGTGCGCGGCGTCTGGTTTCGCGGTGCATTTCTTCCCGACCGGCCAGGGCAACGTGATCGGCAATCCGATCGTACCGGTCATCAAGATCTGCGCGAATCCGCGTACCGTGCGCACGATGAGCGAGCATGTCGACGTCGACGTATCGGGCCTGCTGCAGCGCGAGCAGAATCTCGATCAGGCCGGCGACAAGCTGCTCGAATCGATGATGGCCACCATCAATGGACGCTGGACCGCAGCCGAAGCGCTCGGCCATCGCGAGTTCGTGCTGACGCGTCTGTTCGAAAGCGCGTAACGCGCACGGGCGTACCGGCGTGCGCTGCGCGGCAAAGCGCGGCGCACGATGGGTTCGGCCTGCCCAGGATTCAATCGGCAACCAATCAGCCACAGCGCGCGACACGCGTCGTTCCTCACACTTACAAGGGCCGCCCAAGCCCGGCACGCGTTGCGCGCGCGCTGTCCGTTTCATCGTCAGCAGCAGCGAGTGGAGGAGACACCATCTTGCGCGTGCTAAAACATCTCTACGTGCAGGTCCTGATCGGACTTGCGGCCGGCATTCTGGTCGGCCACTTCGCGCCGGATCTCGGCGTACAAATGAAGCCGCTTGGCGACACCTTTATCCGTTTGATCAAGATGCTGATCACGCTGGTGATCTTCTGCACCGTATCGGTGGGCATTGCGCGGATGGAAAACCTGAAGCAGGTCGGGCGCGTCGGTTTCAAAACGATCTTCTATTTCGAGGCGGTGACGACGGTCGCCCTCGTGATCGGGCTGGCGGTGGCCAATCTGCTGCATCCGGGCGCCGGACTCAATATCGATCCGAAGACGCTCGATCCTCAGGCGGTCAGTCACTACGTAACCGAAGTGCACGCGCAGGCGTCGACCAGCTTCCTCGAACAGATCGTGCCGAACTCGGTGGTCGGCGCGTTTGCGCGCGGCGATCTGCTGCAGGTGCTGCTGTTTTC
Organism: Paraburkholderia sp.; assembly: GCA_035536055.1. Taxonomy (GTDB): domain Bacteria; phylum Pseudomonadota; class Gammaproteobacteria; order Burkholderiales; family Burkholderiaceae; genus Paraburkholderia. The sequence continues at coordinate 6,990 of DATLOW010000123.1, read as the reverse complement.
CGTGCTGTTCGGCATTGCGCTTTCGTTGACGTCGCGGCGCAGCCGTTTTCTCGCGCGCGTGATCGAGCAAAGCGGCGAAGCACTGATGCGCATCGTCGAGATGATCATGCGGCTCGCGCCACTCGGCGCATTCGGCGCGATGGCGTTTACGGTCGGCAAATACGGCATTGCGACGCTGCAGCAGCTGGGCCTGCTGATCGTCTGCTTCTACGTGACGAGCATTCTGTTCATCGTCGTCGTGCTCGGCTCGGTGTGCCGCTGGGCCGGCATCGGGCTGTGGCCGCTGCTCAAATACCTGCGCGAGGAACTGCTGATCGTGCTCGGCACGTCGACCACCGAATCGGTGCTGCCGCGTCTGATGGAAAAGCTCGAGCGGCTCGGCTGCCCGAAAACGGTGGTCGGCCTCGTGCTACCCACTGGTTATTCATTCAATCTCGACGGCGCGGCCATCTATCTGACGATGACCTCGCTGTTCATCGCGCAGGCCACCAACACGCACCTGACGCTGCTGCAGCAACTCGGCCTGCTGGCGGTGCTGATGATCACGTCGAAGGGCGGCGCCGGCGTGGCGGGTGCCGCGCTGGTCGCGCTGACCGCTACACTGTCGACGCACAATATCATTCCGGTGGCCGGCATCACGCTGATTCTCGGCATCGACCGCGTGTTGAACGAGATTCGTGCGATCGTCAACATGATCGGCAATGCGGTGGCGACGATTGTCATCGCGCGCTGGGAAGGGGCGTTCGATGCGCGCGCCGCGCGCGAATTCCTCGCGGCGCCGCCCGAAGACGTGCTGGACGAAGATCAACCGCAAGCGCAGGCCGGCGAGATGGAGCGCGGTACGCCGCCTGCGTTGGCCCGCAAGTAATCGCATTGGCCGGGCAACGGGCAAGCCGCGCGCCCGGCCGCAACCGAACAAGGAAAGTTTTGTAATGACGCGTGTGTTACCCGATGAACTGCTTGCGCTTGCAACCAACGCGGTAAAGCGCGCCGGCGCGCTGCATGAAACCGCGGTCGCTACCGCACGTGCGTTGATTTACGCGGATGCGTGCGGACTGTCGTCGCACGGCGTCGCACGTCTGCCGATGTATCTGGCGCAATTGCGCAACGGCCGGGTCGATCCGCAGGCGCGGCCCGCGATCGCGGCATCGCGCAACGCCGCCGTGCTGGTCGACGCGGCGGACGGACTGGCGTTTCCGGCGTGTGCCTTGGCGGTCGAAACGATCATCGAACGGGCGCGCGAAAACGGCAGCGCAGTGGCGAGCGTCACGCGCAGCCATCACTTCGGCGTCGGCGCTTACCACCTCGAAGCGATCGGTGCAGCGGGCATGGTCGGTCTCGCGTTCAGCAATTCGCCGGCCGCGATGCCGGCATGGGGCGGCCGACATGCACTGTTCGGCACCAATCCGATCGCGGCCGTGTTTCCGCGCCGCAATGCCGAGCCGTTGCTGATCGACCTGTCGCTGTCGCAGGTGGCGCGCGGCAAGATCATGGTCGCCGCGCGCGAGGGCAAGCCGATTCCGGAAGGCTGGGCCACCACGCACGACGGGGCGCCGACCACCGATGCGAAGGCCGCGCTCGACGGCATGATGCTGCCGTTCGGCGGTGCCAAGGGAGCCATGCTTGCGCTGATGGTCGAACTGCTGGCGGCGTCGCTGGCGGGCGCGAACTTCGGTTACGAAGCGGGTTCGTTCCTGACCGAGGAAGGCGAGCGCTCGCGCATCGGCCATCTGTTCTGGGCGGTCGATCCGGGCGCGCTGGCGGGCAACGACATGTATCTGGCGCGGGTCGACGCGCTGGTCGAGTGCATGCTGCAGGACCCTGACGTGCGTTTACCGGGGCAGCGCCGGCGCGCGTTGGCCGAGGCGGCGGCGCGCGATGGAATCGAGATCCCGGATTCGTTGTTCGAGCAACTGAAGGCGCTAGCGAGCTAACAGACGCGCGCGATGAACGGTATGCGCTGCGCCGGCCGGGGGAAACGTGTTCAATTGATCATCACTTGATGCACGCTGGAAAAACCGGCCATCGCTGTGTCGCCGCAATTGCGGCGGCGCCGCCGATGGCCGGTTCGTTTTGCTTCTGCGTCGCGCCGGGGTGGCGGCGCTTGTGTCGCGCGCGTGACCGCGCCCCGGCCGCAGCCCCCGCCACACCCCGTTACGCCGCGCTCTTCACCTGAAAGCGCTCAGCCGGCTGGCTGCGCGACAGGTTCGGCATCAGCGCCTGGCGCGCAGCTTCGAACCGGTTCCAGTCCTCGACGTCAGGCAGCGACGGGACCGTGATCGTTTCGCCCTGATCGAAGCCTGCGAGCGCCGCGTCGACCATATCTGCGGCATCCATCACGATCTGTTCCGGAAGATTCTCGACCGGCTGGCCGGCCACGTCCCAGAACTCGGTGCGCGTTGCGCCCGGCAGCACGGCTTGCACGCGCACGCCCTTGTCGGCGAGTTCGTGGCGCAGCGACTGCGTGAACGCGACCACGAACGATTTGCTGCCGCCATACACGCCGTTCAGAATTTCCGGCGCCACGCCCGCAATCGACGCGATATTGATGATCGTGCCGCCGCCGCGCGCCACCAGGCCGGGCACCACCGCGTAGGTCAGGCGGGTCAGCGCGACGACGTTCAGCTTGATCATCGCTTCCATCGTGTCGACGTCCGAGTTCAGCAGCGGCAGCGCCGCGCCGATGCCGGCGTTGTTGACCAGCGCGGTGATGCTCGCATCGTTGCGCAGCACGGCTTCGACGCGGCGGATGTCTTCGTCCTTGCCGAGATCGGCGGTGACGATTTCGACCGAGCGGCCGGTTTCGTCGCTGATGCGGGTGGCCAGCTTTTCGAGACGCGCACGGTTGCGCGCCACGACGATCAGGTCGTAGCCGCGCTGCGCGAGACGTTGCGCGTAGATCGCGCCGATGCCAGTGGATGCGCCGGTAACGACGGCCGTGCCTTTGGATGCGTTCGACATGTGATTCTCCTAATCGGGTTTCGTGAGTAAGCGGCGATGCGTCGCTGCATGACCCGAAGATTAGGTGCATACTCACATGGCGGCAATGTCGTATATGCCACTTTTTAAGACATCAACGGAGAACCCCATGTTGCGCTTGGGAATCGTGTTGTTTCCGGGCTTCCAGATGATGAGTCTGGCGGTGCTGACGGTATTCGAGTTTGCCAACAAGGCAGCGGGCGAGCCGCTCTACGAGTTGGTGCTGCTGTCGGAGCATGGCGGGACAGTGCAGGGATCGTCGGGGTACGGCGTCACGACGCTGCCGTTCGACGAAGCTGCGTTCGACACGTTGCTGGTGGTCGGCGACAACGAGGCGCAGCTTTCGACGCCCGGTCTGATCGACTACTTGCGGCGCATGGCGCCGCGCGTGCGGCGGGTCGGTTCGACCTGTACGGGCGCCTTCAACCTGGCGGCGGCGGGCTTGCTGGACGGCCGCCGGGCGACCACGCACTGGCTGTTCGCCGATAAGATGCGGCACGACTATCCGGAGATCAAAGTCGAGGAAGACCGGATTTTCATCAGCGACGAGAATGTGTGGACCTCGGCGGGCATGAGCGCTTGCATCGATCTGGCGCTCGCACTGGTCGAGAAGGACGCCGGGCGAGACATCGCGCGCCTGGTTGCGCGGCAACTGGTGGTGTATCACCGGCGCGCCGGCGGACAGTCGCAGTTTTCGGCGCTGCTCGATCTCGAGCCGAAATCCGATCGCATTCAGAGCGCGCTGAACTACGCGCGACAGAACCTGCATGCGGAACTGTCGGTCGACGAGCTCGCGAATGCCGCCCATCTGAGCCCGCGGCAGTTCACGCGCGCTTTCCGCGCGGAGACCGGGCAGACCCCGGCGAAAGCGGTCGAGCGGCTGCGTGTGGAGGCCGCGCGGCTGATGCTCGAAACGGGCCGGCACGGCGTCGATGCGGTGGCGCGCGAAACGGGCTTCGGCGACCGCGAGCGCATGCGGCGGGCTTTTTTGCGCGCGTTCGGTCAGCCGCCGCAAGCGATCGCGCGCACGACACGCAGTATTAGCTGAGTGAATCGTTTGCGCGTTTATGTCACTAATTTTTAAGAAGAAAAAAAGTTTATGCGGTTAAAGATTCCCCCGCGCGCGACGTAAACGAGCATGGCCGGCCGCATGTTCGATGCGTTACGCATGCATCGAAACAGGCGACACAAGCCGGTCCCACTCCACCGTCGCGCTACATCAAAAGGGAATCTCAATAATGAACAGGCTGTTGGCCGCCTGCCTCGCCGGGCTGGCCGCAATGTCGGCGCCCGCGCTGGCACAGGCGCATGAAATCTACGGGCAGGTCGGTACGGAAGGCGTCGGCATGGGTCTTGGGGAGCCGCTCGGCACGCACTTTACGGCGCGCGGCGAAGTGAACGGCATTACGTTTTCGCACAGCTTTTCGAGCGGCGACCTGGACTACGACGCGAAGGCGAAGATCCTGCACGGCGGAATTTACTTCGACTTCTTCCCGGCGCCGCAGAGCGTGCCGTTCCGGCTGACGGTCGGCGCGCTGCTCGGCCGCGATTCGATCGACGCCGACGCGACCAGCGCGACCGGCACTTACACGATCAACGGCGTGCAGGTGTCGACGCTCGGCGAAACGATTCATGCGACAGCGCGCTTCCCGGCGGTGCGGCCGTATGTGGGTATCGGCTTCGGGCATACGCCGGTCGCGACCAAGGGCTTCTCGATGTTCTTCGACGCAGGTGTCGCGTATGGCCGGCCGCACGTGGACTTTGACGTGCCGGCGAACATCGTTGCCGAAGCGGGGCAGGAGAACGTGGATGCGGAAGAGAAAGAGCTGCAGGACAAGGCGGACAAGCTGCGGTTTTATCCGATCGTGAAGGTGGGCGTGACGTATCGGTTTTGAGGTTGGATGGGGGGCTACTCTCACACCACCCCCATCAGCGCCTTCGGTTCCAGGAACGCCTCCAGCCCCTGCGTACCGTATTCCCTGCCGAGCCCCGACTGTTTGAACCCGCCGAACGGCACCGCAGGATCGTGCGTCAGCCCGTTGATCATCACGCGGCCAGCGTCGATGCGCGCCGCCACGTCGCGCGCCCGCGCCGGGTTCGCCGATGCCACATAAGCCTGCAGTCCGTAAGTCGTGTCGTTGGCGATCGCGATCGCTTCGTCCAGATCGCGGTACGCGATGATCGACAGCACCGGCCCGAAGATTTCCTCGCGGGCGATCGTCATGTCGTTGCGCACGTCGCTGAACACGGTCGGCCGCACGAACCAGCCGGACTCGAGCCCCGCCGGCCGTCCTTCGCCGCCGGTCAAAAGGCGTGCGCCTTCGTCGATGCCGATGCGGATATACCGCTGCACGCGCTGCCATTGCTTTTCGCTGACCATCGGCCCGATCACCGTCGCCGGATCGCGCGGCGCGCCCGACTGCGTCCGTTCGACCAGTTGGCACAACTGCGTCTCGAAATCGACGAGCCGCGCTTGCGGCACCAGAATCCGCGTGCCGGCGATGCATGCCTGCCCGTTGTTCATAAAGCCGGCTTGCAGCGCAAGCGGTACGGCTTCGGCGAAGTCCGCGTCGTCGAGCACGATGAACGGCGACTTGCCGCCTAGTTCGAGTGTGACGCGCTTCAGCGTCTCCGCACCCGCGCGCAGGATCGATTTGCCGACCGCCGTCGAGCCGGTGAACGAGATCTTCGCGACGTCCGGATGTGCGCTGATCGTCGCGCCGACCGGATCGCCACGCCCCGTGACGATGTTGAACACGCCGTTCGGCACGCCGGCTTCATGCAGCGCTTCGGTCACGATCTGCGTCTGGATCGCGCTCATCTCGCTCGGCTTGATCACCGCGGTGCAGCCGGCTGCCATCGCGGTTGCAAGCTTGTTGCTGATGAAGTGCGCGTTCGCATTCCACGGCGTGATCAAGCCGGCGACGCCCACCGGCTGCATCACCACGTCGCTTGCGTTGATGCGTCGCGTGAAATCGTATTGCCGCAGCACTTTCGCCGCTTCGCGGATCGCGCTCGCTGCGTATTTCGCCATCCAGCGCGCACGCGAAACCGGTGAGCCGTATTCGTCGATGATCGCTTCGTACAGATCGTCTTCGCGCGCTTCGACCGCGCTTGCCATGCTTTCCAGCAAGTCGAGCCGTTCGCTCTTGCCGGTACGCGAATACGTGGCGAAGGCGCGCTTCGCGGCGGCGATTGCCCGCTGCGCGTCGTGCTCGTCGGCGAGTTGCACCTGGCCGATCACCTGTTCGGTAGCCGGGTTGAACAGGTCGAACAGTTCGGTGCCGTGCGGCGCGACAAACGCGCCGTCGATATAGATCGTGTCGATACGTTGCATCGTTGCTCCTGAGAAATGCGTTTTCCGTCTAACCTTAGCCGCCGGGCGTTGGATTGACTAGCCGTATAATCCAACACGACTTGGTGAGCGATTTAGGACAATGGCAACTTCAGGCCTCAGCGAACTCGAAGCGGTGCTGGCAGTCGCGCGGCAGCGCAGCTTCCGCGCGGCAGCCACCGAACTGGGCGTGTCGAGATCGGCGTTGAGTCACGCGGTCGCCGCGCTCGAGGCGCGCATCGGCGTGCGGCTGTTCAATCGCACGACGCGCAGTGTCGCGCTGACCGAAGCCGGCGCGCAGTTCGTCGACAGCGTCGCGCCGGCGTTATCGTCGATCCGCGCCGCGCTGGAGCAGGCGGGCAGCTATCGCGACAAACCGTCCGGCACGCTGCGCATCAATACGTCGGTGGGCGCCGCGCGCTATGCAATGCCGGTCTTTATCGAATTCACGCGGCGTTATCCGGACGTCAAGCTCGACATCGTCACTGAAGGGCGGCTGATCGATATCGTCGTCGAGGGCTTCGATGCCGGTATCCGGCTCGCCGAAAGCGTGCCGCAAGACATGATCGCGGTGCCGTTCGGCGGTTCGCTGCGCTTCGCGGTGGTGGGCAGTGCCGCGTACTTCGCGCAGCATCCGGTACCGCGTACGCCCGGCGATCTGAAGGCGCACCCGTGCA
>DATLOW010000122.1:0-25730 GCA_035536055.1 Paraburkholderia sp. | reverse complement strand
CCAGCCGCCGCCGGTCTTCTGGCCAAAGCGGCCCAGTTCGCACAGGCGGTCGGCAATGGTCGGATAGCGGAACGCCGGATGTTCGGCGCGGCGTCGCTTGCGGATCGCCCAGCCGATATCGTTGCCGGCCAGGTCGCTCATACGGAACGGTCCCATCGCGAAGCCGAATGCTTCGATCGCGCGGTCGATCTGCGCGGGCAGCGCGCCTTCCTCGACCATAAACAGCGACTGGCGAATGTACTGTTCGATCATCCGGTTGCCGATAAAGCCGTCGCAGACGCCCGCGACCACCGCGGTCTTTTTGATTTTTTTTGCCAGCTTCATCACGGTGGCAAGCACGTCTTTCGCGGTGTGCTCGCCGCGCACCACTTCGAGCAGTTTCATCACGTTCGCCGGGCTGAAGAAATGCAGGCCGACCACGTCCTGCGGCCGCTGCGTAAAGCCGGCGATACGGTTCAGATCCAGCGTCGACGTATTCGACGCGAGGATCGCGCCCGCTTTCGCGATACCGTCGAGGCGGCGAAATACCTGCTCCTTGACGCCGAGTTCTTCGAACACCGCTTCGACGATCAGGTCCGCTTGCCGCACGTCGTCGTACGACAGGCTGGGTTTGATCAATGCCATGCGTGCGTCGACCGCATCGGCGCTCAGCCGGCCTTTTTTGACAGTCGCGTCGTAATTCTTGCGGATCGTCGCGAGGCCGCGGTCCAGCGCCTGCTGCGTGGTTTCGACCAGCGTGACGGGCAAGCCGGCGTTGACGAAGTTCATCGCGATGCCGCCGCCCATCGTGCCTGCGCCGATTACGGCGACCTCGCGGATCTCGCGCAGCGGCGTATCGGCCGGCACGTCGGCGATCTTGCCTGCCGCGCGTTCGCCGAAGAACGCGTGCCGCAGCGCGCGGCTCTCCGGCGTTTGCACCAGCGCGACGAAACATTCGCGCTCGAATGCGAGGCCCTCGTCGAAGCCCTTCAGCACGCCTCTTTCGATCGCATCGATGCATTTATGCGGCGCCGGGAAATGCTTCGCGGCCGCGGCAACGCTGTTGCGCGCGAACTGCAGAAAGCCGGCGGCATTCGGATGCGCGATACCGCGCTCGCGCACTTTCGGATGCGGACCCGGCTGGGCGGCGACGCGGCGCGCGAACGCCAGCGCCGCCGGCATCAGATCGGCTTCGACGATTTCATCGAACAGGCCCGCGCCGGCGAACTGTTCGGACGGCACCGTGCTGCCCGACACGATCATGTTCAACGCGGCTTCGAGGCCGATCGCGCGCGGCAGCCGCTGCGTGCCGCCCGCGCCCGGCAGCAGGCCGAGCTTCACTTCCGGCAGCGCGATCTGCGCGCCGCGCGCGGCGATCCGGTAGTGCGCGCCGAGTGCCAGTTCGAGTCCGCCGCCCATTGCAACGCTGTGCACGGCCGCGACCACCGGCTTCGCGCTGGCTTCGAGCACCTTGATGACGGTGCCGAGCGTCGGTTCCTGGGTCGCTTTCGGTGTATTGAATTCGGTGATGTCGGCGCCGCCGCAAAAGGCCTTGCCGGCGCCGGTCAGCACGATCGCGCGCACGGCCGGGTCGCGCTGCGCGCGCTCGAGGCCCGCGACGATGCCGCTGCGCGTCGCGAGCCCGAGGCCGTTGACCGGCGGATTGTTCAGCGTGATGACGGCGACGCCGTCTTCGGTCGTGTAGTCGACTGCCATCTGCCTGTCTCCCTGCAATGTGCGGCGCATAGCGCGTGCCGCTTCGATTCGCGGTCGAACCCGCTTCGGACTGCGGCGGTCATTGTCCGTCATTCGTTCGGTGAGCATGCAGCATACACAGAAAAGAACGGGCGTTCAATTCAGCGCGTGGCAAAGACCGGAGTACATTGCGGATGTAGCGACTTCGAAACGGAGACCGTGCGATGAGGATTCTGCTGCGCATTGCGCTTGCCGCGCTTCTCACCTTGCCGATGTTCCTGTTGCTCGCGCGCACGGATGCGATACCGGCCTGGCTTTACAGCGAAAACGGCTATGCCGCGTTACAGCCGCTGTTTCCGCTGTTCGGCGCAGTCGGGGTAGACGGCGATACGAGCGTAGTCACCGGCGTGCTGCTGGTCGCAAGTTTCGTGTTGTCGGCACTGATGGTGTCAACGCTCGCCTCCGTGTTCAGCCGCGGCCGCCCCGGATAATCGCGCCGGCCACATCATCTCCGAACGCAGTTCGCGCACGCCTCGGCCGAGCTTGCGGCGCAATAGCCGACGCACGGTCGCCGAGTCGGCATAGCCCACCTCACCCGCAATCGTCTCGAGGTCGCATCCTTCGGCAACGAGTTGCCGCGCGCGCTCGATGCGCAACGCCTGGAAGAACTCCAGCGGCGATTTGCCGAGCACAGCTTCCATCCGGCGCTGCAGGGTTCGCGAGTGAACCGATAGCGCACTGGCCGCATCGGCCAGCGAAAAGCCGCTGGACAGATGTTCGTGTGCCCATTTTTCGAACTTCGAGATCAGCGGATCGGTGTGCGCGAGAAATTCGGGCACCACGTACTGCCCCTGCGACGAACGCCGGTCGATCAGCAACAGCCGCGCGACCAGCGTGGCGAGTTCGGGTGCCGCGTGGCGCACCAGCGACATCGCCAGATCCATATGCCCCATCGCCGCGCCTGCCGTGACGACAGTGCCCGACTCGACGATCATCCGCGAATCGTCCAGCTTGACCGCCGGATAGCGCTGCCGGAAAAACGGCGCAAGCGACCACGTCGTGGTGGCTTCCCGATGATCCAGAATCCCCGCCTCGGCAAGCACGAAAGTGCCGATGCACGCCGCCGCGACGTTGATCCCGGCGTCGTGCCAGTCGCGTAGCTGACTCAGCGCATGCTGCACATCGGCACGGCGCAGCGCTTGCGCGAGCCGCTCAGGCTGCTTCGCGTTCAGCGCCGGCACGACGACCCAGTCGGGCCGCGGCACCGCGTCCAGTGGCTCGACCGATACCGACAAACCCATGCCGGTGCGGATGCGCCGCCGCGGCCCGACCAGCGTGACGTCGAATGGCGCAGCAGCAAACCCCTGCGCGGCCGCCAGTTCGTTCGCCGTAGCAAAGGTGTCGAGCAACACCGTCATGCCGGTATCGAACACTTCATCGAAGACGAGAAGGACGAGCTTCATCACGCGCGATTGTCGTAAATGTCACTATTAATGTCGTTTGTGACTATAGTGCGCAACCGCCCCCGCGTCTAGACTGCGAAGCAATCCCGGCGCCGGCAGCACGCGCCGGCACCTTCAGTCGACCGGAACTTGCGCCCATGAAACTCACCGCCGAACTCTATCTGCTGACGCTCACGGCAAGCGCGACGCTGCTGATGTGGATCCCCTACATGGCGGCCCGAATCGTCACGCGCGGTTTGCCGGCGACGCTGAACAACCCCAGTCCCACGTATCCGGCCGATCCGGCCTGGGCCGAGCGCGCGTGGCGCGCACACACGAACGCCATCGAGAATTTCGTGGTGTTTGCACCGCTCGTGCTGATCTGCGCGCTCACCGACGTCAGCACGCCGGCCACCGTGTTTGCGGCCAAGCTTTATCTGGTGGCGCGGCTGGTTCATTACGTCGTCTATACGGCGGGTATTCCGGTGGTGCGCACGGTCGCGTTTGCGGCCGGCTTCGGCGCGACGCTGGTATTCGCGACCGCCTTGCTCGGTCACGCGACCTAGTTTCGCGACCTGGTTTCGCGGCCTGGTTTCGCGGCCTGGTTTCAAGGCTGGTTTCACGGCCCGGCTGCGCAGCCTGATCACGCGAATCGCTCGCGCGGGCCAGTCGCGCGCCACCGCAAATCGCTCACCCCCATTGCGAGAACCTCGATGAATCTCTCCCCCAGCACCATTCTCGACACGATCGGCAACACGTCGCTATTGCAGTTACGTCATGTCGCGCCCGCCAACGGCGCGCGGATTCTGCTCAAGCTGGAAAGCCAGAACCCCACTGGCAGCATGAAAGACCGCATCGCGCTGGCGATGATCGAAGCGCCCGAACGCGACGGCCGGCTCAAGCCCGGCGGCGCCGTGGTCGAATACACCGGCGGCAGCACCGGTGTGTCGCTAGCGCTGGTGTGTTCGGTGAAACGGCATCCGCTGCATCTGGTGTCGTCCGATGCCTTTTCGAAAGAGAAGCTCGATCACATGCGTCTGCTCGGCGCCAGGTTGACGCTGATTCCCAGCGACAATGGCAAGCAGACCGAGAAGCTGACCCGCGACATGATTCGCGAAGCGCATCGGATCGCGGACCAGACAGGCGCGTACATCACCGCGCAGATGGAAAATACCGATCAGCTCGCCGCCTATACGAAAATGGCCGATGAAATCTGGGATCAAACCGGCGGCTGCATCGACGGCCTGGTCGGCAGTGTCGGTACCAGCGCGTCGCTGCGCGGGCTGTCGCAGCGTTTGCGCGAGCACGATGCGGGCATCCGCGTAGTCGGCGTGGAACCGGCGGAGTCGGCGGTACTGTCGGGCGGTCCGAGCGGCGCGCACAAGATCGACGGGATCGGCGCGGGCTATGTGGTGCCGCTGTGGCACAGCGGAATTGCCGACGAACTCGAGCGCGTCTCTACCGACGAAGCGCGCGCCATGGCATTCCGGCTGGCAGCCGAAGAAGGCCTGTTTTGCGGCACCTCCACCGGCGCCAATGTGACCGGAGCGCTGCGCCTCGCGCAACGGCTCGGCCCGGATGCGACCGTCGTGACGATCATGGCCGATACCGGCATGAAGTACCTGAAGTCGTTTGCGCAAGCGCTGGATTGACGCTCACAAGCCGCTTCAGGCTGGTCGATCAGAAGCTCATCGCAAAGCCGAACGACACGCCGTGCACGTTGTGTCCGAACACGTAACGCACCATCGCGCGCGTGCGTGTGACGATAATCGGATATTGGCTGCTGTCGAGTTCAAGACCGACGCCGAGCGAGGTCAGATCGTTGAAACCGAGCACCCCGGCGCTATCGCCGAAGTAATGCGAGTAAGCGGCTTCGAGCACGTAACGGACCGGCCGGTCCAGCGCGTGCCAGCCGGTTGGCGCACGCCAGCGGGTCCACAGGCTCACCTGCTGCGCGGCCGCCGAACCCTGCACGGCCTCGGACGAGCCGCCGAAGCTGCGCAGATAGATATCGGTCGCGCGCAGCTCGGCGTCGATTTCGTAGTTCTCGCGGTAGTGCTCGTAGTCGAGCACCAGCGAACCGCCATAGCCGTACGCATCGAGCGAACCATTCTGCAGAAACTCCAGGTTGCTGTCGGTCACCTGATTGAAGATCGACTGCCCCACTTTCAGATCGCTCGACACGCGTCCGATCGTACCGTTCAGAATCGGCCGGAGCACCAGTTCGTTCGTGATGCGGAAATCCCAGCCGATGCCTACGGTGCCGCTGAAGGTATTCCAGCGGGTCGGCACCGCACGCTGCTCGGTGCCGTCCGAAGCGACGAAAATCGGATCGTAGCGGCTGTATGCCAGTGTGCCCTCGAGATACAGCGGAAACGACTTGCTGAGCGTAAATCCGCCGCCGAACTGCGTCTGACCGAAGCCGGGGTTGCCGGTGGTGCCGTTATTGACCGACAGGTTGCTGGTCGTCACATCGGGCACCGTGGTGTAGCTCATGACCGCCAGCACCGCATCGGCATGCCGCTTCACATTGCCGCCGACCACGGTCGCGCCTTGCGCGGCGGCCAGGCACGGCAGCAGCGCCCAGACCAGCGCAACGAGGGCAAGCCACCCATGCCGCACACGACGCGGCTTAAGCATGCGAAAGGCGCGTGTGGTCGGCATGGGTCACCCGTTTTCGGCGACGCCGCGCCGGTCGAGCAAGGTCAGCATCAGCCATGCGTAGATCGTGACGGCCAGAAACAGGCCCATGCGCACCGCGAACGCACTGTACACGTCCTTTCCCGCCGCGCTGTCCTGCACTGACTGGCCGAGCAGAATGATCATCGTGACGAGGCTGTTCAGCCGGAAGCTGGCCGAGTACCACGCGCGGCCGATGCCGTTGAGCGTGCCCTCTACCAGCAGCACGAAGAGCAGCGTCCACAGGAAGAACATCCACAGGTGCACGAACAGTCTGAGCGCAAACCACAGCGCAATCGCCAGCAGACCGCCGAACAGCGTCGAGCCGACCAGTTCGCGCGCGGCGTTGCGGGCCGTCACGGTACAGCTCTGTCTGCCGAGACTGACGGACTTCATGATGATCGGCATGTAGGTCGCCGGATCCGACATCGCGAACAGCCACGCCGGCATGACCACCAGCGCCGCGCGCACGGCGATGCGCGCCGCCTGTGGCGCGGACAGCGGAGCCGCGGCAGGCTGCGGCCGAGCACGCGCGGGTTCGGGAAACAGCAGGTGAACCAAGCCGGTGACCAGCAGTGCCAGCAGAAGCCCCTTCACCAGCGCGCCGACCACCGTGGTGCCGAACTGAAAGTCGGCGGTCCCCGCAGCGGACACCATGGTCACGCCCGCCACGAAAAAAGTCGCGACCAGATTGTTGCCGCCGCGCAGTCCGTAGCGAAACGCGACGAACAGCAACAGCGCGACGATCGCCACGCCGCCCAGCGCGTAGTAGCGCAGCAGCGGCACCAGCAGCAGCCCGCTGCCGGTGGTCGCCGCCACCACCAGCGCGAGCGCGATGCCCGCCTTGAACGACAGCGGCCGGCTCTGCGTCGCCAGCAGAAACAGCGCAAAGGCCGGTGCGATGACCGGGATCGGCAGATCCAGCGCGAAGCTGAGCGCGACGCACAGCGCGGTGCCGAGCGCCACGCGCAGTGTGCGCCGGCTGGATAGCGCGAGCCTGTTGGTCGTGGTTGCCATAGGTGCCCGTTCAATAAAGGTACGCGACCCAACTCATCGCGCGCAGGAACGCGCGGCCCAACGGATTGAGCGGATTGCCCCGACTCGGAAAGGCCATCACCTCAGCCTGCCCGCCTACCCGGATGTTGTGCAGGCGCGCACGTTCGTCGGCATCGAACTCGACGATCACCGGGAAGCGTTGCGCGGGACGCAGCCAGTCGCGGCTGTTCTGCACGGTGGGCAGACTGCCGGGCGGCGTGCTCTGGCCGACGCTGACGCCATAGCCGATACTGCGGATGCGCCCGCGGAACACTTCGCCGGGCAACGCATCCAGCCCGATCTCCACCGGCGTGCCGGGCTGCAGACGGCCGAGATTGTTCTCGGTCATATCCGCGCTGACCCACACGTCGCGGATCGCGATCAGCGTCATCACCGGATTGCCGGCCGCGGTGAACTGGCCGACTTCGGTGCGCAGATCGGTGACGACGCCGCCGGTGCGCGCCCGGACCCGCGTATTGGCCAGATCGAGTTCCGCCTTTTCGAGCGCGGCGGCCGCGCTGCGCAGCTGCGCGTTGTCCGTGTCGCTGCCGCCCTGCTGTTCGCGGGCGCGCACCACTTCGGCCTGCGCGGCGGCCACCTGGCTTTGCGCCTGCTCGTGCGACGCGCGCGCCACTTCGAGCCGGCGCAGCGAGACCGTGCCTTCGTCCTCGCGGTACAGCCGTTCGAGGCGCTCGCTGTCCTGGCGCGTCTTGACCTCGTTGGCAACGGCCGCGCGCAGCGATGCGCGCGCCGCATCGATGCCGGCCGTGCTGGCGCCGACTTGCCGGCGCGTGGACTCCAGCTCGGCACGCGCGCGATCCACGGCGATCCGGTACGACTCGCTGTCGACTTCGAACAGCACGTCGCCCGCATTGACCTCCTGATTGTTGTGAATGAACACCCGCGTCACACGACCCGATACTTCCGCCGCGACTGCTACGACGTAAGCCTGCACGCGCGCCTGTTGCGTATAAGGCGTAAAGCGGTCGGCGAGCAGATACCAGACGAGACTGACGGCGATCACAGCGATCACCCACTGCACCGGTCGGCGCGACGGATCGGCGGCCGGCGCCGCTGCGGGTGGCGGTGCCGGTGCGCTTGCCGGTGCCTGCGCGGCGTCGGACGGTTCGCGCGGGTCGCTCATCGGGACGCACCTTCGGGCGGCAGCACGGCAGCCGGTGTCGTGCGCGGCTCGTCCAGCAGGTCGCCCCAGTCGGTGCGTCGCTGCATCTGCGCGCGGGTGGCAGGATCGACCAGCGGCGTGCCGGTATCCCAGCCGCCACCCAGCGCCTTGTACAGCGCGACCAGACTGCCCACCACATTGCTGCGATTGACGATATACGCGTCCTGCTGCGCGAACAGCGCGCGCTGCGCATCGAGCACGCGCTGGAAGTCGGAATAGCCTTCGCGATAGATCGTATTGGCGAGCGTCAGCGAACGCCGCGCGGCGCCTTGTGCGTCGTTCAGGATCGTGTCGCGCTGCAATGCGGCGAGCAACGCGGTGGCGGCGTCATCGGCCTCGCGCGCCGCCTCGCGCACGGCGTTCTGATACGCGACGGTCAGCTGCTGCAAGCGGGCGTCCTGCACGCGCACGTTGTTGGTGATCCGGCCGTGATCGAACACGTTCCACGTCACGCTTGGGCCGGCGATCACCGCGAGCGTGTTCGGCGAGCCGGTCAGCGAACTCGCGCTCCATGCGAGCGACCCGAGCAACGACACCGACGGATACAGATCGGCCAGCGCCACGCCGATCTGTGCCGACTGCGCGGCGATCTGATACTCGGCGGCGCGCACGTCGGGGCGCCGCAGCAGCAGATCGGCGGGCACATCCTGCAGCACCGCATGGCTAACCAGCGGTACCACGCCCTCTCTGCCCGACTGCAGATCGAGTTCCGGCAACGGCCCGGGCGGCCGGCCGATCAGCACGGACAACGCATGACGCGACAGCGCGATCTGGCTTTCGAGGCTGGGGATGCTGCTCAGCGTACCCAGGTATTGCGTTCGCGCCTGCTGGAAATCCAGCTCGTCGGTTTCGCCGCTTTTGAACAGCTTCTGCGTGATCTCGTAGCTGCGCTTTTGCAACTGCGCGTTCTCGCGCGCGATGCGCAGTTGCGCCTCAGCAGTGCGCAGCGTGAAATAGGTATCGGCAACCTGCGCGTGCAACAGCACCAGCGTCGCATCGCGATTGGCCTGCGCAGCAAAGAATGCGGCATCGGCCGATTCGATCGCGCGGCTGAAGCGCCCCCAGAAGTCGAGCTCCCAACCGATGCTGAAGCCCGCGCCATACTGGAAGAACTGGCCCGAGCGCGGATTGAAGCCATCCGAGCGCTTTTGCGCCGAATACAGCAGATCGGCGTTCACCGTTTGCACCTGCGGGTAGCGTCCCGCCAGCGCGATGCCCAGTTGCGCGCGCGCCTCGAGTACGCGCAACCCGGCGATCTTCAGGTCGCCATTGTTGGCATCGGCTTGCGCGATCAGCGCTTCGAGATTGCGGTCGCCGAAGATTTCCCACCACTGCCGCACGTCGGGCTGTGCGCCCTGCTGCGTGACCTGTTCGAGCGACGTGCTGCTCCACTGCTCGCTCCACGGCTCGCGCTGCGGCTGAAAGTCGGGCCCTACCCGCATGCATCCGCTCAGGCCTTCGACGGCGCACGCTGCGCCTAGCAGGATCGCCATCGCGTAGGGGTGCGTTAAAGGCGACACGGCGCCGTCCCCGCAGCTTCAAGGCTGCTTCTGTTGTTGTACCGGTTCGGCTTGCGGCTGATCTCTGACCCAGCGCCAGAACAGCTGATATCCCACCGCGAGCATCACGGGCCCGATAAACAGTCCGATCACGCCGCCCGTCACCATGCCGCCGAGCGCGCCAATCAGCACGACCGGCATCGGCACCGCGACACCCCGCCCGAGCAGCAAAGGTTTGAGTACGTTGTCGGCCAGGCCCGCGACGAACACGTAGATCGAGAACACGATGGTCGCCGCGCTGACGCCCTCGGTGACGATCACGAAAATGATCACCGGGACCGTGATCAGCGTGGCCGGCAACTGCATGATGCCGATCAGCAGCACGGCGAGCGCGAGCAGTCCCGCGCCCGGAATACCCATCACGATGAACGCGACGCCGATCAGCAGCATCTGGATGAAGGCGATGCCGACCACACCTTGCGCCACCGCGCGAATCGTCGCCGTGCACAGATCGGCGATCTGCTCGCCATTCTCCCGGCCGGAAATGCGCGACGCGATCAGGACCGCGCTGCGGTGGCCTGTTTCACCGTACGCCATCAGGATGCCTGCGATGATCAGCGCGACGAAAAACACCAGCAGCCCGGCGCCAAGACCGGTCACGGTGCCGAGCAGCGTGAGGCCCGCATCCTTGAGTTGCGGCGCAAAGCGCTGCGCGAGACCGGTCAGGTCGGTCGAGCCTTGCAGCCACAGGTCGTACACGCGCTGGCCGATCAGCGGCCACTGCGCCACCGACTCGGCAGGCGGCGGAATGCGGAAGCTGCCGCTGCGCACGATCGCCATCGCCCGCTCGAGCGAGTCCGCGACGGCGACGCCCAGCAGATAGGTCGGCACCAGCACGATGCAGAACGCGACCAGCACGATCAAGGTGGCGATCAGTCCGTCGCGCTCGCCGAGCGGACGCCGCAGTCTGACCTGCAGCGGGTACAGCGTGATCGCGAGGATCAGGGCCCAGACCGTCAGATTCAGGAACGGCACGAAAATCCGGAAGCAGACGATCGCCAGGACCGCCACGAGTCCGGCCCGTATCAGCACGTCCAGCAACGCTCTGGACATCACCCGTTGTGAAGTCGGTGTCAGCAGCATAAGTGTCTCCTGGCAAATCGCCTCGAAGATCTGCCAGCGATGAAAGCGGCCTGCCGGCCGCGACGGATCCGGCGGCTACTGGCTCGCGCCGGGCGTGACGGAGATTGCAACCGCTTCCGTGTACACCACCTGAACCTGATCGCCCTTATGGATGTTTTTCATCTGCTCGGGGTCCTCCACGATGACCTTCACCGTGTTGCCATGCGGGCCCTTGACCGTGACCGTCTTCGCCTTCGCGTCGACCGCGATGACATCCGCGATGACCGTCACTTCGCGACCCACCGTGCCGCCCGGTTTGGCGCCGGGCGCGGAGCGCTCCTCGATCGTGCGCTGCGACGCCGAGCGCGGGCCGGTGGTTTTCATCAGGCTCAGCGAGATCGCTTCGCGGTACTGGATGGTGACCACATCGCCCAGCTTCAGCTGATCGAAATTGCGCGCCTCCTCACCGACCTGGACTTCGAAAAGCCGGCCGCTTTTTTCCTTCAGCGTGACGGTGCGGGTGGCCGCATCGATCGCGACGACAGCGGCGGTGACCGTCGACGTACCCGTCACGGTGGCGCTGCCGGGTGCTTTCTGCACGTCCACTGAGGTTTGCGGCTGGGCAAATGCCGCACACGCGATCAACGTGGCTAACGTCATCACAAGCAAACGATGGATAGTCATTGCGATGCTCCCGGATGGCCGTGGTTCGGCACTCGCGTTGTGAAAAGTACGCCCGCACCCTCGAAGCCGGCGCAAATTCCAATATTGGATCGGGGCGAAAAATAATCTATTGGACTTTGGTCCCATGTTGCGAATCTTCACCTGGCTGCAGCGCTTGTCGGCCGTTACGCGCGCTTGCCCGCTGTTGCCTTCCGCAAGGCTGCACTATGCTAGGAGTCAGCCTTGATGCGACCGGTTGTCCGCGCAACCATCGATGGATTTCCCCGCCCAGACCCATGCAACCCGACAAGTCCATTGCCCGGCACGAGCACACGGCAAACAGCACGCAACGATGGTTGCGCTGGCTGCCGGTGCTCACGATGCTGAAGGAGTATCAGTTCAGCTGGCTGCCGAAAGACATCGCCGCCGGCCTGGTGCTGACCACCATGCTGGTGCCGGTCGGCATTGCCTATGCCGAGGCCTCCGGCGTGCCGGGCGTGTACGGCCTGTACGCGACGATCGTGCCGTTGCTCGCGTACGCCGTGTTCGGCCCCAGCCGGATCCTCGTGCTGGGCCCGGATTCGGCGCTGGCGGCGCCGATTCTCGCGGTGGTCGTCTCGGTGGCGGCCAGCGATCCCGCGCGCGCGATCGCGGTGGCGAGCATGATGGCGGTCGTGTCCGGCACGTTCTGCATTCTGATGGGGCTGCTGCGCCTCGGCTTCATCACCGAATTGCTGTCCAAGCCGATTCGCTACGGTTATATGAACGGCATCGCAACCGCCGTGCTGATCAGTCAATTGCCCAAACTGTTCGCCGTTTCCATTGAAGAAGCCGGACCGTTGCGCGATCTGTTCAACCTCGCGCAGGCGGTGCTCGATGGGAAAACCAACTGGTACTCGTTTGCGGTGGGCGCGGCAAGTCTTGCGCTGATCCTGTTTCTCAAACGCTTCGAGCGAATTCCCGGCATTCTGATCGCGGTGGTGCTGGCAACGCTGTGCGTCAGCGCGTTCGGTCTCGACCGCTACGGCGTCAAGGTGCTCGGCAAGATTCCGCAGGGCCTGCCGTCGTTCGCCGTGCCGTGGGCGACCGATGTCGATCTGGTGAAAATCGTACTTGGCGGGCTTGCCGTCGCGTTGATCTCGTTTGCGGACACCAGCGTGCTGTCGCGCACCTTCGCGGCCCGCTTTCGCAGCCGCGTCGATCCGAATCAGGAAATGGTCGGCCTCGGCGCCGCCAACCTCGCGGCGGCATTCTTCCACGGGTTTCCGATCAGCAGCAGTTCGTCGCGCACGCCAGTGGCCGAAGCCGCCGGTGCGAAAACCCAGGTCACCGGCATCGTCGGCGCGCTCGCCGTGGCGCTACTGCTGATCGCGGCGCCCAACCTGCTGCGCTATCTGCCCACCAGCGCGCTGGCCGCGGTCGTGATTGCGGCCGCCATCGGTCTGTTCGAATTCCACGACCTGAAGCGGATCTATCGCATTCAGCAGTGGGAGTTCTGGCTGTCGCTGCTGTGCTTTGCCGGCGTTGCCGTGTTCGGTGCGATCCCCGGCATCTGCCTCGCGCTGGTGATCGCGATCATGGAATTTCTGTGGGACGGCTGGCGGCCGCACTTTGCGGTGCTCGGTCGCGTGGAAGACGTGCGCGGCTATCACGACATCAAGCGCTATCCGCACGCGGTGCGGATTCCGGGCTTGCTGCTGTTTCGCTGGGACGCGCCGCTGTTTTTCGCCAACGCGGAGTTCTTTCAGGAGCGCCTGCTGCAGGCGATAGACGAGTCGCCGACACCTGTACGCAGGGTCGTCGTGGCTGCCGAGCCCGTCACCAGTATCGACGTGACGTCTGCCGATATGCTGCGCGAGCTGATCAAAACTCTAAAAGAGCGTGACATCGCGTTGCATTTCGCCGAGATGAAGGATCCGGTCCGAGACAAGCTCAAGCGCTTCGAACTGATGTCGCTGATCGGCGCCGAGCATTTTCATCCGACTGTTGGCAGCGCGGTCGATGACTATACCGGCGCATCGCAGAATCGGTCTGCGTAGCCCAGCCTCACTATTTTTAGTCACACATAGAATTAATTCGCATCGCCACACATAGGCATTCATACTTCCTTGAATATTTGAAATCGATCTACGAGAATGATTTACAGACGAGCATCAGCCTCATAGACGTTCTTGCCGCATCTTTGGTCCTGTACCCATCCGACATCTAGCGCCCAGGTCCCGCCGATTAAAGCCGATTGCCGACGCATTTCGCTAGCGCTGCCTCTCCGGCAGATATCCGGGCGTATCGAATGATTTCGAGATTCGTTACCTATTTAGCATTCTGAATCAAATTGTCTTCAAGGCGCGCATCGTCCCGGCCTGCCTGCATCCGGCATCCGGCATCCGCCACCAGGAACAACGTGTCTCGACAGGCCCTTGCTCGCCTTGCCAGAGGGAGGTGACATGAACGAAGCAACAGGAATCAGCCACGCGGAACCCGCTACGCACAAGCTCCGGCTCGGCGCGCTCACGGCGCTCGTGATCGGTTCGATGGTGGGCGGTGGAATCTTCTCTCTGCCGCAGAATATGGCCAATAGCGCCGACGTCGGCGCGGTACTGATCGGCTGGGTCGTGACCGGCATCGGCATGCTGATGCTGGCCTTTGTCTTCCAGACCCTCGCGATCCGCAAACCCAATCTCGACGGTGGTGTTTACGCGTATGCGCAGGCCGGCTTCGGCGATTACATGGGCTTCTCGTCCGCATGGGGGTACTGGATCAGCGCGTGGCTAGGAAACGTCGGCTATTTCGTGTTGCTGTTCAGCACGCTGGGTTACTTCTTCCCGATCTTCGGTGAAGGCAATACGGTTATTGCGATCGTCTGCGCGTCGGTCGTGCTATGGGGCGTGCACGCTCTGGTTTTGCGCGGCATCAAGGAGGCCGCCTTTATCAATCAGATCACGACGGTGGCCAAGATCGTGCCGATCGTGCTGTTTATCGTGATCTGCTTCTTCGCTTTCCGGCTCGACGTGTTTAGCGCGGACGTCTGGGGTAAATCCAATCCGAATCTCGGCAGCGTGACCAATCAGGTGCGCAACATGATGCTGGTGACCGTCTGGGTGTTCGTCGGCATCGAAGGCGCGAGCATCTTTTCGGCGCGCGCCGAACGGCGCAGCGACGTCGGCCGCGCGACGGTGATCGGCTTTGTCACGGTGTTGCTGGTGCTGGTGCTGGTCAACGTGCTGTCGCTCGGCATCATGACGCAACCGGAGCTCGCCAAGCTGCAGAATCCGTCGATGGCCGGCGTGCTCGAACATGTGGTCGGCCGCTGGGGCGCGATCCTGATCAGCGTCGGCCTTGTCATCTCGCTCGCGGGCGCGCTGCTGTCGTGGGTGCTGCTGTGTGCCGAGATCCTGTTTTCGGCGGCCAAAGATCGTACGATGCCCGCATTCCTTCGCAAGGAAAATGCGAACAACGTCCCGGCCAATGCGCTGTGGCTGACCAATGCGATGGTGCAGATCTTTCTGCTGATCACGCTGGTGTCGAAGGGCACGTACCTGTCGCTGATCTACCTCGCGACGTCGATGATTCTGGTGCCGTATTTCTGGTCGGTCTCGTATGCGCTGCTGCTCGCGATCCGCGGCGAAAGCTATCAGCCGGCCGACGCGGCGGAGCGCCGCAAGGACCTGATCGTCGCGGCGATCGCCGTGATCTACGCGGTATGGCTGCTGTACGCCGGCGGCGTCAAATACCTGCTGCTGTCCGCGCTGCTATACGCGCCAGGCGCGATCCTGTTCGCGAAGGCGAAACGCGAAGCCAGCCGGCCGATCTTCACGTCCAGCGAAAAGCTGATCTTCGCCGCGGTCGTGATTGCCGCGATCATCGCGGCATTCGGGCTTTACAACGGATTCCTGACGCTCTGATTCCGAACGGGAGAACGCAATGAGTACCTCCGCCAACAAGCTCGGCGCCTGGTCCGAGGTCGGCAAGCTACGCAAGGTGATGGTGTCGTCACCGGGGCTCGCGCATCAACGGCTGACCCCGAGCAATTGCGACGAGCTGCTGTTCGACGACGTGATCTGGGTCAGCCAGGCCAAGCGCGATCACTTCGACTTCGTCACCAAGATGCGCGAGCGCGGCGTCGAGGTGCTCGACGTACACAACCTGCTGACGCAGACGCTCGACAATCCGGAAGCACGCCAATGGGTGCTCGAGCGCAGGATCACCGACGATACCGTCGGCGTCGGCCTCAGCAACGAATTCCGCGCGTGGATGAACGAACTGGAATCGCGCCGGCTCGCGGAGTACCTGATCGGCGGCGTGTCGATCGACGACATGCCGGCCAGCGACGCGCCGGTCGTGAAACTGTATCGCGAGTACGTCGGTCATTCGAGCTTCCTGCTGCCGCCTCTGCCGAACATGATGTTTACCCGCGACACCACCTGCTGGATCTACGGCGGCGTCACGCTGAACCCGATGTACTGGCCGGCGCGGCGCAAGGAAACGCTGCTCGCCGCGGCGATCTACCGGTTTCACCCGAGCTTCGCCGGTCAGGATTTCCAGATCTGGTACGGCGACCCTGACAAGGATCACGGCGCGTCCACCCTCGAAGGTGGTGACGTGATGCCGATCGGCAAAGGCATCGTGCTGGTCGGCATGGGCGAACGAACCTCGCGGCAGGCGATCGGCCAGCTCGCGCGGGCGCTATTCGACCAAGGCGCCGCGCAGCAGGTGATCGTCGCGGGGCTGCCGAAGTCGCGCGCCGCGATGCACCTCGATACGGTGTTTACTTTCTGCGATCGCGATCTCGTCACGATTTTCCCCGAAGTGGTCAATCAGATCGTCACCTTCACGCTGCGGCCCGACGAGCGCAGCGCCTACGGCATGAACATCCAGCGCGAGGACAAGCCGTTCGTGCAGGCAGTCGGCGATGCGCTGGGCCTCGCGCAGTTGCGCGTGGTCGAAACCGGCGGCAACAACTTCGCGGCGGAACGCGAACAGTGGGACGACGGCAACAACATGGTGTGCGTCGAACCCGGCGTGGTGATCGGCTATGACCGCAACACCTTCACGAATACGCTGCTGCGCAAAGCCGGTGTCGAAGTGATCACGATCACGGCCGGCGAACTGGGCCGCGGACGCGGCGGCGGCCACTGCATGACCTGTCCGGTGCAGCGCGACCCGGTCGACTACTGACGGCTCACCCCTGATGGATTGACGCCGCGCGGGACGCATCTCGCGCGGTGTTCGCGAACGGAGAATCCCATGGCCTTCAATCTACGCAACCGTAGCCTCCTCAGTCTGATGCATCACAGCACGCGCGAATTGCGCTATCTGCTCGATCTGTCGCGCGATCTGAAGCGTGCGAAGTATGCGGGGACCGAGCAGCAGCATCTGCTGCGCAAGGAAATCGCGTTGATCTTCGAAAAGACCTCGACGCGCACGCGCTGCGCGTTCGAAGTCGCCGCGCACGACCAGGGCGCGAACGTCACCTATATCGACCCGACGTCGTCGCAGATCGGCCACAAGGAGAGCATGAAGGACACTGCCCGCGTGCTCGGCCGCATGTTCGATGCGATCGAATATCGCGGCTTCAGCCAGGAGGTGGTCGAAGAGCTCGCGCAGTACGCGGGCGTGCCGGTGTTCAACGGACTCACCGACGAATACCACCCGACGCAGATGCTGGCCGACGTGCTGACCATGCGCGAGCACGCCGACAAGCCGCTGCAGGAAATCAGCTATGCGTATCTCGGCGACGCCTGCAACAACATGGGCAACTCGCTGTTGCTGATCGGCGCGAAACTCGGTATGGACGTGCGCATCGGCGCACCGAAGTCGCGCTGGCCGAGCGCAGAGCATATCGCCGCCTGCGAGGGCTTTGCGAAGACCAGCGGCGCACGCATCAAGCTGTCCGAAGATCCGAAAGCGGCCGTCAAGGGTGTCGACTTCATTCACACCGACGTGTGGGTGTCGATGGGCGAGCCGGTCGAAGCGTGGGACGAGCGCATCAAGGAATTGCTGCCGTATCAGGTGAATATGGCGCTGATGCAGTCGACCGGCAATCCGCGCACGAAGTTCATGCACTGCCTGCCGGCGTTCCACAACTGCGACACCAAGGTCGGCCGGCAGATCGCGGAACGTTATCCGCATCTGGCAAACGGCATCGAGGTGACCGAAGAGGTGTTCGAGTCCGACTACAACATCGCTTTCGAGCAGGCGGAAAACCGCATGCATACGATCAAGGCGATTCTGGTCTCGACGCTGGCCGATCTGTGAGCGTACCGGCATCCGGTCCGGTGGCACCGCGCGCGGCCGCACGGCGCTTCGACGCTTGCGGCTGCGCCAACCTTGGGAGGAATTCATCGTGCGCCTGGTGATTGCTTTGGGCGGCAACGCGCTGTTGCAGCGCGGCCAGCCGATGACGGACAGCCAGCAACGCGACAACGTGAAGGTCGCGGCCGCGCAGATCGCGCGCGTCGCGCCCGGCAACGAGCTCGTGATCGCACACGGCAACGGTCCACAGATTGGCTTGCTCGCGCTGCAAGGCGCGGCCTACAAGGAAGTGACGCCCTATCCGCTCGACGTGCTGGGCGCGCAAACCGAAGGCATGATCGGCTACATGATCGAACAGGAGCTCGGCAACCTGCTGCCATTCGAGGTGCCGTTCGCGACCATCCTGACGCAGGTCGAAGTCGATCCCGCCGACCCCGCGTTCAGGCATCCGAGCAAGCCGATCGGACCGGTGTACACGCAACAGGAGGCCGAGCGCTTCGCGCGCGAAAAAGGCTGGGCGATCGCGCCGGACGGCGACAAATTCCGCCGCGTCGTGGCGAGCCCGCGGCCGCAGCGCATCTTCGAGATCCGGCCGGTCAAATGGCTGCTGGAAAAAGGGACGATCGTGATCTGCGCGGGCGGCGGCGGGATTCCGACCTGCTATGACGAAAACCACCGGCTACGCGGCGTCGAGGCGGTAATCGACAAGGATCTGTGCACTGCGCTGCTGGCGCAGGAGCTCGATGCGGATCTGCTGGTGATTGCCACTGACGTCGATGCGGCCTATGTCGACTGGGGCAAGCCGACCAAAAAGGCCATTTCACGCGCGCATCCCGACGAACTCGAAGCGCTCGGTTTTGCAGCGGGATCGATGGGACCGAAGGTTCAGGCGGCCATCGAATTCACGCGCAACACCGGCCACGATGCGGTGATCGGCGCGCTGCCCGACATCGTCGCGATCGTCGGTCGGGCCGCCGGTACGCGCGTGAGCGTGCGGGAGCCAGGCATCCAGTTCTATTCGCGCGCTTAGCGCGGCAGCCGGCGCGTGCGCTTTACCGCTTGCGCCGGCTTTGCCGTCCTCGCCATTCACGCCTGGCACCGCGCGCCTCAAGGCGCGACTTTCACCCATCCGGGTCCGGGATCGAAGGTCTTCATCGCGCTTGCAATCGCCGCGCCGTCCGGACCGAGGTCCCGCTCGTAGATCTGCCCCGCATGGCTCACCATAAAGGTCTTGATGCCGGTGTCGTCATAGCGGATCGGCCATGCGACCACCGCGAAGCCGCCGAACAGATGGCCGTGCGTCATGTAGTCATAGGCGCCGCCCGGCGCATGCGGGCCCTGCGCGGTCAGCAGCTTGTAGTGGTAGCCGTGATAGCCGACGCCTTCGGCGCTGCGCGAACTGGCCTTGATAAACGCCGGTCCGAGCGGACTCTCCGGTTCGCCCGGCTGCGTCGGCCAATAGAGGCCATCCTGCTTGCCGGGCGAGCTTGATAGCTTCGATGCATACGACAGCAGACCGTCGCCGTCGTGATCGGTGCTCGCATATTCGCGCTGCGCATCGTAGACCGCGAGCATGGTCTGGATCACCGCCAGTTCGTTGCGCCCGATGCGCCGCACGCGCATTTCCTCGGCGCCCGCACGCGTGTCGAAATGCCAGCCTTGCGCGGTTTTGACGAGCGGGATCGGCAAGGTCCAGCCGTCGTCGCCGACCGCGATCCGCGCATGCGTCGCGTCGACCGGCTGCACGCTATGCGAGATATTCCATTCGTCGATAAAGCGGCTACGCACGTCGGCGCCGACCGGTGGAATCAGGTCGCGGAAGTCATCGCCGAAGATCGATTTCAGCGCGGCCTCCTGATTGTCGACGACCGCGTCGCCGAAGGCGTCCATGGCCGCTTCCGGTGTACTGAAATGCCGGTTGGCGTGCGCGAGCGGGATCATCGCCGCGCCGCATAGGCATAGGACGAGTGCCGCGCGCAGCGCCCCGCTAGACATTGCTGACAAGAACCGTGACCAGAGCGCCCTCATGCTGTCGTCTCCTAGCGTCTGCCGCCGCCGCGCATGCCGCCGCCACCGCCGCGCATGCCACCACCGCTCGGCCGGTTGAAGCTCGAACCTTGCATACTCGAGCGTCCGCGATCCGCGTTGCGCTGCGACGCACCGCCGCCCCCTACGCCCTGAAATGCGTTGTCGCGCCCGCCGCCGCTAAAGCCGCCGCCGACCTGATCGCTGGCGCGGTTGAAGCCACCGCCCGCGCCACCGCCGCCCACTCCTCCACCCACTCCTCCGCCCGCGCCGCCGCGATTCGATACGCCGCCGCGATCGCCGACGTTCGAACGATCCGCTGCGCTCGCGCGATTGCCTGCATTGCCGCGGTCGGCCGTCGCCGCGCGATTGCCCGCATTGCCCCGGTCGGCCGTCGCCGCGCGGTTAGCCGCACCGGCCCGATCGGCGCCTGCCGCACGATTGCCGGTACCCGCGCGATCGGCCACGCTGTCCCGCTGGTTCGCGGCGTTATTGCGGCCGCGAAAATCGGCGCGTCCGTCGGCACCCGGCACATTGCCCGCGTACCTGTTGCGCGTTGCGTTGTCGCGGTACGCGACCCCCTGCCGATGACCCGCATCGTGCTGCCAGCGATTGCCGTTGCCTTGCACCTTGGTCCGATCGAAGTTGCGATCGATATTCGCCGCCTTGTTCACATTGATGTTGACGTCGCCGCCGCCCCAGTTGCAGTTGCTGAAAATCGCGCCCGCGGCAGCAAGGCCGACGCCCCATGCGAAACCGGTCGCGAGCGCTGCGCCCGGATAGTAAGCCGGCGGCGGCGGCCAGTAATACGGCGGATAGGCCGGATAGCTCCACGCGCCATAGACGACGGTCGGGTTATACGCCGGCACGTAAATCACCTGCGGGTCGGCGGGCTCGATGCGCACGACGGTCTGTCCGCCGCTTGCGGGCGGCGGGTCGACCACCACCTTTTGCTGTTCGGTCGACTTCAGATTGCCCGACTCCTGGGCACGCGCGCGCAGGCGCTGTATCGCTGCGAAAACGTCCTTTTGCTGCGCGAGAAAGGCATCGCCGAGCTTTTGCGTCCAGTCGAGCTTGTCGTTCATCGGCTCGAGGATCTGCGGGAATGCCACCAGCGATTTCACGCTGACGTCCCACGGCTGATTCTCGACGGCCTTGACGGCGGCGTCGCCTTTGACCTTGGGATTGGCTTTGACCCAGCGCGCCGCGTGCACGATTTCCAGCGGATAGGTCGAGGCCATCAGCACCTGGGAAAGCACGGTGTCGGGATAAAGCGCGATCGGCGCGACCAGCGCCTCGAGCTCTTCCGGCTTGAATGGCGCAGGCTGAGCAGCCTCGGGCGCCTGCGGAGGTGCGGCCGCCTCGGCGGGTAACGGCTGGGCCGGCACCGCCGGCGGCTGCTGCGCATGCGCGACACCCGCAGCCGACGTCAGCACGACAAGCAGCCATGCGCGCAAGGTCTTGGTCCTTCGTTGATTACGCAATGACATAGCCGCTCCCTTAGGGCGTCTACTCAATACGATGTTAGGACATTCGTCGCGACTTTGTGATGCAATCGCGCACTAAACGATCCGTCCGCTAACGCGCTTAAGGCATTGATGTGAATTGCTAAAGACTTTTTTAGTCAACTCGCTTGAGGAGAGGAAAATCGCATCGATCCATCGCCTGCAAAGCGCGACCTACAATAAGATGACGCATCGCAATCGCACAGCCAGCTGGATGGTCCAACGTAAGGAGGTCACGATATGGCAGAGCTCTGGGTAAGCAATGTCGAAAGCGCAACCACCGACGAAGAAATCAAGGCGTTCCTGTGCAACTACGGGTTTCCGCCGTTCGACTCGATACAGCGCGTCGAAGGTTCCGGCGCGCGCCCTGCGGTGCTGCTCGGCTTCAACGACGTCGGCACGTACGCGTTGCGCAATCTGCAGCCTCGCGTGCACAACCTGTTCTGGAAGAACCGCACGCTGACGGTTCAGGTCATGCCCGAACGCGACGAGACCTGACGGCGGCGCCACCGCCCGTACCGTACCGCATCGCGTACGGCTGCGTGCGCCACGCCGGACGTGATGCTCTACCGCGGCGTGCACGCGCCGAACATCACATACGTGTGGTCCCGGTTCGCGATCGTCGAAGTCATTTCGCCGGTCGTCGAATCGATCACCATCGTCCACGCGAAGCCGAGTTCCGTGCCCTGCATCAGCAGCTGGCCCGGGCCTTTGTCGATCGACTGGATCGGCGTCGTGCGCGAAGTCCCTTCGATCGCCTTCTTCGCGAAGTCGATCTTCATGAATTGCGGCAAGCCGAGATCGCCGGGCAACCCCCGCTCGCAGGTCACGCCCGGGTCGCAGGAATGCGCGTCGACCGTGGCGCAGATCAGCGGCGTCTTACCGTCGAAATCCGCGGCAACACTCCACGCCGGTATGAGTGCGCAAGCAAGCGCACCGGCAAGCGCAGATGAGATTCGCGTCAGTGTTGTGTTCACGGCCGTCGTCTCCGCTGGCGTCATACCTATTGGATGGTGTAGCCACGCCCACTCATGCACGCCGATATCGCGCGGTTATACGTAGCCATTTGCTGCGAGGTGTCCTGCGCGGCGTATTGTTGCTGCTGCTGTGCAGCGGCCGCGTTACGGCGCTGGCGCATGCCACCGGCCACTGTGCCGGTCACCGCGCCGATTGCCGCGCCTTTGCCAGCGTCGCCCGCGATCGCGCCAATCGCGGCACCCGCCGCGGCACCGCCTGCCGCGCCGCGCACCCGCTCGCCTTGCGGCCCCGGCGGCGGCGGCTGATTCGCCGAGCGCTGCGCGAGCGCGGCGGGATTCACACCGGTGGTTTGCTGGGCCCACATCTGACATTGCCCCATATCGCTCGCCTGCTGCTGCGAGCTTTGGCCTTTTGCCGGGTAAATGATCGGCTGTTGCGCATGGAGTTCGCCGATCAACACGACGAGCGCCAGCGCCGGCACGGTTCGGATGATTCGATTCATCGATTTCAGGTCCTCGAGAGCGCCCGCATCTAGCAGCGCGGGCGCATTTTTCCGTGACACATGCAAGCATCGACTTGCTGCCACGATCGAGTATCGGCTGCAGCCAGCGGAAATGATATTGGACCTTGATCCAATAGCGACCGCCGTATCGGTGCATTAAGCTTCGGTGGTCATACTCGTCGATAGTGCGCCATAGCGATTCAGGTACGCGTCCGATGCAGGACGCACGCAGCGCATCGGGATATAAGCCAGTGCCGTCACAGTGTCGACACTGCAGGCGGCTTGCTGTGCGCGAGCCGCATTGCTGCGTGACCCGGCGGCGGGAGAGCGATCATGAGCAGGCCGTTCGCGTGGTGGTGCGCATGCGCGGTAGTGCTGGTTGTCTGCGCGTGCGCGCAGCCGCATCAGAAGATCGCGCCGGGCAGCGATCAGGCCGCGGCGATCGCGGAGCTCGGGCCGCCCCGCGAAACCTACCCGCTGCCCAACGGCGGCAAGCGGCTGATGTGGCCGACGCAGCCGATGGGCACTACCACCACGGCGGTCGATATCGACGCCTCCGGCAAGGTCGTCAGTGTCCGGCAGGTGCTGCAGGAAAACGAGTTCTACCGTGCGCAGGTCGGCACTTGGACCCGCGACGACGTGCTCGTCAATTTCGGCCGTCCGTTCGAGACCGCGTATTTTTCCCGCATGCAGCGCGAAGTCTGGTCGTATCGCTATCTGGAGAACAACATCACCTATCTGATCTTCAACTTCTATTTCGACGATCAGGGCGTGTTGCGTCTTACACAGAAGACGCCGGACACGGCACGCGATCCGAGCCTGCGCGGCAGGTTCTAGCGCGCTCAGTGTCGCTGCGTGCCGGTTTCCAAACGTTCGAGGCGGCCATGAAGAAATCCGAACGGCGTGTCGCCATCGCGCTGGTGGGCGTCGCGATCTGGCTCGGCGGACTGTATGCGGCGATTCACGGCCTGGTCTACGACAAGACGACCGAGTTTCGCTATGGCGCGCTGGCGATTTTCATCGGCGTCGCGATTGCGGTGTTCGCGCTCAACCTGATTTCGATCCGGCGCTCGCCACAGAAAAAGCGCAACGGCACACTATAAAAACAGACGCCGTCATCGGTGCCGCATCGATCATCGCGATGCTCCCGTCGACGTCGCGGGCCGGCCTTCGATATCATGCAGGAATTGATCGATCAGGTCGTCTGCCGACAGCAGTCTGCCCAGATGGCCGACCTGCTGCTCCAGACCTTCGGCGCGCAGAATGTCGCGCACGCTGGCGTGCGCGGCGACGATCCGCAGACAAATCCCGGTTTCCGCCAGCGCGGCGCACAGCGTCGCGAGCATACGTGCACCCGCGATGTCCACCGACGGACAGTTGGACAGATCGCAGATCACCAGCCTGACCGGACTCGCGCTCGAGCGGATCCTCGCCCACACGGTGGTGCGCACGTGTTCGACGTTGAAGTAAAGCAGCGACGCTTCGACGCGGAACAGCAGCACGCCGGGAATCAGCTCGTTGTCGGGATGGCGTGCGATGTCCGAATAGCGGCGCGTGCCGGGAATGCGTGCGAGAAACGCCACATGCGGATGCGCGGCGCGGCTGATCAGCAGCAGCACCGATACCAGCACCGCGAAGATCACGCCCTTCAGAATGCCGAGCAGCAGCACGGCGGCAAAGGCCACCATCGACACCAGAAACTCATAACGGCTCACTCGCCACACATGGCGCAATTCGCGGATATCCACGAGGCCCTTGACGGCCACCAGCACGATGGCGGCCAGCACGACGCTCGGCAGGTTGGTCAGCAGGCCGGTCAGGAACAGCAGGCAGATGCCGATCGCGATCGAAGCAAACACCAGCGCGAGCGGCGTCTTTGCGCCGGCTTTGTCGTTGACCGACGATTGCGACAGCCCGCCGGCCACCGGATAGCCCTGAAACAGGCCGGCCCCGAGATTGGCGGCACCGAGTCCCAGCAGTTCCTGGCGCGCATCGATTTCATAGCCGTTTTTCTGCGCGATAGCCCGCGCGGCCGACACGCTTTCCACGTATGACAGCAATAGACACGCGAATGCGAGCGGCACGATACCGTCGACGTCGCGCACGTGCATCGCCGGAAAATGAAACTCGGGCAGGCCGCTCGGCAACAGGCCGACCACCTTGAATCCCATCCCGCTCAACGGCGTCACCGACAACAGCACGATCGACAGCACCACGATCAGCAACGCGACCGGCCGGCCCGGCAGATATTTTTCGCCGGCCAGCAGCAGCACCAGCGTCACGATGCCGAAGGCGAGCACCGCCAGCTGGGTTTCGGGAAGCTGCCCGGCGAGCACCGCGACGCGCTCGAAGAACTGCTCGCCGCCGCCTTTGACGCCGAACAGCTTGGGCAACTGCGTCAGCGCGATGGTCAGCGCCGCGCCGGCCTTGAAGCACAGCAGGATGGTTTCGCTGATGAAGTTGACGAGCGAACTGAGCCGCATCAGCCACGCGAGCCCGCACATCAGCGCGACCAGCAGCGCCGTCATCGCGGCAATCGATGCGAACCGCGCGGGATCGCCGCCGGCCATGTCCGCGACGCTGATGCCGACCAGCATCGAGATCGCCGAAGTGGGTCCGATCGCCAGCTGGCGCGAAGAACCGAACAGCGCGTAGAACAATCCGCCGACCAGGTAGCAGTAAATGCCGTATTGCGGCGGCAGGCCGGCGAGCGTCGCATAGGCGAGCGACACCGGAATGCCGTAGGCGGCCAGCGTGACGCCTGCTATCGCGTCCGCCGACAGCCACTGCAGCCGGTAGTGCGGCAGCCATTGCGCCGGCACGAAGATCGCGCGCCAGCCGCTGGCCGGCGCCGTGCTCGCGGCATCTGCGGCGAGACGATGCTCGTTGTTCATCGCGGCCTCCTTTCACGCTGCCGCAAGCCTGCAGCTTTGTGCCGCCTCAGTGCGCCGGTGCGGCTAATCGTCCTTGATAGCCTCGATCCGGCCTTCGCGAATCGCCTGGATAAACTCGCGATAGTCGCGCCGGTTTTGCGAGCTGTAATCGGTGGCGAACTCGGTAATCGCGTCGTCGAAGGTTTGGCCCGAGCCCATATAGCCGGCGATCATCGGCGCATCGCCGGAACGCGCGTGGGCGCGCGCGAGCGCATGGGCGCACACGCGCCCGTATTGC
>DATLOW010000121.1:0-3571 GCA_035536055.1 Paraburkholderia sp. | reverse complement strand
CACCGAATACCTGATCTACAAGACGCTGCCGCACACGCTCGGTTCGCGTCTCGCGCGCGGCGCACCGGTGCCGGTCGGGTTTATCGCCGGCACGCGTTCGAAGGAAATCCGCCAGGCCGGGCTCGCCGCGACGCAGCGCGTCACGGGCGGCCATCTCGAGTGGCTCGAAGGCAGTCATCTGTACCCGATGGAACGGCCGATCGAAACCGCGCGCGCGGTGCAGCGCATGCTGCGTCAACTCGAACAGCGCGCGTGAGTGCCGGCGTACCTGCAATGACAGCGGCAACGCGCGGGATTGCCGGGCCGCCGGTCGTGTGCCCGACCAGTATGCCGACAGAAGGCCGATCGTCTGGTGTGCCGTTTCGGTGCGGTGCTTCGGCCGAAGCTCGAACACCACACTGAAACGCAACCGAAGCGCCGCAATCCGCACCGTATCGCGCGCACAACAGCGGCGCCCGTCAACCGCAAACTGACACGCGAACGCCGTCCGCACGCGTCACAATCGCACCTAGGCCGCGACCAGGCCGCACCCAGTCGCAAGCAAAAAATCAGCGCGCATGCCGCCTCGCGCAGCGCGCGCCAGCGCGGATCCGGCAGCGCAAGCGCGGCATTTTGCGCGCCCCGGATCGAGGTTTTAGTGCTGGGTCTGGCCCCTGCTTTCAGGTATAATCCGTTTTTCCCGCGAGCATCCAGCGATGACCAAATATGTTTTTGTCACCGGCGGCGTAGTTTCCTCCCTCGGCAAGGGTATTGCCGCCGCCTCCCTCGCCGCGATCCTCGAATCGCGCGGTCTGAAAGTCACCCTCCTCAAACTCGATCCCTACATCAACGTCGACCCCGGCACGATGAGCCCGTTTCAGCACGGCGAAGTGTTCGTGACGGAAGACGGCGCTGAGACGGATCTCGACCTCGGCCAC
This sequence comes from Paraburkholderia sp., assembly GCA_035536055.1. Lineage (GTDB taxonomy): Bacteria > Pseudomonadota > Gammaproteobacteria > Burkholderiales > Burkholderiaceae > Paraburkholderia. The sequence continues at coordinate 2,654 of DATLOW010000121.1, read as the reverse complement.
TACGAGCGCTTCATCAGCACGAAGATGCGCAAGGCCAACAACTTCACCACGGGCCAGATCTACGAATCGGTGATCCGCAAGGAACGCCGCGGCGATTATCTGGGCAAGACCGTGCAGGTGATTCCGCACATCACGAACGAGATCCAGGCTTTCGTCGAACGCGGCGCCGCATCGGCGACCTGCGGCGAGCCGGATGTCGCGATCGTCGAAGTGGGCGGCACCGTCGGTGACATCGAATCGCTGCCGTTCCTCGAAGCCGCGCGTCAGATGAGCCTGCGCCTTGGCCGCAACAGCGCGTGCTTCGTGCACCTCACGCTGGTGCCGTTCATCGCCACCGCGGGCGAACTGAAGACCAAGCCGACGCAGCACAGCGTGCAGAAGCTGCGCGAAATCGGTATCTATCCGAACGTGCTGCTGTGCCGCGCCGATCGCCGCATTCCGGACGACGAACGCGCGAAGATCTCGATGTTCTCGAATGTGCCCGAAGACGCGGTGATCTCCGTGTGGGACGTCGACAGCATCTACAAGATTCCGCAGATGCTGCACGATCAGGGCCTCGACACGCTGATCTGCGAAGAGCTCAAGCTGTCGCCGCAGCCGGCCGATCTGTCGATGTGGGCGGCGCTGGTCGACAAGCTCGAGCGTCCGCAGCACGAAGTGACGATCGGCATGGTCGGCAAGTACGTCGAACTGACCGAGTCGTACAAGTCGCTGATCGAAGCGCTACGTCACGCGTCGATTCATACGTCGACGCGCGTCAATATCGAATACATCGATTCCGAAGAGCTCGAAACCGACGGCGTCGACGGCCTCCGGCATCTCGATGCGGTGCTGGTGCCGGGCGGCTTCGGCCGGCGCGGTACCGAAGGCAAGATCGCGGCAATCCGCTATGCGCGCGAAGCGAAGGTGCCGTATCTCGGTATCTGCCTCGGCATGCAGCTCGCGGTGATCGAATTCGCCCGCGACGTGGTCGGCCTGAAGGACGCGAACAGCACCGAGTTCGACGCCGCCACGCCGAACCGTGTGGTCGCGCTGATCACCGAGTGGTACGACCGCGAAGGCAAGGTCGAAAAGCGCACCGAAGAATCCGACCTCGGCGGCACGATGCGCCTCGGTTCGCAGCGCTGCCCGATCAAACCGGGCACGATGGCCGAAGAGATCTACGGCAAGGACGTCAACGAGCGTCACCGTCACCGCTATGAAGTCAACAACCGCTTCGTGCCGCAGCTCGAAGCGGGCGGCCTGATCATCAGCGCGCGCACGCCGAGCGAAGACCTGCCGGAAATGATGGAGTTGCCGCGCGATATGCACCCGTGGTTCGTCGGCGTGCAATTCCACCCGGAATTCACGTCCACGCCGCGCGATGGTCATCCGCTGTTCAAGTCGTTCGTCGAAGCGGCGCTCGCGCATCATGAGGCGCGCGTCGAGGAGAAAGTATGAAGCTTGCCGATTTCGAAATCGGTCTGGACAAGCCGTTCTTTCTGATTGCCGGCACCTGCGTGGTCGAATCGGAGCAGATGTCGATCGACACCGCCGGCAAGCTGAAGGAAATCTGTGCGAAGCTGAAGATCCCGTTTATCTACAAGTCTTCGTACGACAAGGCCAATCGCAGCAGCGGCAAGTCGTTTCGCGGCCTCGGCATGGACGAAGGGCTGCGGATTCTTTCCGAAGTGAAGCGCCAGCTCGGCGTGCCGGTGCTGACCGACGTGCACAGCATCGAGGAGATCGAGCAGGTGGCAGCCGCGGTCGACGTGCTGCAGACGCCGGCCTTCCTGTGCCGTCAGACCGACTTCATCCACGCGTGCGCGCGTTCGGGCAAGCCGGTCAATATCAAGAAAGGCCAGTTTCTCGCGCCGCACGACATGAAGAACGTGATCGACAAGGCACGCGACGCCGCGCGCGAAGCAGGCCTTTCCGAAGACCGCTTCATGGCCTGCGAACGCGGCGTGTCGTTCGGCTATAACAACCTCGTTTCCGACATGCGCGCGCTCGCGATCATGCGCGAAACCGGTGCGCCGGTCGTGTTCGACGCGACCCACTCGGTGCAGCTGCCGGGCGGGCAGGGCACCAGCTCCGGCGGCCAACGCGAGTTCGTGCCCGTGCTGGCGCGCGCGGCAGTCGCCACCGGCGTGGCTGGGCTCTTTATGGAAACGCATCCGAATCCCGCGGAAGCGAAGTCCGACGGTCCGAACGCCGTGCCGCTGCATCGCATGGGCGACCTGCTCGAGACGCTCGTCACGCTCGATCAGGCCGTCAAGCGCACGGCGTTTCTCGAGAACGATTTCAACTGATGCAGTGCCCGCGCCGGTCCGTCGCAGCACACGGCCGGCGCGGTGCGATGCAACCCCGATGGTTGCCCCAAACGTCGCTCCAAACGTTGCCTTAAACGCGCGTCCGGCGCGCCGCCACAGCCAGCAGCGCAGATCCCCCGGACGTTTCATCGTAAAGAAATTACCGTAACTTCTTGAGGAAACCATGAGTGCTATCGTAGATATCATCGGTCGCGAGATTCTCGATTCGCGAGGCAATCCGACCGTCGAATGCGACGTGCTGCTGGAGTCGGGCACGATGGGCCGCGCCGCGGTGCCGTCGGGCGCCTCGACCGGTTCGCGCGAAGCGATCGAACTGCGCGACGGCGAGACCGGCCGCTACGC
>DATLOW010000120.1:0-3859 GCA_035536055.1 Paraburkholderia sp. | reverse complement strand
TCTGCGCGCGATCGGCGCTGCCCCGCCGGTGGCGCTGTCGGGCCTGACCGGCCAGCATGCGACGCTGTCGCTCGAATGGAGCACCACGCCGCGTCTGCTCGATGCGCTGTGCACGCGCGCCGCGCAACTGCCGTCCACCACCGACGGCAGCCACTACACGCTCGAACTGCGCCCGTGGCTGTGGCTGCTGACGCTGGCCGCGAACAACCGCATCTTTCAGGCTAAAACCACGCAGCAGATTATCGAAGCGGTATTCACGGGCCACAGCCAGACCGACTATTCGTTCAATCTGACCGGCAGCTACGAAGCCCGCGAATACTGCGTGCAATACGCGGAAACCGACTTCGCGTTCGTCAGCCGGCTGTGCGAAGAGGAAGGCTGGTTCTACTTTTTCCAGCATAGCGACGGCACGCACACGCTGACGATCGCCGACAACAACGATGCATTCGCTACGCTGGCGGGCGCGGCCACGCTGCCCTGCACGCCGGGCACCGGCGGCGCTCGCGAAACCGGGCAGGTGCTGTACTGCGAGATCGTCGAAGAAACCGTGACCGGCATCTTCGCGAATTCCGACTATGCGTACCTGACGCCTACCGCACAATTGTATTCGCAGGCCGAAGCCGACAGCAGCGCGCCGACGGTCTACGAATATCCGGGCCGCTATCAGACCAGTTCGGTGGGCTCGGCTGCGACCAAGCGCCGGGTCGACGCACTGCGCACCGCAGCGCGCCGGCTGCGCGGCGAAAGCGACTGCCGCGCGCTGCTGCCGGGCGGCCGCTTTACGTTGTCCGGGCATGAATCGTCGGATGCGAACGTCGAGTGGGTCGTGTTGAACGTCGTCCACGACGCGAACCACAGCCAGTACCGCAACCGCTTCGAAGCCTTTCCGGCCGATACCGACTGGCGGCCGCCGCGCGTGACGCCGCGTCCGTCGATGCCGACGCAAACCGCCACCGTGGTCGGCAAAGCCGGCGAGGAACTGTGGACCGATCAGTACGGGCGCGTGAAAGTGCAGTTCCACTGGGACCGCGACGGCAAGAACGACGAACAGAGCTCATGCTGGATCCGCGTTGCGCAGCCGTGGGCCAGCAAGGCCTTCGGCATGCAGTTCATGCCGCGCATCGGCGATGAGGTAGTGGTGACGTTCGTCGACGCCGACCCGGACCGGCCGCTGATCACCGGCAGTGTCTATAACGGCGCGAATCTGCCGCCGTATACGCTGCCGGACAATCAGACGCAGTCGGGCATCAAGACCAACTCGTCGAAAGGCGGCGGCGGCTTCAACGAACTGCGCTTCGAGGACAAGCAAGGCAGCGAGGACGTGTTCCTGCAGGCGCAGAAGGATCTGAACGCCAACGTGCTGAACGACGCGGCGTGGACCATCGGTCACGACGAAACCAGCACGATCACCAATGCGCGCACGCATACGGTCAAGCAGGGTGACGATACGCTGGTGGTCGAACAGGGCAATCGCAGCGCGACCGTGCAGACCGGCAACGAAACCGTCGACATCAAAGGCACGCGCACCGTGAAGGCCGGCGGCGACGAAACGCGCACGGTGGGTGGCAATCTCGAGCAGACCGTCACCGGCGACATGACGCTGACCGTGAACGGCAATCTGACCATCAAGGTCGGCGGCACGCTGACGCTGCAAAGCACCGGCAACCTGAGCGCGAAGAGCGACGGCTCGATCACGCATCAGGCGGCAACTTCGCTGACCAATCAGGCGGGCACGTCGCTGACCAACAAGTCGGACGGCACGCTGTCGAACGAGGGGCAAAGCGTGACGAACAAGGGCGCCGTCGAACAGACCGTGGACGGCGGCGGCATGCTGACCGTCAAGGGCGGCGTCGTGAAGATCAACTGAGCCCCACGCGATGAACTCCGCCCAGCAGCAAAGAGTACAGAACGTATCGGTGCAGCGCGGCGACGCACGCATCGACGGCACCACGCTCGACGGCGCATTGCACGGCACGGCGCGCGTGCAGGCCGACGGCGTGGTCATCGCGGTGCAGAACTATGCGCGCGGCGTACTGCATGGGCCGGCGACGATGATGCATCCGGACGGCTCGCGTGCGGCACTATTGAACTACGTGAACGGCAAACTCGAAGGCAAGGCGGTCTACTACGCGCCGGATGGCGCGCTGCAACGTGAAGCGCACTACGCGCAGGGCTTGCTGCATGGCGAATGCAAGACCTGGCTGCCGGATGGCACCTTGCTGGAACAGGCGGTGTATCGGCAAGGCAAGCTGCAAGGCGTGCTGCAGCGGTTCCATCCGAACAGCAAACTGGCGGAGCGGCACGTGTTCAACGCCGGCAAGCCGCTCGAGCCGGCACAACGCTATGCAAGCGATGGGCGGCCGCTCGGCAAGGACGGTAAGCCGATTGCGCGCTGGAAGCAGTGGTGGCGAACGATGACCGGCCACGGCGATGCGGCAGCGGGTTGATGCAGTCGGCAGTGGCACCGCCTGACAGTGTTTCGGCCGCTGCCGCGCGCTAAGGCACCAGCGTGCTGGTTTGCCCCGGCTGTGCGACCTTGATCACGCCGCCCCACATGCACATCAGCGTGCCTTGCGCATCGAGCGCGGGCATCGAGCCGATCAGCACCGTAGGCGCGCCGCCGGGAATCCACGGCGCGGGGGTGGCGGGAACACAAGGCATCGGCGTGAACACGCCGAGCGCCGCAGCGGTAGCGGCGATCACGGTGGGATTGGCCGGGCTCTGGCACATCGCGAACGGCGTGATGTTGACGATCGGGATCGAGTCGGCCAGCGTCGCGGCGGGCACGCCGCCGACCAGCGTGCGATTGGTGGGCAACACGTTCAGCACGCCGGGCGCGGCGCCGAACGAGCACTGCAGCGACGCGCCGGCGCAGACTTGTGGGCTTGACATGGGCGTGCGCCGTTCTTACTGCGTGAACATAAACTCCGCCCACACGCCTGCGTGATCGGACGTAAAGCGCTTGGTCGCGCTGATTTCCGGCTTCGACAGATCCGACCCGCCGGTTGCCTCCGACGCGATCTGGATCGGGTTGATCACGCCGTGATTGATGCACAGCAGATGCGATTTGGTCTGGTAAAAAATCGCGTCGAATGCGCTGTCCTTGCCGTCCGGCTTCACGCGCAGGCTGGTGCCCGTGCCGGCCACCGCCGCAGTGAAGCCAGCCCCCAGCGATTTGGCCACCGCCACCGTGTCCATGTTGAAATCGCCGCACAGGATCACGTTGTCGAGAAAGTTGACCGCCAGCTCCGGCAGGATCTGGATCTGCGCCACGCTCATATCGCTCGGCTTAGGCGCATGGAACACCATCACGCAAAATGTTTTCTGCGTGGCGAGATGCTTGAACACGGCAAATCCCGGTGCCCGGTTGGTGAAGTCGCTGCGCTGTTCGCTGCTGTCGTGATAGACGACATTGAAGTCGCTGAGCAGCTCGACGCTCTCGGGGTTGTACAGAATCGCGTACAGTTCGCCCGCGGTGGCCTGACGCAACGCGTTGATGCCGCTGACCGTCACCTGCAGCCGCGTGTCGAGGTACGACATTACCTGCTCGATGGCCAATACGCCCTGGCTGTCGTCCATCATCTGGTTGATCGAGCCGCTGCTCGTGCCGGGGCGAATTTCCATGATCGCCGCGACGTCCGGCCGCACGCCGTCGATATAGCTGGCAACCTGCATCATGCGCAGTTGCTGGTCTTCCTCGGCCTTGTCGGGATTGAAGTTGAACTGCTTCAGGTTCCAGCTGAGTACGTTCATGGGCGCGCTTCCGACAGGTTAGGCCATCACACGATCTTGAAGTGCCACAGGAATCGCTTCGAATTGAAGAACGCGTGAAAATCGATCACGTCGCTGCCTCCCGACA
>DATLOW010000119.1:0-2837 GCA_035536055.1 Paraburkholderia sp. | reverse complement strand
CAACTGGGAAGTGGCGGCGCATCGCAGCTGATACGCGCCTCGCTTGCTGACGTTGCGCGTCTAGCCGAGACGCGCAGTCAGATAGGCGGAGAGCACCGTGCGGTATTCGTCGAGCAGCGCGCGCCGCTCTTTGGGCTTGGCGGGTCCGTACAGCGCACTGAGACTCTTCACCACCTGCAGCACCACTTCCGCGACGCGAAACGCGTCATCGCCCGACAGCGCCGGCGCGTAGCGTTGAAACAGCAGCGCAAAGCGCTTGCGCAAGCGGTTTCGCACCGCGGCATCGCGCTTGAAGTTCAGCGATATCGACAGCAGCGGCAGGTACGCCGGATGCGCGGCCATGAATTCGACCAGCAGTGCGAGCAAGCGGTCGACGAATTGCTGCATCGTCAAGTTCGCGGCCGCGGCGCTCAGCGCGGACCATTGCGCATCCATTTCATCGCCATAGCGGGTGCGCAGCGCAAACACCAACGCGCTCTTGTTCGGAAAGTACTGATATACCGCGCCGATCGATGCGCCCGCGCGCTCGGCAATTTCAGTCATCGTCGCGGCTTCGAAACCGCGCTCCGCGATCGTCTCGGCAGCCGCATCGAGCAGCGCATCGACGCGGCGCGCCGCACGCTGCTGCTGCGGCACGCGCCGCACCGGCTTTGCCATATCTGAAGTGGTGCTCATATACTTCGTGTGTGTCGCAAAATGAGGGCATCCTCACATAAAGGTGATTTATGACGCAAGCATTTTCCATCGACGCGCCGCGTACCGCGCTCGTGCTGATCGATCTGCAGCAAAGCAATGTGGCGCGGCAGCTCGAACCGTATTCGGCCGCGCACGTGGTGAAGCACTCGGTGCGCGCCGCCGATGCATTGCGCGCAGCCGGCGGCCTGGTCGTGTTCGTGCGGGTGGATCTCCAGCAACTGCTGTCGCTGCCTGCGGATGCGCCGCTGCGGCCGCCCGGCGCCGCGTTGCCGCCGCCGTCCGCGTCGGAGCTGGTGCCCGAAGCGGGCATGCAGCCCGGCGATCTGCTGATCACCAAGCGCCAGTGGGGCGCGTTCTACGGCACCGAACTCGACCAGCAACTGCGCCGCCGCGGCATCGGCACCATCGCGCTGACCGGCATCGCGACCAACTTCGGTGTCGAATCCACCGCGCGCGCCGCGTTCGATCGCGGCTACGAACTGGTGTTTATCGAAGATGCGATGACGACCTTCAACGGCGACATGCACCGCTTTGCCGTGCAGCATCTGTTCACGCGCATGGGGCGCGTGCGCTCGACGTCGGAATTCGTCACGGCGCTCGGCACCGCGAAAGCGTGACACGCGCGGCCGGCAGCCACGTATTTTTGCGCAAGCCGCTTGCGGTGTCCGGCCCGATCTAATACTTTCTCTGTTTGCGCCCGCGATGCACCGTAGCGGGCCTGCATTTCACTGGAGAAACTTATGGCGTCGTCTTTCGACACCGTCAGCATGGCGCTGTTCTGCGACTTCGAAAACGTCGCGCTCGGCGTGCGCGACGCGAAATACGAAAAATTCGATATCAAGCTCGTGCTCGAGCGGTTGCTGCTCAAAGGCAGCATCGTCGTGAAGAAGGCGTATTGCGACTGGGACCGCTATAAGGGCTTCAAGTCCGCGATGCACGAGGCCAATTTCGAGCTGATCGAAATTCCGCATGTGCGGCAATCCGGCAAGAACTCGGCGGATATCCGCCTCGTCGTCGATGCACTCGACCTCTGCTATACGAAGTCGCATGTGAATACTTTCGTCATCATCAGCGGCGATTCCGATTTCTCGCCGCTCGTGTCCAAGCTGCGCGAAAACGCCAAGCAGGTTATCGGCGTCGGTGTGCAGCGCTCGACGTCGGACCTGCTGACCGCGAATTGCGACGAATTCATTTTCTACGACGATCTGGTGCGCGAAAGCCAGCGCGCCGCCGCGAAACGCGAAGCGGCGCGTGCGCCGCAGCCCGCGCCGAGCGCGGCCAAACGCGCGCCGGACGGCGACAAGCAGCGCAAGGAAGACCTCGACACGCGCAAGACCAAAGCGATCGAATTCGCCGTGCAGACCTTCGATGCGCTCGCCAGCGAACGCGGCGATAGCGGCAAGATCTGGGCATCGGTGTTGAAGAATGCGATCAAGCGCCGCAAACCGGACTTCAACGAAAACTATTACGGCTTTCGTGCGTTCGGCAATCTGCTCGAGGAAGCGCAGGCGCGTGGCCTGCTCGAAGTGGGCCGCGACGAGAAGTCGGGCACCTACGTGTATCGCAATGCGGTGATTGCGGTTGCGGGCGACGGCGCCGGTGAGCTGCTGACCGACGTGACGCCGGCCGCGCACGCGCCATTCGCCAGCGAGCCGCCGGAAGAAAGCGACAGCATGCCGGCCCACGCAGACGAAGCGCCGGCCTACGGCGCCCCCGATGCGGAACAGGCAGGCGGCGAGGCATCGGCCGACACCCCGGTCGAACTGCACGGCGAGCCCGCCGCGCACGCCGAAGCCGGCCGCAAGAAACCGCGCACCGCGCGCAAACCGGCGGAAAAGAAAGCGCGCAAAGGCAAGAAAACCACGGCCGACGACCAGCCGGAAGCGCCACGCGTGGGTGAGCAACTGCCGCTCGATGCGTCGTTTCAGGAAGCCCCGCTTGCGGCGGCCGAGCCGGAAGCCGCGGAAGCAGCGGAAACCCCCAGCAAACCTGCCCGCAAATCGTCGTCGCGCGGGCGCCGCTCGCGCAGCAAGGCGCCGCAGCCTTAACTACCCGCCGGCCGTTCGCCCGCGCACAGCGGCCGGCAAATCGACGACCATCTGCACGCCCGGTCCATCGTTGTTGTGCACGGCAATCGTGCC
>DATLOW010000118.1:0-23616 GCA_035536055.1 Paraburkholderia sp. | reverse complement strand
CCGGAAGTGCGCGCGCTCGGCGTCGGGTTGTCGTATGCGGTGGCCAATGCGATCTTCGGCGGCTCGGCCGAATACGTCGCGCTGTGGCTCAAGCAGGCCGGCAGCGAATCGATGTTTTACTGGTATGTCACGGTGCTGTGTGCGATTGCCGGGCTCGTCTCGTGGCGCATGCGCGATCCGTCGAAAGAGGGCTATCTGCGCGACGTGCCTTAAAGCGGCAACGCGTGGCACGGCGAAGAGCGTAGGCGAGATTCGCCGTGTGCCGACGCTCTTCGCGCTCTTTGCACTCTTCGCACTGCGCATTCTTCCCACTCTTCGCCGCGCAAGCTTTTTAGCCTACCGGCGTCTCACCTTCGCCCGGCTTCTTGCCGGGTTTGTCCGCAGGCGACTGCTTGCGGCCTTCATCATGCCGCTCCGGCATTTTGCTTTTCTCGTTGTCGCTATGCGCCGGATGCTGCGGCTCTTCACGCTGTGCGCCGGACGGTTTCGTCGCTTCGTTCATTGCATCGCTCCCTGATGGCCTGAATGCGTTACAGCCAGCAAGCAGCGCGCCCGGCAGGTGTACCGATCGTGCGATTGCAGCGCGCTTGCGCGACGCATTTTGCTAGACTCGATCGCACGCTCATCACGCGCACGGCCCCAGCACGCACGACCAGACAAAGGAGACGAACGATGACGAAAATCGCATTCGAGGATTTCGAACGGCAAGTCGTGCGGCGCCATCTGATCAAAAGCCATACGTACGAAAACGCGGCCGCGCTGGTCGAGCGGGCCAATGCGTGGATCGCGGAACACGGCGTGGACGTGATCAACGTCGAGAGTCTGTCGACGTTCGGCTCCGGCGACGACACCAGCGTTAGTCACTGGTATTCGGGGATTCGCGTCTGGTACCGGGTGCAGTGAACGCCGCGGGCGGCGTGGCGTGCGCGCAAGATTCCGCCGCGCCGCGGCACGTCATTTGCCCGATACCACCAGCTTCAGCTTGTTCGCACCAGCCGTCGTCGCAGTGATCTGCGTGCGTTGCGCGCGCTCGCCGACATAGAAGTGCTGGCGCGGCGGCGAATTCACGTCGTGCGTCGCGTCGGGCAGACACGCGGCGATATCGGCGGCCACCGATTGCAGCGCGGCGGCGCTCGAGCCGGCGTCGCCATGCGGGGTCCACGTGCATTGGTAGCTGGCGCGCGTGGCGCTGCAACTGGCGTCGTCGCCGTACGGCTGCGCGACGCCGCGGCCATCCTCCGGCGATAGTTGCGCGAAACCGCCGGGCGCTGCCGCGACGATACGTTTGAGCGCGGCGCATGGGCTCGGCGCATCGTCGGCTCGCGCGGCGCTGCAGCAGAAGGCGAGCAGGCCGAGCGACGCCAGCGACGCCGCCGCGACGCGCCTCTGAATCGGACCGGAAAAACGGGCGTGTTTCATCGGGGCCTCCGTCGTGTCCGCTGCGCGATTGTGTTGCAAGTGGCGCAGCGTGCAGCAGATGCGAGCAACAAACTTGCCCGCCCGAACGCCCGAACGCCCGAACGCGTGACCATGTGACCTGCGTGACCCGTGCGTCGAAACACCGGGGTTGCATCCCGGTCCCTCAGCTCCGACAACGACAGCAGCCCACCCACCGCGCAGCCCACCCACCGCGCGGCCTATCCCTCAACCATTACGCGCTGCTGTTCCCCGCAGGCGGCCCATTCTCCCGTTCAAGCGTGCGCGTGTGCTTCAACTCGGGAAAAAGCCGCATCCAGATCAGCGCCACCGCGATCGTCGCGACACCGCCCGCCAGCACGGCAGGCCGCGCGCCCCACCAGCCGGCCGTCACGCCCGATTCGAACTCGCCGAGCTGATTCGACGTGCCGACAAACAGCGAATTGACCGCGCTGACACGGCCGAGCATCTCGTCGGGCGTGCGCAGCTGCACGAGCGACAGGCGCACCACGACACTGATCACATCCGACGCACCCAGCACCACCAGCGCGAGCAGCGACACGACGTACTGATGCGACAGCCCGAACACCGCGGTAGCGGCGCCGAACACGATCACGCCGCAGAACATCGCGAAGCCGGGCCGGGCTTTCAACGGGAAGTGCGCAAGCCAGATGGTGCCGGCCAGCGCGCCGATCGCCGACGCCGAGCGCAACAGGCCGAGGCCGAGCGGGCCGGTGTGCAGAAAGTCGCGCGCAAAGACCGGCAGCAGCGCCGTGGCGCCGCCGAACAGCACGGCGAACAGATCGAGCGACAGCGCCCCGAGAATCACCGGTTCGCGGAAGATAAAGCGGATGCCGGAGAACACCGACTCGAGCGTGACGGGCGCACGCGCTGCAGGCTTTGCCACCAGCGGAATGCTCCACACGAGCAGCGCTGCGGCGGCGAACGTGATGGTGCACGCCAGATACGCAGGGCCGGCGCCGACGCCATACAGCAGGCCGCCGAGCGCGGGGCCGACGATCTGCGCGGCCTGGTTCGCCGAGGTCGACCACGCGGTCGCACGCGGCAGCTGCGCGCGCGACACGACGCCTGGCAGCAGCGACGACACCGCCGGCGATTCGAACGCGCGCGCCGCGCCGACACAGGCGGCCAGCACGTAGATCAGCGGGGCATCGAGCCAGCCGCCGTAGGTGCCTGCCGCGAACAGCGCGGCTGCCGCGCATTCGATGCCCTGGCACACCGCGGCGATGCGGCGGCGGTCGTAGCGATCGGCGACGTGGCCGACCACCAGCGTCAGCACGAACATCGGCAGAAACTGTGCGAGGCCGACGAGGCCAAGCGCGAATGCGCTGTGCGTCAGCGCGTAGATATGCCAGCCCATCGCCACCGCGAGCATCTGAAACGACAGCGACGACAATACGCGGGTGCACCAGAAGCGCTGGAACGCGCCGCTCGCGGGCGCATGGACTGCCGTGCCAGGTAAGCCTGGGCGCGCGGCGGGAGGGTGGTCGTCGTGGTCCTGGCTAGGCGCCGGCTGAGCGGCGGGCTGGTCGTTCATTGTGTGTTGTTGTGACGGACCGGCGTGGCGGCGGGCAGGGCGAATCAGGCTCGAGCTCGGGCGGACGGAATCGAGCGGGACCGATCCGGATCTGGCTGGCATAGCCTGAAGGCCCGGCGCGCCATGCGCCAGCGGGCCGCCGACACTGTGGCAAAAGCCGAAATTCTAGTGCATGCGGCGGCCCGGCGTCGCGTGCCGGCGGGCTCAGGGAGGCCGCCGGCAACCGCGGCGCGCTTTACTGCGTCGACTGCGCGTCCATCTTCTGCGGCTTCTTCGGCTTGTCGACCTTGCTGTACTCGAAGGCCGGCGTGGCCTTCAGCGCGTCCTTGGTGGCGCCGGACAGATAGAAATTGCCATCGCGGATGTCGAACGCACCGATCGGCACGGCGACGTTATGCGTCTTTACGCCGAGAAAGCCGCCGGTGGCGACGATCGCGGCCGACAGCGAGCCGTCCGGAGCCACGACCAGATCGAAAATCGAGCCGATCTTTTCGTTCGCATCGTTGTAGACCGGCTTGCCGAGAATCGCCTTCTTCGCGCTCCAGCCCTGCAGCAGTGCCTGCGACTGCGCGACCGTCACGCCGAGCGGCTGGGTGCCGGCAACCTGCGCGTAAGCGCTGCCAGCCGTCGCTGCGAGCACGGCGGCGGCCAGAACCGCCCGATAAAACCCTTTCATATCGACTCCTTTTAGTAAGCCCAAATGGGCGGGAAAGCAGTTCGCGTACCTGTCTAGGCGCAAACCCCTAGGTAAAAACCCTTATGTGCGGTAGAATCTTGGCTACCCAGCCGTCCAACCCGAGAAATATCATGCCGCACCGGTATCAAGTTCTTGAAAAGATTGCATTTTCGTTGGTTTGCCTGTCCGCCGCGCTGTGCTCGTCGTTTATCGCCTACGAGAACAGTCCCGACCTTCAGGACGCCGTCAAAGCGACCAAAAGCATGAACTGGGTCGCCGACTATTCGGCCGTTTGCGTGTCGCCGACCACCACGCCCTGCGAACAGTTTCCGGGAGACTGAGCGGCCCATGCCGCCGTTTCGTGCCAGGCGGCGAACGCCGCTTGCTAGTGCGAAGCTCCGTGAGCGCCGCTCGATTCGCGCTGTTGAGTTCACCGCGATCGCCGCATCGCATCGGCATGCACCGTGCGCCTGGCCTCTGTCCCCGTCTTCGCCAAAGCCGCTACCGTACACGCTCACGCGCGTTTCTGCAGTCATGCCCCAGTGCAGCGCGATCGCGCAAGTGTGCCGCGTAGCGGGCGTCGATGATTCGGCTTTTCGCCTGGCGCCTGCTTAGCCGGTCGTTTAGCGCATCATGCCGCCCGTGCGGCAGCAACTTCGCAAAAAAGCTGAGGTCATTCCGGCCGGTCGGCCTTGTGCCGATGCGCACGCGTGCCTGCGATACGCAGCGCGGCGACGATCGCCGTGAACGCGCGATCGCGCGTCGCCTCATCGGGCGCCCGCAACGCAAAAGAAGGGTGATACGTCGGCACGACGAAGCGCCCATCATGCTCGAGCACCTTGCCGATCAGCGTCTGCAGCCGCGCATTGCGATCTTGCAGCACGGCTTTTAACGCGGTGGCGCCGAGCGCCACGACGACTACCGGTTGCACCGCGGCCAGTTCCTTGTCGAGCCAGTAATGGCACGCATCGATCTCCCGCTGCGCCGGCGACTTGTGCATGCGGCGCTTGCCGCGCGGCTCCCATTTGAAATGTTTGACCGCATTGGTCACGTACACGTCGCCGCGCGCCACGCCGGCGGCGTCGAGCGCATCGTCGAGCAACTGGCCAGCCGGGCCGACGAACGGCTTGCCTTGCCGGTCTTCGCTGTCGCCGGGCTGCTCGCCGATCAGCATGATCGGCGCGCGCTTCGGCCCGGCACCCGGCACGGCCTGGGTGGCGTCGTGCCACAACGTGCAGCGGCGGCATGCGTCGAGCGTTGCCGGCTGCTGCTGCGGATCGGCGGCGGGCGCGGCCCGCGCGTGCGGGTCGGGTTCATGCCCGGCACGAGAGATGGCCACGGCGCGTGCTACTCACTGACGGTAATGCCTTTCTTCTTCGCGAGTTCCTGCGCCATCGCATAGTGATGCTCGATGGTTGGCAGCGCGCTTTTCGCGGCCTTCTTCAGGCTCGCGTCCTGGCCGTTGTCGGCCTCATCCTGGAATGCGGCGATCGCTTCCTTGTGGCCTTGCACGCCGAGCTTGCTGATATAGGCCGAATCGAAGTCCGCACCCTTGAGCGACTTCAGGCCGTCGAGCGCCGTATTATCCGGACCGCTCGGCACGTCTGCGTGGCGTGGCGTGGCCATTTTCAGCTGCGCAGCGAGTTTCGTGTGGTCCGCGATCATGTGCGTCGCGAAGGCCTTGACGTCCTTGTCGCTCGATTGATGCAGCGCGAGCTTGGCGGCGTCGATTTCGGTGGTGCCTGCGGTCGTCGCGGTCTTGACGAATTTCTGATCGGTGTCCGACAGCGCTGCGGTGCCGGCCGGCGCCGACGCGCCTTGCGCGAATGCGTGCGAGGCGACCGGCGCGAGCGGCGCAGCGCCTAGTGCGGCAGCGACGAGTGCTGCGTGATAACGAAGCTTCATGGTGACTCCATCGTGGGTGGGGGAGTGGGCGGCGCGACGATGCGCCGTCATAAGCGAAAGTCAGCAAGCGCTGTACCGCGCGCCCATGACGGCCTCACCAACGCGAGACGCGCCCCGCTTATCGTCCGCCGCGGCCCGTTGCCGCGCCTCGGCGCACCTGGCCGCACGTGCCGCACGTGCCGCACGTCCCGCGTGTGCGGCACGGCGCTGCGCTCGCCGCCAGAGGCATTGCCCATCGCCAACTCAGCGCCGCAACTCTCCGCGCCCGCCTTCCAGCACGTCGCCCATTTCGCCGAGCGGATCGCTCAACGGATCGTGCAACACCGCGCGTTGTCCGCCCCAGTACGGTTCGCTACCGTAGTAGTTGTGGATTGACGCTGCCCAGCCCACATCGGCCATCACCGGCCAATGCTGCTGGTCGAAGCCTGGCGCGTCCTTCAGGTGTTTCGACGACACGCGGAGCACGAAGCATTTGCGATCGGTATCGAGCGTCAGCGTGTTCCATGGAATCGCGTACAGCCGATCGCCGACGCCCAGAAAGCCGCCGCTCGACAGCACCGCATACGCGACGCGACCCGTGCACACGTCGAGCATGATGTCCGCGATCTTGCCGACCTCGTGGCCGTCGGTGCTCAGCACCTTGTTGCCGTCGAGCGTGGCCGCGGCCATCACATCGGGGCCCGGGCCGGCTGCGGTAGCGGCACCCTTGCCGACGATCCGCGCGCCGTCGCGTGCCTGGTTTGCGGACGGATTGAGCATGGTCATGATGAGCCTCCATGGCTGAGAAAGAAAATCCGGAACCGGCCACGCGCGCCACTCAATGCACGCGCGCCAGTTCCTTCGATACCGCCGTTGGACTGTCGTAGTCGTGGTCGGGCAGGCGCGCGAGCAGGTCGACGATCTGCTGGTCCGCGTGATTGCTGCGCGCGGTGTCGACCAGCCGCGCGCGAGTGGTCGGATAGCCGACGCCGCCGAGCGCCTTTTGCACCGCGACCGGATTGGGGCGCGTGGGCGACGTCTGCTGCTGCGAAGTCGGCTGCTGCGAGGACGAATGCTGTGCCATAGCTGAAGCTCCTTCGTGTCAATGAAGCGGGGGTTTGGACGCGGCGCGCCGCGGTTTCGACTGGCGGGCGCGTGACGGCTGCTGCGCGCCGGCTTCGGCCTGCGCATCGCGCGACCCGGACGCCGACCGAGCCGTAGGCTGCGCAATGCCTTCGAGCGTGTTGGCCAGCTCGTCGCGCGACACACTGTCGCCGCGCGTCGCGATGTCGCCGAGCGACAGCATGCCGACCAGCCGATGCTGGTGGTCGATCACCGGCATCCGGCGCAACTGCGCGATCGCCATCTGGCGCTGGATCGCATCGACGTCGTCATCATCGAAGCACCATTCGGCGCCGTGACTCGCGACTTCGCGCACCAGCGTGTCGGGCATCATGCCGACCGCGAGCGCGCGCACCGTGATGTCGCGATCGGTCAGTATGCCGACCAGCTTGTGGCCGTCGCAGACCGGCAGCGAGCCGACGTCGTAGCGGTCCATCAGCTGCGCGGCGCGGCCGATCGTGTCGGAAGGCGCGACGGTGACGACGTCGCGCGACATGACTTCTTGAACGCGATTCATGCAAGCCTCCCTGAGTAAAGTTGCGTCAGCTCGAACCGGCGGTCCGAGCCGTCGATGGTCCATTGCGCCGCACGCGCGAGCCCGATGGACGCCCGCTTACGAACGCGCAAGCGTTATACCCAGCGGCAGCGGACTATCCTCGGGAGCATCCAATCGTCACAAGTAATAAATGCGCAGTCAGAACGCATAGGAAGTCAAATTTTCCCCATTTTTTCTCGATGCGAGATGGACTAGCCCTTTGTTCCGATCTTCATTAGGATAAGTGCCAGTTCAACTGTCTCCGGCTCGCACCGGACGTCGGCTTACGGATGGTGTCCTTTCTGATCGGGAAGATTGCGCGCGTCGCAGGCGTGGCACTTGCCGCGCTTGTGCTCATTGCATTAAGCGCAGCCCAGGCGGCAACACCGGATCCCCCCTCCGTTTCCATCAACGGCGACACTGCGAGCCAGCCGAGCTTCGCGCTGTACTACGGCGCAGACCCACCGGTCGAAATGTTGTCGGCCTACGACGCCGCGGTCGTCGAACCGGACAGCGGTTTCGATCCGCGCGCGCATCCGTTGCCGCATACCACGTGGTTCGCCTATGCCAGCGTCGGCGAGGTGCTGCCTTCGCGGCCGTACTACGCGGCGCTGCCGAAGGCGTGGCTCGCCGGTCACAACGAGGCATGGGCATCGCGCGTGGTCGATCAAAGCCAGCCGGGCTGGCCGGCGTTCTTCGTCGAACACGTGATCGCGCCGCTGTGGCAGCGCGGTTACCGCGGCTTCTTTCTCGACACGCTCGATTCGTACCACCTCGCCGCGCAGACCGACGCCGCGCGCAAGCAACAGGAAGCGGGCCTCGTCGCGGTGATCCGCGCGATCAAGGCGCGCTATCCGGACGCCAAGCTGATCTTCAACCGCGGCTTCGAAATCCTGCCGCAGGTGCACGACCTCGTGTACGCGGTCGCATTCGAATCGCTGTTCCACGGTTGGGATCAGGCGCAACAGCGCTATACCGACGTGCCCGCCGCGGACCGCGACTGGCTGCTCGGCCAGGCGCGCACGATCCGCGAGCAGTACCAGCTGCCGGTGATCTCGATCGACTACTGCGCGCCGGCCGATGCGCAATGCGCGCGCGATTCGGTCGAGCGGATCCGCGCGCTCGGCATCGTGCCGTACGTGACCGACGGCGGCCTGCAAACGATGGGCGTCGGCCTCGCGCAGCCGGTCAGGCGGCGCATCCTGCTGGTGCAGGACCCGCCGCCGCGCACGTCGCTGAATACGTCGGCGGGGCTGCGTTATCTGGCGATGCCGCTCAACTATCTGGGCTATACGATCGATTACCGGGACGTGCGCGATCCGCTGCCGCAAGGCGATCTGTCGGACCGCTACGCCGGCATCGTGCTGTGGCTGAACAACGAGGTGCCGCGCCCGAACGAATTCCGTCAGTGGCTCGAAGCCCAGGTCGATGCCCACATGCCGCTCGCGGTGTTCACGTCGTTCGGCATGCAGATGGATGCGCAGCTCGCGCACAAGCTCGCGCTGCAAACCGTCGACGGCGCGCCCAGCGGGCGCCTGGCGGTCGAGTCGTACGACGCGCGGCTGATGGGCTTCGAGATGAAACCGCAACCCGATCCGCACGACTACACGCCGGTGCGTGTCGGACCCGGCAGCCGCTCGCTGCTGCGGCTGCGCGCGGGCAGCTTCGAGATCGACGGCGCGGCGCTTACGCCGTGGGGCGGCTACGCGATGCGACCGTTCGGCGTGTTCGATCTCGGCGCGGTCAACCAGGCGCGCTGGGTGCTGCAGCCGATCGAATTCCTGCGCGCCGCGCTGCGCTTGCCCAGCGATCTTCCGGTGCCCGACACCACTACCGAAAACGGCCGGCGCCTCGCGATGTCGCATATCGACGGCGACGGCTTCGCGTCGCGCGCCGAGTTCCGCGACAGCGCGCAGCCAAACACCAACGCGCAGCCGGAGTTCTCCGGCGACGTGCTGTATCGCGTGTTGCGCGACACCGGCATGCCGACCACGGTGTCGCTGATCGAAGGCGAGGTGACCGACGACGGCCCGTTCCGCAAGATCGCGCCCCGGCTGCGCGCGATCGGCCGTGAGATCTTCGCGCTGCCGAACGTCGAGGTCGCGACGCATACGTACACGCACCCGCTGCAGTGGATGCGGATCACCGGCCTGGGCGATCCCGATTCGAAGGACGTGACCACCGAAGGCGGCGGCGTGGCGAACCAGTCGGGGCTGTCGATCGATATTCCGGGCTACCGCTTTTCGATCGACCGCGAGGTGGAAGGCTCGATCCGCTATATCGACACCCAGGTTGCGCCCGCAACCAAGCCGGTCAAGATGGTGCTGTGGAGCGGCGACTGCCAGGTGCCGGCACCGGTGCTGAAGGCGGCCTATCAGGCCGGCGTGCTGAACATGAACGGCGGCGATACGGTGATCACGAAGTCGTATCCGAGCTGGACCGCGATCGCGCCGCTCGGCGTGCGCAAGGACGGCTACTACCAGGTGTTCGCGCCGAACCAGAACGAGGAGCTGTACACAGACCTGTGGCACGGCCCGTACTACGGCTTTTCGCGTCTGCTAGAAACGCTCGACATGACCGACCGGCCGATCCGCTTCAAGCCGATCGACGTCTACTACCACATGTTTACCGGCACCAAATACGCCGGCGTGCATGCGCTGCAGCAGGTGCTCGACGCGGTGCTGAAGCAATCGGTCACGCCGGTGTTCACATCCGATTACGCACGCAGCGTGCTCGACTGGCAAGACACCAGCATCGCGCGCGACGGCGCGTTCTGGGTGGTGCGCAACGGCGGCTATCTGCGCACGGTGCGGCTGCCGGCCGGCAAGGCGCCGGACCTGACGAGCGCACAAGGCGTGGCCGGCTATACCGCCGGGCCGGGCGGCACCTATGTGCATCTGACCGGCGGCGCCGCGCGCTTCGCGGTGATCGACGCGGCCCGCGCGCCGCACGTGCCGCATCTGGCCGACGCGAACGGCCGCCTCGAGCACTTCGCGCGCGACGCGAACGGATTTTCTTTCGACCTGCGCGCGCTGGTCGTGCCGCAGTTCAGGCTGGCCGATGCGGGTGCATGCCGCGTCAGCCGGCGCACGCTGTCCGGCTATCCGTACGGATTACATGTCGACGTCTCCTGCGCCTCCTGAACGGCAGCGGCTGTTTTCGCCGGCTGTCCTGATCCTGCTCGGTGCGTTCGTCGCGCTGATGCTGGCGCTCGCCTTTCCGCGCGAAAAGCTGGAGGCGCGGCTGCTGAACGGCGCCAACGTCGACGGGTTGACGATCGCGTATCTGCAGGCCTGGCTGCGCGTCGATCCGGACAATGCGGACGTGCTGTCCGAGCTGACGCGCGAGTATCTGAAGGGGCAGCGCATCAACGATGCCGAGCGGATTCTCGAGCGGCTTGGCCGCTCGCGCGAGCCGGGCGCGGCGCAGGCGGCGCTGGCGATCCGGCTGTCGATTGCACAGCAGCGGCTCTACGCGCTGCAGCCGTCGGACCCGGCGCGCGCGGCGCGCCTCGCGCAACTCGATGCGCTGTTGCACGACGCCGCGCGCTACGACTGGGACACCGAACAGCTGAAGGCGCTTGCGCGCGAGGCGCGCGGGCTGAACGACGGCGCGCTGGCGAGCCGCTTCTACGCGCAACTGATCGAGCGCGACCCGGACGATGCGCAGCAATGGCGCATCGCGATGGCCGAAGTGGAACTGGGCAACGGCCACTACGAGGCGGCCGCCGACGCGTGGTTTGCCGCGCAGGCGCAGGCCGCGACGCGCGACGAGCGGCGCAATTTATTCCTTGCGGGACTGCATGCGCTGCAGGCGGGCAATCTGCTGCCGCAGGCGCTGGCCGCGGCCGAGCGTAACCTCGGCGACCTCGCGAACGACGCGCCGACGCTGCGCTATCTGGCGAATCTGGCATTGGCGGCGGGCCGGCCGGATGTGGCGGAGCGTTATGCGAAGCGGTTGTTGCAGCTGTCGCAGCGTGAGCGCGGGGTGGGCGTGCGTGAGGCGGCTGTGCGCTGGGTGCGCATGCGTGAGGCCGGAGAGCATGAGGCGGCCGCGCGAGCGACGGTCGTGCGAGGGACGGGCACGCATGAGGCGGTCGTGCGCGACACGGACGCGCGCGAGGCGGAGATGCGCTGGGTGCGCCTGCATGAGGTGGACATGTGTGAGGCGGCCGTGCGAGGGACGGGCACGCATGAGGCGGTCGTGCGCAACACGGACGCGCGCGAGGCGGAGATGCGCTGGATGCGCCTGCGTGAACTGGGCAGGCGCGAAGCAAACACGCCGCGCGCGCGGCATGATGCGGGTGAACGCGTTGCGCGGATCGAACCAGCCGTGTTCCATCGCGAACGCGCCGGCTTTCCGTTGCGGCCGCAACGTTTCGGCGTGCGCGTGTTGCGCGTCTCGGCGGCTTACGACGGACGCGGTCTGCATGCCGCGCAAAGCGCGCAGCACGCGCAGGACGAGCGCGGCGCAGCGATTGTCTACGCCACGACCGCACCGGCGGCCGCCGCCGCCGCAATACGGGTAGCCGCACCGTCATCGATGACGCTGGCCCAGGCAAGCGCTGTCGCGACGCCGTCTGCACGCGCGTCCGTCATGAACGCCACCACAAACGCCGTCGCCAAGCCGGCCGCCGTGAACGCCACGACGAGCACCGCAACGAGCACCGCAACGAACACCACAACGAACACCACAACGAACACCACAACGAACACCACAACGAACACCGCAACGAACACCGCAACGAACACCACCACAAAACCCACCCCCGCGGCACCGCCCGCCGACCCCGCACCCCCCGCCAACACCGCCGACGAAGACCTCGCATACAAGGTCTTCCTCGCCAACGGCAACGTCGCCGACGCGCAGCGCGTCGCGCAGCGCGCCCTCGACAAGGCCCCCGATTCCGACCTGTGGCGCGGCCGTCTCGCGCAGGTCGCCGAATGGAACCATCAACCCGACGTCGCGCTACGCAACTGGCTTGCGCTCGCGCAGTCGCGCGGCGACGACACGTCATGGCAGCAGGTCGCGCGTCTCGCGCCGGGCCTCAACGACGACACCGCGATGCTCGCCGTGCTGATCCACCAGGCCGATCGCGACCCCGGCAACCTGAAGCTGATCGACGGCGTAGTCGCGACCTACGAACGCCGTGCGGACCCGGATTCGGGCCTGCGCTTTCTCGCCGCGCGCGAACGGGGCGCGCTGCGCCGCCCGCTGCTCGAGCGCTACGCCGCGCTCGCCGAACGCAAAGGCGATGACGATCTCGCGCTCGCCACCTGGCAGCAACTGCAACGCGAATACGGCCCGAATGCGGGCTACAGCGTGAAGATCGCGACGATGCTGTACGCGCGCACGCAATTCCGCGGCGCGCTCGCCGCCATGCAGCAGGGCGAACGCGCGCCCGGCACGCGCGACGCCGACTTCTGGCGCTTCTACGCACTGCTCGGTTCGCTCGACCAGCAGCCGCAAGCCGCGCGTGCCGGCTATCGCGGCCTGATCGAAAGCGGTTCGGCGAATGCCGACGACTACGACGTGATGATCGGTTTCTTCAACGGTTCGCCGATCGATGCCGGGCGGCTCGCGGAGCTCGCGTACCGCGAGCGCGGCCAGGTGCGCATGCTGCAGCAGGCCGTATCGAACGACATGCGCGCGCATGCGTGGGGGCGCATCGATGCACTGCTGGCATCGCTGACACCTGAACAGCGCGCGGCGGCCGAGCAGTCCGCGGCATTTCTGCTGGTGCGCGCCGACTACCGGCGCCAGCGCGGCGACATCAACGGTGCGGCCGCCGACATTCGCCGTGCGGGAACGCTCGCGCCGGACAATGCCGACGCGCAGGCCGCGTACGTATGGAACCTCGTCGACAGCGGCAGCAACGTCGAACTGCGTGGCGCGCTGCGGCGCTTCGCCGTCCATGCCGACAGCACGCCGGCGCTATGGGCGCCGTATGGCGCCGCGTATCTGCGCCTCGGCGACGGCCGCCATGCGCTGCACTACCTGCATCTGCAGGCCGCCGCGTCGCGCCGCGATCCGCTATGGCGCCTCGCATGGGCCGATGCGCTCGACCTGAACGGCCGCAGCGACGACGCGTGGACGCTGCGCCGTCAGGTCTGGCTCGAACTCGCGCAGCAGCGCCGCGATCCGCACGCACCGCCGCTGCCGCCCGCCGAAGCCGACGATCTGCGCGGCCGCATGGTCGCGCTGACGCAGACCTTCGCGGGCGGCGACGTATCGCGCGCGGTGCTGATCGAAATGCTGCGCGAAGATCGCGCGCAGTCGGATGCCGCGCACGCCACGTCCGGCGCAGCCGACGAAGCCCAGTCCGAACTCGGCGACCTGAGCGAGTTCCGCAAGCTGCCGGCCGCCAGACAGCAGTCGTTGCGCAAGCAACAGGCGCTGTATTCGGCGATTGCGCGCGAAGCCGCGGTGTCGTGGGCGCAGAACGAAGACGAGAGCGACCTCGAGCGCGCATGGCTCGCGAAGCTGTACGTCGACCGCAGCACGCGGCCGGTCTATGCGCAGGCGCAGCTGGCGATCAACGACGGCGACGTCAACACGCTCGAACGCCTGCTCGACGATCTGCCCGACCAGGTGCCGCGCCAGAACAAGGTCGACGCCGAAGCGCTGACCGGCCGTTATGCCGACGCGCAAAGCGACGCGTTCGATTCGCTGACCCGCCTGCCCGACGACGAGGTGATGCAAAGCCAGTTGCGCGAGCAACTGTTGCGCAGCGAGCAAACGATTGCTGCTGCGCTGCGCTACGTCGACCAGGGGCCGTTGCGTTTCACCGAGGAAACCGCCAGCGGCGGCCTGCGCCTGACACCGTCGCAGGCGTTGCAGTTTCGCTATCGCGAGCGCGACCAGTGGGCCGATGCCAGTTCGCTGCCGAACGTGCCGAAGCACGACCGGCTGTTCGAAGCGCTGTATCGCCATCGCGGCCAGTACGACGATGAACGGTTGTCGGTGGGACGGCGCGATGCGCTGGAAGATTTCACCACCGCGCGCCTCGAAGGCGAGTATCAGTGGACGCCGTCGCTGACGCTGACCTACGCGTTCGGCTACAACCAGCCGGCCAGCGAAACCACGCAGCTGCAGGTAGGCGGCACCAAAGACCTCGCGTCCGCCGGCTTCACGTACCGCTTCGATCCGCACTGGTTCGCCGGCGGCCGCTACGAATACGCGCGGTTTCACGGCCAGGACCGCTCGACGCTCGGCGACGGCCATCTGGTCGAGCTGAATGCCGGCTACAAGTTCAAGGTCGACTATCCGGACTACACCCTGCGCGTGGTGCTGTCGCACGGCCAGTACAACGCGACCGGCACGCCCGGCGAAGTGCTGCGTCAGCTGCTGCCGGTTGGCACGCCGTTCACCGCCGCGTCGTTCATGCCGCAGACCTTCACGCAAGGCGGCTTGCTGTTCTCGTTCGGCGACGACCTGCCGGAAAACTACAGCAAGGGCTGGCGGCCGATGTTCACCGCCGGCCCGTTGCGCGATTCGCGTGCCGGATGGTCCGGCGAAGTGGTGCTGGGCGCGGCCGGCAGCGTGTTCGGCAACGACCAGGCGCTGGTCTATGCGTCGTATCTGGGCGTGTCGTCGACGCGCTCGACATCGGTGAAGGAAGTCGGCGTGCGCTACCGATGGCTTTACTAAACCCGAATAACTGTGAACCCAGCACTCGAACTGCTTGAACGGGAGAATCGAATGGACCTGACCCGGGACTCAACCCAGCACCGCCCCCGCCACCGCGATGTCCGGCCGCTGCCGCGCGCGGCGACGCGCACGTTCGCCGCCGCGCTGCTGTGCGCGGCCGCCATGTTGTCCGGCTGCGCGGTGGTCGATCAGAGCGCTGCGCCAGCGTTTTCGAAGAACGACACCTGGGTGCTGCTGCCGATCGCGAACAACACCGAAACGCCGCAGGCCGGCCAGCGTGCCGCATCGATCGCGCAAGGTCTGATGGCGTCGTACGGCTACGCGAATCTGGCGCGCTATCCGGCTTCCGGCGACGACGAAACGCTGTTCGACCCGGCCAAACCCGATCAGCAGCAGGCCGCGCTCGCATGGGCGCGCCAGCAGAATGCGCGTTACGCGCTGACCGGTGCGGTCAACGAGTGGCGTTACAAGGTCGGCGTGGACGGCGAGCCCGCGGTCGGCCTGAGCTTCGCGGTGCTCGACGTGCAAAGCGGCAAGGCAGTGTGGAGCGCGACCGGCAGCCGCACCGGCTGGAGCCGCGACGCGGTATCCGGCGTCGCGCAGAAGCTCGAGCGCGACCTGCTCGCGCCGCTCGCGCATTGAACGGCGCGGCCGTCACGATTGCATCCGCACTGACCGCATGCAGCCGAACCGATCACTCAGGCGATCACGATGAACACACGCGCACCCGATGACGCGAAAGCAACGCCGCTTCGGCGCAAGCGCCGCCAGCAGCAGGGCGTCGGCGCCGGCTCGCGCTGGGCCCGCCTCACCGCGCCGCCGGCCGGCGTCGCGCGGCGCCGCGTGTGGGCGGTGCTCGAAACGCTGGTCGCTACCGTCGCCGCGGTGGCGCTGTGCGCGTTTTTCGCGCCGCACGATCCGCTGTTGATCGACAGCGGCTTCGGCTGGATCTGGCTCGTGCCGGTGCTGATCGCGCTGCGCTACGGCAGCATCACCGGCGGCGCGTCGGGGCTGGTGCTGCTGGCCGCGTGGTACGCGCTGTATCCGGCCCAGGACGGCGCGCGGCTGTTGCCGGTCGGCTTCTTTTTCGGCGGCTTCGTGCTGACGCTGCTGTGCGGCCAGTTCGGCGACATCTGGATCACGCGGCTGCGCGAAGCGCGCATCGCCAACGACTATCTGGCCGAACGGCTGTCGATCCTGACCCGCAACCAGTTCATGCTGCGCCTGTCGCACGAGCGTCTCGAACAGGACCTGATGAGCCGGCCCGCGACGCTGCGCGATTCGCTGGTGCGGCTGCGCGCGCTGGCGCTGACCCAGGATCCGCTCGCCGCGCAACAGGGCGACATCGCGTTGCGCGGGGCGCAGCCGTTTCTCGATACCGCCGCGCAGGCCTGCCAGTTCGATAGCGCGCGGGTGTTTGCGTGGCGCGACGGCCAGCCGCTGGTGATCGAGCCAGCTGCGGCGACGGGTGCGCCGCACGGCGAGCCGGCCGCGTCGGTCGGCGCGCCGTTCGAACTCGACATCGCGGACCCGCTGGTGCTCGAAGCGCTCGAGGCGCGCACGCTCGCGCACGTCGGCTCGGCCGCGCAGCAGCAGGCTGCGCAATCGGCCTATGTCGCGTGCGTGCCGCTGGTCGACGCGCAGCAGCAGCTGATCGGCCTGCTGGTCGTGAAGAGCATGCCGTTCCTCGCGCTCAATAACGACAATCTGCAGTTCCTGCTGGTGCTATGCCACTTCTACGCGGATGGCGTGCGTCATGCGGAGGTCACGCGCGAGTTGCTGCGCGCGTTTCCGTCGTGTCCGTACGAGTTCGCGCTCGACTACGCGCGGCTCGTGCATCTGGCGCGCGCATCGCGGGTCAAGTCGTCGCTGGTGGCCTTGGTGTTCGACAACGATGCAAACAGCCAGACGTGGTTCCAGCACGTGCTGCGCACGCGCCGCGCGCTCGACGCGCAATGGGCGATCCGCGACGAACGCCGGCTGGCCATGCTGACCTTGATGCCGTTGTCCGGCGACGGCGCGGTCGACGGCTACCTGGTGCGCATCGAGAACACCATGCACGCGCAGTACGGCGTCGATTTCGAAGCGGCGCGCGTCGCCGTCCATACCGCGAAGGTGCCGGTCGAGGCGCGCGAAAGCGCAGCGGTCGATACGCTGCGCGATTTGCTGGAGCGTTGCGATGTCCGTCTCTGATTCGGCCTCCGCTGACGAGCGCGCACGCGCCGCGGTAGCGGCCGCGGGCGGTGATGCTGGCGAGCGTCGCGGCGACGGTGACGAACCCGGCGGCAACGGCGAACCCGACGGCAGCCACAACAGCAGGCGCAGCGGTAGCAGCGGCGCTGGCAGCAACCACGGCAGCGCCGGTAGCGCCGCGCTCGCCGTGCTCGCGCTTGCTGTCGGCGTCGCGCTGCAGATCGCGGCGGCCATCAGCGCCGCGCGCAGCGTGCCCGATCCGTCCGCGCAGCAGTTCGCCGGTGCCGCGCTGCCGGCGCCCGATGCGCTCGCCGCGCACACCAATACGCTGCTGCTGCTCGGCTGCCTCGCGTTACAGGCCATCGGCGCGCTGTGCATCGCGGCGGGCAGCGTGCGGCTGTTGCCGCCGCGCTATCGGCGTCCACGCAAAGGGCTGGCGGCGTATCTGTGGCTATTCAGTTTCGCCGTGCCGTTCGGTGGCCTGCTGTGCACACTCGGCGCGTTTGCGCTTGCCGCCGCGCTGCCGCGCACCGAGCGCAACCGGCCGATCGATCTGATCTACGAACCCGAGTTCGTCGCGAACCTGATGGGCACCGTGTCGTATGGCCGCGGTGCGCGCCTGAAGGCCGAACTGCAGAACGCCGAGGCATCGACGTCGTTTCGCATGACCGCGCTGCTGGCGATGCAGTCGATGCCGGTGCGCACCATTTCGCCGCTGTTGCAGGGCATGCTGGCCGATCCGCTCGACGATATCCGGCTGCTCGCGTACGGCATTCTGGACAGCCGTGAGAAACAACTGACGCAGCGCATTCTGGCCGAGCGCGCGAAGCTCGACGGCAAGAACCAGCGGCCGGCCACCGGCGATGCGCTGCGGCTCGCGAACAAGACGCTCGCCGAGCTGTACGGCGAGCTGATCTACGAAAACCTCGTGACCGGCGACGTGTACCGCAACGCGGCCGAGCAGGCCGATGCGTATGCGCGCGCCGCGCTCGAACTCGACCCCGGCGATGCGTCGCTGTGGCGCCTGCGCGGTCGCCTCGCGCTCGACGTGCAGGACTGCGACGCCGCGCAGACGCTGTTGCAGCGCGCGATCGACTGCGGCTTTCCGCGCGAGCGGATGTTGCCGTATCTGGCCGAGACCGCGTACGTGCGCCGCGACTACATGCGCGTGCGGCAGCTGCTTGCGCAGATCGATGCGCGCGGCGCGCTGCCGACGCTGCAGCCGGTGCTCGCGTACTGGCAGCCGGCAGGCGAGGGCGGCGCCGCGCACACCGCTGCCACGCCGCCCGCCGCCCCATCCTCCGCGCGCCCCACCTGACGACGCCCACCGAGCCCTCGCCATGAATACGCCGACTTCATCCGTAGCCGCGAGCCCACCCGCCGCGTCCGCGCATCCGCGCGCCGCGTCGGCCGATATCTGCATGCTGCTCGAAGGTACCTTCCCGTACGTCAGCGGCGGCGTATCGAGCTGGGTCAACCAGGTCATCCGCGCGTTTCCGCAGTACACGTTCGCGTTGTGCTTTCTCGGCAGCCGTGCGCAGGACTATCCGAAGATGCCTTACGCGCTGCCCGACAACGTCGTGCATCTGGAAGTGCATTACCTGTACGACTTCGCCGCGCCGCCCGCGGTCGAGCGGCAACGCGGCGATCCGTCCGCGTTCGTGCGCGTGCGCGAGCTGCACGAGCATCTGCGCATTCCGGAGATGCGCGACGCCGCCGCGCGCATGCTGCGCGACATGCTCGACGACCTGCGGCCCGGCGGCGCGCTCGGCGAAGACGCGTTCCTGTACTCGAAGGAAGCATGGTCGTACCTGACCGACCAGTACCGGCAGTTCTGCACCGACCCCTCGTTCGTCGATTATTTCTGGACCGTGCGCGTGATGCACAAGCCGCTGTGGCAGCTCGCACAGATCGCCGAAGGGCTGCCGCAAGCCGGCACCTTCCATACGGTGTCGACCGGCTATGCGGGTTATCTCGGCGCGCTTGCGCGCTACCGTCAGCGGCGTCCGCTGCTGGTGTCGGAGCACGGCATCTACACGAAGGAACGCAAGATCGACCTGTTCCAGAGCCAGTGGATTCGCGACAACCGGACTATCTTCGAGCGCGACGTGTCGCAGATCGGTTATTTCCGCGACCTGTGGGTGCGTTTCTTCGAAACGCTCGGGCGGGTCTGCTACGACGCCGCGCACGACATCATCGCGTTGTACGAAGGCAACCGGCAGCGCCAGATCGGCGACGGTGCGCCGGCGGACAAAACCGCCAGCATTCCGAACGGCGTGAACCTGGCGCGGCTCGCACCGCTGCGCGACAAGCGCGCGAGCGGCGTGCCGAAAACGCTGTGCCTGATCGGCCGCGTGGTGCCGATCAAGGACATCAAGACCTTCGTACGCGCGATGCTGACCGTGGTGCGCAGAATGCCGGAAGCCGAAGCCTGGATCGCCGGCCCGGAAGATGAGGACCCGTCGTATGCATCCGAATGCCGCGCGCTGGTCGAAAGCCTCGGCCTGCAGGACAAGGTGAAGTTTCTCGGCTTCCAGAAGATCGACGAACTGCTGCCCAAATGCGGCGTGCTGGTGTTGAGCTCGATCTCCGAGGCGCTGCCGCTGGTGGTGCTCGAAGGCTATGCGGCCGGCGTGCCGTCGGTCACCACTGACGTCGGCTCGTGCCGTCAGCTGATCTACGGGCTACCGGGCGAAGACGCCGAGCTCGGCGCCGCGGGCCGCGTCGTGCAGATCGCCGATCCGCGCGCGCTGGCCGAAGCCGCGCTCGATCTGCTCGACGACGCGAACTGGCATGCCGCGCAGCAGGCGGGCATCGCGCGCGTCGAGCGTTACTACGCGCAGGACCAGATGATCGGCTCGTACCGCACGCTGTACGAAAAGCTGATCGCGCTGCCCGAGCTCGCGCCCGGCGAGATGCCCGACGCGATGACGACGCTGTACGCGAACCTGCCGGCCGACCGGCAGGCGAACCAGCACACCGGATAAGGAGCCGCCGTGGCCGGAATCGGATTCGAACTTCGCAAGATGCTCCGCCGCGATACGCTGCTGGGGCTGATGCAGGCTTACACGTACGCGGGGCTGATCAGCTCGGGCCCGTGGATCCTGTCGATCGTCGGCATCCTGATGATCGGCATGCTGAGCCTGCCGTTCGTCGTGCCGTCGGCGCTGATCGTGCAGTTCCAGGTATCGGTCACCTATCTGATCGCGCTATCGCTGGTGCTGACCGGGCCGCTGCAGCTCGCGTACACGCGCTTCACGTCGGACCGCCTGTTCGAAAAGCGCGACGACCTGATCCTGCCGAACTTCCATGCGGTCGCGCTGGTGACGACGGCGGCCGCCACCGTGCTCGGCGGGCTCGCAGTGTGGCGGCTCTTTCCCGAGCAGACCGCCGGCTACCGGCTGCTGATGCTGGCCGGTTTCGTGATCGTCGCCAACATCTGGATCGCCACCATCTTTCTGTCCGGCATGAAGCAGTACCGCGCGATCATCGTGGTGTTCCTGATCGGCTACACGCTGACCACCGGCGCCGCGCTGACGCTAAACCGCTTCGGCCTGAACGGTCTGCTGAGCGGTTTCGTGCTCGGCCAGACGGTGCTGCTGGCCGGCCTGCTGGTGCTGATCTACCGCGACTACCGCAGCGATCATTTCATCTCGTTCGAGGTGTTCCACAAGCGCTACCGCTATCCGACGCTGATGCTGACCGGCCTGCTGTACAACCTCGGCATCTGGATCGACAAGTTCATGTTCTGGTATGCGCCCGGCACCGGCCAGCCGGTAATTGGGCCGCTGCGCGCGTCGATCATTTACGACATTCCGGTGTTTCTCGCGTACCTCGCGATCATTCCGGGCATGGCGGTGTTTCTGCTGCGCATCGAAACGGACTTCGTCGAATACTACGACTCGTTCTACAAGGCGGTACGCGAAGGGGCGTCGCTGCAGCACATCGAAAGAATGCGCAATGCAATGGTCGCGTCGCTGCGGATCGGTTTGTGGGAAATCATCAAGGTGCAGACCATCGCGGCGATGATGCTATTCGCCGCCGGCGCGGCGCTGCTGCAATGGCTGCGGATTTCGACGCTTTATTTACCGTTGCTGTATATCGACGTGATCGCCGCCAGTATGCAAGTGGTATTCATGGGCGTGATAAACGTGTTCTTCTATCTGGACAAGCGGCATATTGTTACCGGACTGGTTGCCGCATTCGTCGTGTTGAATGTCGTATTTACCGCTGTCACGCTGGCGCTGAATCCCGCATGGTATGGCTACGGGTTTGCCTGCGCGCTGCTGCTAGTGGTGCTGGCAAGCCTGTATCTGCTCGATCGCAAACTCAACGTGCTTGAATACGAGACATTCATGCTGCAGTGAGCGCGTGACGGCACATGCAAAGACTTAATGCTCCGGCAGGTATTTCTGTCAGCCTCACTGTCAGAAATGAAGCTTATCGGCAATGTATTCTGACGCGTAATCCCGATTGCATATACGGCCGGCATAGTTTGAAAAAAATTAATCAAACCATCTGGTAACCATTTGACGGCGCATATAAAGTGACACAAAAAGTTTTCGCGAACAAATTCGGCGCGGCATAAGCGCATTTTTGCGCGCGGCATGCGCCCAAGCCGGAGGGAGGGCAAATGAAGAAGCCATCACGTGTCGTGGGCGCGCTTGCGGCTGCGGCGCTGGTTGTCGGACCGCTACAGCCGCTCGCGGACGCGGCGGTATTTTCGAACGGCACTGCAACGGCCACATTCACCGTCACGCTGACGTTGCAGGCGAACTGCTCGATTACCGCCAACCCGCTGAACTTCGGCACCAACGGCGTGCTTGGCACCGCCATCAACCAGCAGACCACGGTGGCGGTCACCTGCACCAACACCACGCCCTATAACGTCGGCCTCGATGCGGGCAACGTGACCGGCTCGTCGGTCACCAACCGGCTGATGGCCGGCACCGCGACCGGCAATACCACCACCACGGTCGGCTTCCAGCTGTATCAGGACGCCGGCCGCACGACGATCTGGGGCAATACGCAAGGCACCAATACGGTGACCAACACCGGCACCGGCTCCGCGCAAACGCTGACCGTGTTCGGCCAGGTGCCCGCGCAGGCCACGCCTCGTCCGGATACGTATCAGACCACGGTCACCGCGACGGTCTTCTTCTGACCGTGCGGCGCATTTCGATCGGGCGCGCCTGGCGCGGCGCCGCGTGGCTCGCGCGTACGCGGCGGTTCGGCATGCTTGCCGCGCGGCTGGTGGCAGGCGCTGCCGCATTGTGGGTGGCCGGCAGCGCCGCCGCGGCGACGCTGCAGATCTCGCCGGTCACGGTCGAGATCGGCGCCGAGGTCAGCGCGGTCGGCATCACGCTCGCCAATCCAGGCGACACGCCGCTGTACGGCCAGGTACGCGTATTTCGCTGGGACCAGCAGCACGGCGACGACGCATTGACGCCAACTCAGGATGTCGTCGCGAGCCCGCCGCTGATCCAGGTCGGCGAACATGGCGAGCAGCTGGTGCGGCTGGTGCGCACCGCGCCGCGCACCGCCGGCGAGCAGTGCTACCGGCTGCTGATCGACGAATTGCCGCCGCCTGACCAGCCCGCCGCGAACGGCGTGACGATCCGGCTGCGCTATTCGGTGCCGGTGTTCGTCGAACCGGCGGGCGCGGGCGGTCAGCCGCTGCTGAGCTGGCGTCTTGCGCGCAACGGCGGCGACTGGCTGCTGCGCGTCGACAACGCCGGCGCGAAGCGTGCGCAGATCGCGGCGGTGCAGCTCGTCACGTCGAGCGGCAAGGTGTACGAGCTCAACAAGGGATTGCTCGGCTACGCGCTCGCGGGCCGCGGCCGGCAATGGCAGGTGCCGCTGCCCGGCGACGCGGATCTGCGCGGCGCAGTGAAGGTCCGCGCGTCGGTGAACGCACTGCCCGCAGAGGCGCTCGTCACCATCGACCAGGGAGGCTAGCGCGGCCGCCGCCCGGGGCGCGGAATGGAGGAACAAGGCATGACCAGTCGCCAAACCAGGGATGAAAACCAGACGACAGTCGGACCGGCCCGGGCATGCAATGCGCGCTGCCGCGCTGGCGGCGGCAAGCCGGACGGCGGGCGTGACCGCGGGCGTGATGGACGGCCCGGCTGCAAGCGTGACGGCAAGCCGTACGGCGAGCCGTACGGCGAGCCTTGCGGCGAGCCTTATGGCAGGCCTCGCGGCGAGCTTCGGGGCGGGCCTCGCGGCGCCGTGTGCAGCGCACGCACAGGCGCTGCCGATGTCGCAGCCGCCGCAGCCCGTGCAGATCGCTCAGGCCGTGCAGGTCTCGCAGCCTGTGCAGATCACGCAGCCGACACGGCCCGCGCAGCCCGCACAGACCACGCAGCGCGCACAGATCGCACAACCCATGCAGCTCGCGCAGCTCGCGCCGCCGCCGTCCGCCGCCGCGCCGTCCAGCGTCAGCGCGCCAGCCGCGCTGACCGCATGGGCCGCCAATCCGGACGACCCGAACGCGCCGCTGTTGCGGCTCGCGGACGCGAGTACCGCGACCAGCGCGGCGCGTGACCTGTATCTCGAAGTGAAGGTGAACGGAGAACGCAC
>DATLOW010000117.1:0-12012 GCA_035536055.1 Paraburkholderia sp. | reverse complement strand
ACGTCTTCGGCAACCACGCGCCGCGAGATCTGCCCGGTCGTATCGATCCATTCCACGATCCGGCAACTGTCGCCCCAAGGCTGGGGAATCGGCGCCGACACACGGCACCCGCGCAGATTGGCGAGGCGATCGGCTCCGTGTTCAGGAGACTGTTTCAAGACGCGTCCTTTTTTCCCGTTGTGATGGATTGATTGCCCGATTCGGCAAAGAATAGGGAAAGGCTGTGCATCCTGGGTTACAGCAATCGACGCGAAATTTACAGCGGATTACGTATGCACCACGCACGTGCAAGCGCGCGCCGCCGCACGTATCACTCAGTCATTCGAGCGTGCGCACGCGGTCGATCGCCTGCTCGATGCGCTCGACGGCAATCACCTGCAGCCCGTCGATCGCCTGTTTCGGCGCATTCGCCTTTGGGATCAGCGCGACCGAAAAGCCGAGCTTGGCGGCTTCCTTCAGGCGCTCCTGACCGCGCGGCGAAGGCCGTATTTCGCCGGCGAGCCCCACTTCGCCGAATACGATCAAGCCTTTTGGCAGCGGCTTGTTGCGCATCGACGAATGAATCGCCAGCAGCACCGCGAGATCGGCGGCTGGCTCGGTGATCTTCACGCCGCCCACCGCATTCAGGAAGACGTCCTGATCGAAGCACGCGATGCCCGCATGCCGGTGCAGCACCGCCAGCAGCATCGCCAGCCGGTTCTGCTCGAGGCCGACCGCGAGGCGTCGCGGATTGGGCACGTTGGCCGCATCGACGAGCGCCTGCACTTCGACCAGCAGCGGCCGCGTGCCTTCCTGCGTAACCAGCACGCATGAACCCGGCACGGTCTGTTCGTGCTGCGACAGGAACAACGCCGACGGATTCGCGACGCCGCGCAGCCCGCGCTCAGTCATCGCGAACACACCCAGCTCGTTGACGGCGCCGAAGCGGTTCTTGAACGCGCGCACGAGGCGGAACGACGAATGCGTATCGCCTTCGAAGTACAGCACCGTATCGACGATATGTTCGAGCACGCGCGGGCCGGCCAGATTGCCTTCTTTAGTGACGTGGCCGACCATGATGATCGCGGTGCCCGACTGCTTCGCGACACGCGTCAGTTGGGCCGCGCATTCACGCACCTGCGCGACCGAGCCGGGCGCCGAGGTCAGCGCCTCCGAATAGACGGTCTGGATCGAGTCGATCACCGCGACGTCGGGCCGGTGCTCGGCGATCGTCGCCTGGATTTTCTCGAGCTGGATTTCGGCGAGCAACTGCAGTTCGCTTGCATGCGAGCCGGGCTCGAGCAGCGCCAGTCGTTGCGCGCGCAACGCAATCTGCGCGGCGGATTCTTCGCCGCTCACGTAGAGCGCGCGGCGCTCGCTGGCGATCTGCGCCAACGACTGCAGCAGCAGCGTCGACTTGCCGATGCCCGGATCCCCGCCGATCAGCACCACGCCGCCCGCCACGAGGCCGCCGCCAAGCACGCGGTCGAACTCGCCGACGCCGGTGGTAAAGCGCGGCACGTCGGACGCTTCGATCTCCGCGAGCCGCTGTACCGGCTGGCTTTTCGCGAGCGCCTGGAAGCGATGGCCGCCGGCCGGCTCGGCGACCGTCTCGACCAGGGTGTTCCATGCGCTGCAACCCGGGCACTGCCCCTGCCATTTCGGCGCGCTCGCGCCGCATTCGGTGCAGGTGTACAAGGTTTTCTGTTTAGCCACGCGGCCTTGCCTGTCTGGTTCTGGTTTGGTATTGGAAAGGAAGCAAAGACCGCGGCTTATTCGGCGCGCACCGGCACGCGCATCGCGACCGCGCACATCAGCTCGTAGCCGATCGTGCCGCACGCCTGCGCGACGTCGTCGATCGGCAGCGCATTGCCCCACAGTTCGACGCGCGAGCCGGGACCCGCCTGCGGGCACGGCGTCAGATCGACGGTGATCATGTCCATCGACACGCGCCCGACGATGCGCGTGCGAATCCCGTCGACCATCACCGGCGTGCCCTCCGGCGCGACGCGCGGATAGCCGTCCGCATAACCGCACGCCACCACGCCGATGCGCATGCCGCTGCGCGCCTTGAAGGTCGATCCGTAGCCGATCGTCTCGCCTTCGGGCAGCGTCTGCACCGCGATCAGTTCGGCCGCGAGCGTCATGGCCGGCTGCAGGCCGGTGCTGCGGATATCGGTATGCACGCCGGACGGCGAACCGCCATACAGCATCACGCCGGGCCGCACCCAGTCGAAATGCGCTTTCGGGTGCCACAGCGTGGCGGCCGAATTCGCCAGACTGCGCGCGCCGGCGATGCCCTGCGCGCCGCGCTCGAACGCTTCCATCTGGTGATCGATGCCGCGGTCGCCGTCCGCGTCCGAAAAGTGCGTCATCAGCGTGATCTGGCCGATGCCGGGGCACGCGCGGGCGCGCTCCCACGCCGCGCGGAACCGGTCGGGCGTATAGCCGAGACGGTTCATACCGCTGTTCATCTTCAGCTGGACATTGACCGGCTTGGACAGCCGCGCCATCTCGAGCATGCGCATCTGCTCGTCGCAGTGCAGCGCGGTGGTGAGGCTGTAGCGGTCGATCAGATCGATATCGGTCGGACGAAAAAAGCCTTCCAGCAACAAAATCGGGCCCGCCCAGCCCAACTCGCGCAACTTCACCGCTTCTTCCAGGTCGAGCAATCCAAAGCCGTCCGTGGCGCGCAGCCCGGGGAACGCGCGCGCGAGCCCATGGCCATACGCATTGGCCTTCACCACCGCCCAGATCTTGGATTTGGGCGCGTAGCGGCGCACAACGGCGAGATTGTTGGCAAGTGCTGCGGTATGGATCGTTGCAAGGAGCGGGCGCGGCATGGGAAATTTTCGTAAAGACACTTTCGAATCAGCAGCTTACAGCGCGTTTTCGGCGCGCCGGGGGCTGCTGCGGCGGTGCGGTCGAAGACCAGTCAAGGATTTTGCTAGTCAGGATTCAGCTATTTTCATGATATAAAGCCGTGCGCACAACCCATTTCGAACGGCATAAGCCGGAACGTCATATCCGTGGTCTGGCCCAACAGACCGCCGCGAGGACAGCATCGCATCAGATGAAAAAAGGTTTTTACACCATCATGGCCGCGCAGTTTTTTTCGTCGCTGGCCGACAATGCGCTGCTGATCGCTGCTATTGCACTGCTGAAAGACCTTCACGCTCCAAACTGGATGACCCCGCTGCTCAAGCTGTTCTTTGTGCTGTCGTACGTCGTCCTCGCCGCCTTCGTCGGCGCCTTCGCGGATTCCCGGCCCAAGGGCCGCGTGATGTTCGTGACCAATACCATCAAGGTGGTCGGCTGCATCACGATGCTGATCGGCGCGCATCCGCTGATTGCGTACGGCATCGTCGGCTTCGGCGCGGCGGCCTATTCGCCGGCCAAATACGGCATTCTGACCGAGCTGCTGCCGCCTGACCGGCTGGTCGCCGCGAACGGCTGGATCGAGGGCACCACGGTCGGCTCGATCATCCTCGGCACGGTGCTGGGCGGCGCGCTGATCAGTCCGCATATCGCCTCGCACATCATCCGGCACACGCCGCCCGCCATCCATACGCCCGCCGAAGCCGCGATGCTGGTGATCATCCTGATCTACGCGGTCGCCGCCCTCTTCAATCTGCGCATTCCCGATACCGGCGCCCGTTATCCGAAACAGCAGCACGGGCCGCTGAAGCTGATCACCGACTTTGCCGACTGCTTCAACATTCTGTGGCACGACAAGCTCGGACAGATTTCGCTGGCGGTCACGACGCTGTTCTGGGGCGCCGGCGCGACGCTGCAGTTCATCGTGCTGAAGTGGGCCGAAGTGTCGCTCGGCATGTCGCTGTCCGAAGGCGCGATCCTGCAGGCGGTGGTCGCGGTCGGCGTCGCGGCCGGCGCGATGATCGCCGCCGCGCGCGTGCCGCTGAAGAAATCGCTGACGGTGCTGCCGGTCGGCATCATCATGGGCATCGCCGTGATGCTGATGGCGTTCTACACGCGCCATCTGTTCCCGCCGCACTGGGGCTTGTCATTCGGCCGCTTCCACGTGCCGGGTTACCTGATCTGCGCGTACATTTTCCTGATGGTGGTCGGCGCGCTGTCCGGCTTCTTT
Source organism: Paraburkholderia sp. (assembly GCA_035536055.1). Classification (GTDB taxonomy): domain Bacteria; phylum Pseudomonadota; class Gammaproteobacteria; order Burkholderiales; family Burkholderiaceae; genus Paraburkholderia. The sequence goes on along the minus strand of DATLOW010000117.1, from coordinate 7,925 downwards.
GTGGTGCCGATGAACGCGCTGCTGCAGCATCGCGGCCACGTGCTGCTGTCGGCGGGCCACTCGATCGCGGTGCAGAACTTCAACGAGAACCTGTCGGTGCTGGTGATGCTGTGCCTGTACGCGGTGCTGGTGTGGCTCGACGTGCCGGTGACGGTGGTGATCGTGCTGTTCGGCACCTTCGTGTGCGTGATGATGTGGCTCGTGATGCGGCGCCATCAGGCCAACCAGCGCGCGTTCGATTCGGTCGCGCTGATCGGCGAAGCCCGCCACTGATACCCCCACCCGCGCCGGCTGCCGCGTGCGGCCGGCCACCCGCCTTTCTTTCTTTGCGCTGCGTTTGCGCCTGTTCGCCATGAGTCAACCGATCCCGAATGTACTGACCATCGCCGGCTCCGATTCCGGCGGGGGCGCGGGCATCCAGGCCGACCTGAAAACCTTTTCAGCGCTCGGCGCGTACGGCGCGAGCGTGATTACCGCGCTGACTGCGCAGAACACGCGCGCGGTCACAGCGATTCACGCGCCGGAGCCGGCCTTCGTCGCCGCACAGCTCGATGCGGTGTTCGACGATCTGCGCATCGATGCGGTGAAGATCGGCATGCTCGCCAATGCGCCGATCGCGCGCGTGGTCGCCGCTGCGCTGCGGCGCCACCGGCCGGCGCACGTGGTGCTCGACACGGTGATGATTTCGAAGAGCAATCACGCGCTGCTCGCGGCCGACGCGGTGGCGGTGGTGCGTAACGACCTGCTGCCGCTGGCGGATCTGCTGACGCCGAATCTGCCTGAAGCGGCGGCGCTGCTTGGCGTGTCGGCGGCGGTCGACGAAGCCGCGATGATCGAGCAAGGCGAAGCGCTGCGTGCGCTCGGCGCGCGCGCGGTGCTGATGAAGGGCGGCCATCTGGCGGCCGTCGACAGCCCGGACTGGCTGATCGAGGCGAGCGGCACGCTGCGTGTCGGCGGGCCGCGAGTGCCGGTGAAGAATACGCACGGCACGGGGTGCACGCTGTCGTCGGCGATCGCCGCGCTGATTCCGCAGCGGCGCGACCTTGCCGGCGCGGTCAGCGACGCGAAACAGTATCTGACCGGCGCGCTGGAACACAGCGCGCGGCTCGAGGTCGGCCGCGGCGTCGGGCCGGTGCATCACTTTTATCGGTGGTGGTAGCGGGGATTGCGCGGGGCGTGGGCTCTTGATAAGCAGCCTTCTGCAGACGGTGCACGACCGCCCCTGGGCTCACGATTAGTGGCGTTCGCTCGCCGGTGCACACCGCCGCGGGCTCGCGATCGGCGGCCTTCGCTCATCGGTGCATACCGCGCGGGCTCGCGATCAGCGGCCTTCGCTTGCCGGTGCACACCGCCGCGGGCTCGCGGTCCGCTGTTAGCGGATCACGGCTGTCACATTGTGCGGCAGACGATCTCCGCGCACCGCGACGGACTTGTTCAGCCGCGCGCGAATGCCTGCGCACGCTCCGGCCAATCGTCCGGCACGACAAAGCCGCGCGATTGCTCGACCCACTCGCCCCGCGCGTCCTCGACAAACGAAGCGACCATCGTCGGCCCACTGTGCGCCGCAAACTGCGCGGCGAGCGCTGCCGCATCGAGCCACGGCGCGCTCTGCTCGGCGCGTGTGCGGCGGCGGCGCGATAACCACTGCAGGCGTGGCAGTACCGTCCATACGCCTTCATGCGCGGCCGCGAACGCCGGCCAGGACGCGCGCGTCGTCCACCAGCCACGCGCATGCGCCGGTGCGATCTGCGGCGGATCCGCCGGTGTCTCGTTGTTGCGATAGAACAGCCAGCCCTTGACGAACATCTGCGGCTCCCACGGCCCGCGATAACCGAGCGACGCAAACTCTTCGCGCGCGCTGAGCGGCAGCTGATGCTGCAGCAGTCGTTCGAGCTTCACGTCGAAGCGATCCTGCAGATTCGGACCGACATAGTCGGCGAGCTGCGCGCGCCCGTCGCCCGCATGCAAATAGCATTTCACTGCCAGCTCCCAATGCAGCCGGCGGCCGCTCGCCGTTTCGACGAGGAAGTCGCATTCGCCTAGCGTGAGACCGCCGCGCCGCAACGCGACGTTGGCGGCGATCAGCTGCGCGGCCGGGCCGTGCTGCAGGAACCAGCCGAGCAGACACTCGGCATAGCGGCCGAGGCGCGTGACGCGCGCCGCCGCAACGTGTTGATGCAGTGGCGCCGCGTGGGCGTCGAGCACAACCAGCCAGGCGAACGCGGCAGCCGCCTCGGCGGATGACTCGAACGGCGCGGCAAGCACGCCGCGAGGCGGTTGCGCGCACAACAGATCGGGGCTGAACAGCAACCATGCGAGATCGCGCACGACAGGGTCGGACAGTGCGTCGATACGCGCGGTGTAGGCTTCTTGTGGCGCAGTCGATAGCGGCGGAGGTGTCGGCGAGACTGACGGGGATGAGGTCGCGGACGTCGCGGGCATTGCTGGCGTTGCTGGCGTTGCTGGCGTTGCTGGCGTTGCGGGCGTTGCGGGCGTTGCGGGCGTTGCTGCCGTTGCCGAAGTCGCTGCTGTTGCCGAAGTCGCTGCCGTTGCCAAAGTCGCTGGCGTCGCCGACGTCACTGGCGTCCCCGCCCTGCCCCCCGCAGCCGGCGCCGCGGATACAACCGGCTCACCGGGCACATTCGCCCCACCCGGCTCCGCCCGCCGATCCGCGCCCGTCATCAGAGCGGCGCTCCGTCGCCCCGGCTGTCCGCAGCACGGGCGTGACTCCCGTTGCGCCACGTATCGCGCGCAAGACACAGGTCCTGCCATGACTTCGCCTTGTCGTGCAGGCTGCGCAGAAGATACGCCGGGTGATAGGTAACGATCACCGGCACGCCCTCGTATTCATGCACGCGCCCGCGCAGCGACGAGATGCTGGCCTCGGTCTTCAACAGGCTCTGCGCAGCAAAACGGCCGAGCGCGACGATCAGCTTCGGCCGCACCAGCGCAACCTGGCGCTGCAGGTACGGCTCGCAGCGCGCGACTTCGTCCGGCTCCGGGTTGCGGTTGCCGGGCGGCCGGCACTTGATCACGTTTGCGATGTACACGTTCGTGCCACGCGTCAGCGACAGCGAACGCAGCATGTTGTCGAGCAGCTTGCCGGCCTGACCGACGAACGGTTCGCCCTGGCGGTCTTCGTTTTCGCCCGGCGCTTCGCCGATCAGCATCCAGTCGGCGGCGCGGTCGCCGACGCCGAACACCGTGTTGGTGCGCTTCTCACACAGCCGGCAGCGCTCGCAGCCGGCCACGCGCGCCGCCAGTGCGTCCCAGTCGAGCGTGGCGATCGGGGGTAGCGCGACGGTATCGTCGGGCGCCGCGCCGGCCTCGTCGGCCGCATAGGCGGACGGTTGTGCGGCAGCTGGACGCGCCGCGCGCGCCGACGGTTCGAACGGCGTGTCGTCGAACCACGACATGTCTTCGTCGACGGGCGCGGGTTCGGCAGGCGCCGCGCGGTGCGGCGCCGGATTGCGTGTGTCCGGTGCTGGCGTCGCCTGTGGCGGCGCGGCGCGGCGCGCCGATGGCTCGCGCGCGTCCGCCGCCGGTATGGCCGGCTCCGGCGTAGCGCGACGCATCGCCTGCTCGCGCTCGTCCGCTGCTGGCGTCGCCGGCTCCGACGCAGCGCGGCGCATCTCTGGCTCACGCGCATACGCCGCCGGCGTCGCCCGCGTCGCCCCGGGTCGATGCGCGTGCTCGTCGACATCGTCTGCGCGCAACCCTTCGTGCAACCCTTCATGCGACCCTTCACGCAACCCCGCCTCGCGGACGCCGGGCCGTCGCGCCGGCGCCTGCGAGCCGTCCGCTGCCCCACCGCCTCGCTCGCCGTGTGCGGCCAATGCCGCCGCATCGCCGCGTGCGCGCGGGACCGCCGCCGCGTGTCGCGCCGGATCCGCAGCCGCTTGCACAGCGCCGCCATCCGCCTCGCCTTCCGGCCTGCCGTCGGCCGCCCGCTCCATGCGCTGCCCGGGCATCTCCGCGACCGGCGCCGCAGCATGGCCGCGCCTCACCCACAGCGGCGCGAGACCGAGTTCTTCGAGCGCGGATTCATAGAGCGCCATCGGCTTGTTCCTTGTCAAAAGTAAAACGCATCACGATCGCATCTTCGCGGGCGCGATGCCGCGCGGGATAGTAGTTCTTGCGACGGCCGATCGACGCAAAGCCGAAGCGCTCGTACAGCCGGATCGCGCGATGATTCGACGGCCGCACCTCAAGCAGCAGACCGGTCAGCTTTTCGCCATGCGTAATGCGCACCGCTTCGCGCAGCAGCGCGAGCCCCGCGCCCGCATGCTGCGCCTGCGGTGCGACGCACAGATTCAGCAGATGCATCTCGTCGACCACCGGCATCAGCACGCAATAGCCGATCAGCGTGCCGGTCACATGACGCAGGCATATGCCGAAATAGCCATTGCGCAGCGAATCCTCGAAGTTGCCGCGGCTCCACGGGAAGTCGTACGCGAGCCGCTCGACCACGGCCACCTCGTCGAGATCGCTTTCGGTCATCGGCGACATGTAGCGGTCCGCCAGCAGCACCCCGCTCATCGAAGCGGCCCGCCCGATGCAGGTTCGGGCGGCCGCTGTTGCGCAGCGTCGCCGGCTTTGGCCGCCAGCCGTTCGGCGGTGGTCAGTGCAACCTTGTCGCGCACGTACTCGGGCGCCGCCTGATCGGCCGGCACCGCGTGGCCCGCGCGAAACGCGCGCAACGCCGCGAACGCCACCGGCAGCGCGTGCGGCAGCGCCTCTCCGTCGACGCGGCGCGCCTGTGCGGCAATCTCGAGCCGCGCGCCGAACGCCGCGGCGGCGTTGCCCGCCAGCGTGAACGGCCCATCGGGCGCCATCACGCGCTGCGGCGCGTCGAGCGATGCGGCGCGCACGATAAGCCAGTCGCCAGTGCCGTCGTCCCATGCGTAGTCGGCCCAATACACTTCGTCCATCCGTGCGTCGAGCGCGGCCAGTACGCGGGTCGCTGACGGATCGCGCCGGCGCGCGCTTTCCGCGCAGGCGAGCAGCGTGCCGACCGGCACCACCGGACGGCCGAGCCCGAACGCCAGCCCCTGCGCGACACCCGTCGCGGTGCGCAGCCCGGTAAACGAGCCCGGACCCGCGCCGAACGCGATCGCATCGCAGTCGGTCAGTGCAAGGCCGGCTTCGTCGAACAGTTCACGAACCGCGGGCAACAGCCGCGTGCTGGACACCGCGCCGGTGGCTTCGTGGCGTACCCAGACGCGGGGTTCAGCGAGTGTGTCGTCTGCGGCGCCCGGTTCGGCGGACGCGTTGGCGGTGCCGCGAAGTTCGGTCGGCACACCATCCGCGGCGCGAGATTCGGAAGACGCGCCGCGCGCGACGCGAGGTGCGCGCGAGTGCGCGGCAAGCAAAGCGACCGAGCAGAATTCGGTCGAGGTATCGAGGGCAAGCAGCACAGTTTCAGTCATGCCCGCTATTGTAATGCGCAGCTTCGCGCGCCCGGTTGTAATGCGCGGTGCGCGCAGGCGCTGTTGCGACGGCGCGTGTGCCGCTGCATGTGCTGGGCTGCGTGTGCCGTGTTGCGTGTGTCGGGCCTCGCGTGCCGGGCCTCGCGTGCCGGGCCTCGTGTGCCGGGCCTCGTGTGCCGGGCCTAATGCGCCAGATCGTCGTGCGCCGAGCCGCGAGCGCCACGTTGCATGCGCCCGCGACGCGACACGACGCGTGTTCCATGCAGCTCTCTGTGCGTCGCCGACCCACGGGACCGCCTCCACCGCGCCGCGTCGTTTGGAGGAAGCACTCCACGCCGTTTAATTCGCCGCGCCGCCGCACTTGCTATGATCCTCGGCCGAACCTGCATGCATCCGGAGACACCATGAGCGACCTCGACGCGCGCTTCGCGCAAGCCCAGCATGACGTGAAACAGCTGCCGGAACGGCCGGGCAATCTGACGCTGCTGCGTCTGTACGCGCTGTTCAAGCAGGCCACCGAAGGCGACGCGCACGGCGACAAGCCCGGCTTTGCCGACATCGTCGGCAAGTACAAGTACGACGCGTGGGCTGCACTGAAAGGCACCGCTCCCGACACAGCAAAGCAGCAATACGTGGAACTCGTGCAGTCGCTGCAAAGCGGCGCAACCGCCTGAGCGGCAAGGCCGCAACCGCGTGCTGCGCCGCCCGCGCGCGATTCAGCCACACTTCGCCCGCAGTTCAACGAAATTTCACCCCGATCAGCGCTATTCGTCAGACGTATGACGGAATAATGTCAGAAAGGTGGCGCAGTGCAGCAAAAGTCTTTATAATCCGCCCTGCGCTTCACTTGTTGTGCAACGTCGCTTTGTCCGAAACCGCGTTTGCGTCCCAGTGCAGTCGGCCCAGTGCCGTCATGTGCAATTCGCGAATCAACCTGGCAGCGTCTTTGTACGCAACGCTTCGCAGCGTAAAGCGTTTTGCTCCAATCCAGTTTAGAACCTGTCACCTCCCTGCCGCGGGCCCCATGGGCCGTCCAAAGGCTGGCGGCGTGCCAATACCGGCAAGCCGCACCCGATACAGCTTCTAACGAAAAGCCCGCCTTCATTGTTGCGGGCTGCCCCCGTTTTACGGTTTGCTCGCTGCTTCTTGCTCGCTGAATCCGACAACTTGGGTAATGCCGATTGGCGCCGACGTTTCATCCCGTGGCTTGTCCACGGGTTCGTTCCCGTGTTTAAGGATTCACATGACTTCGAGCAATACCTCCAGCCCGCTGAACGCGATCGCCGACGCCGCCCTCGGTCTTGATGCACCGGCCCCGCTGGCCGATGCCGCAGCCGATGCGGCCGAGCAAGGTCCGACGTTCGCTTCGCTGGGGCTCTCCGCGGAAATCGTTTCAGCGCTGACGGCAGCCGGCTACAAGGCCCCGACGCCGGTGCAGCAGCGCGCGATTCCCGCCGCGATCGCCGGCCGCGACCTGCTGGTGTCGAGCCCGACCGGTTCGGGCAAGACGGCCGCTTTCATGCTGCCGGCCATCGAGCGTTTCGCGCAGCTGCAAAAAACCCAGGCACCGGCGCCGCGCGAGCCGCGCATCGACACGCGTCCGGGCGCCAGCGAACGCCGTCCGCGCCGTCCGCAGCCGGTGGCCCGCCCCGGTCTGCTGGTGCTGACGCCGACCCGCGAGCTGGCCATGCAGGTCACCACCGCCGCGTCGACCTACGGCAAGCATCTGCGCCGCCTGCGCACGGTCAGCATTCTGGGCGGTGTCGCCTACGGCCAGCAGCTGATGCTGCTGGCGAAGAATCCCGAAATTCTGGTCGCCACGCCGGGCCGTCTGCTCGATCACCTCGAGCGCGGTCGCATCGACCTGTCCGAGCTGAAGATGCTGGTGCTCGACGAGGCCGATCGCATGCTCGACATGGGCTTTATCGACGACATCGAAACCATCGTCGCGGCCACGCCGGCCACGCGCCAGACCATGCTGTTCTCGGCCACGCTCGACGGCAAGATCGGTTCGCTGACCAGCCGCCTGCTGAAGGATCCGGAGCGCATCGAAATCACGCAGCGCATCGAGCAGCGCACGAACATCGCGCAAACCGTCCATTACGTCGACGACCGCGATCACAAGGACCGTCTGCTCGATCATCTGCTGCGCGCTGAAGGCCTCGACCAGGCCATCGTGTTTACCGCCACCAAGAGCGACGCCGACCAGCTGGCCGGCAAGCTTGCCGACGCGGGCTTCGAGTCCGCCGCGCTGCACGGCGATCTGCCGCAAGGCGCGCGCAACCGTACGATCCGCGCGCTGCGCGAGCGTCGCGTACGCGTGCTGGTGGCGACCGACGTCGCCGCGCGCGGCATCGACATTCCGGGCATCACGCACGTGTTCAACTACGACCTGCCGAAGTTCGCCGAAGACTACGTGCACCGTATCGGCCGCACCGGCCGTGCCGGCCGCTCGGGCATCGCGGTGAGCCTCGTGCATCACGCCGAGCAAGGCGC
>DATLOW010000116.1:0-2217 GCA_035536055.1 Paraburkholderia sp. | reverse complement strand
GGGTCGTAGATGATCTGGTAGTCGACGCCGGCGGGGAAATCCTGCTTCAGCGCGCGCATTGCCGCGTGCACTTGCTTCTCGACCGCCAGAGAGTTCGCGCCCGGCTCCGCATAGATCAGCAGACACGACGCATCTTTCAGGTCCTTGAATGCCGTCGAGCCGTAATCGGCTGCGCCGACCTCGACGCGGCCGACGTCGCGCACCCGCGTCACGCGTCCCTGCCCGTCCGACTTCACGACGATATCGGCGAACTGATCCGGCGTGCTGAGACGGCCGAGCGCTTCGACGTTGATCTGATACGCCGCGTTAGTGGCCGTGGGCGGCTGGTTCAGCACGCCCGCCGACACCTGCAGATTCTGCGCGCGCAGCGCGTTCAGCACTTCAGTCGCCGTCAGGTTGTTCGCGGCCACCTTGTCCGGATCGATCCAGATGCGCATCGCGTACTCGCGCGCGCCCTGGAACTGCACGTCGCCAACGCCTTGCAAACGCGCCAGCGTGTCCTTCACGTGCAGCGTCGCATAGTTCGACAGATACAGCGTGTCGCGCGTATTGTCCGGCGAATACAGGTGCACGGCCAACAAGATGCTCGGCGTCGATTTACGCACCTGCACACCGAGCCGTTGCACGTCTTCGGGCAGCCGCGGCAGCGCATCCTGCACGCGATTTTGCGTCAGCATCTGCGCGACGTTCAGGTCGGTGCCGATGCGGAACGTGACGGTGACCGTCAGACGTCCATCGCCGGTCGACTGGCTGCTCATATACAGCATGTTCTCGACGCCGTTGATCTGCTGCTCGAGCGGCGTCGCAACGGTACGCGCGATGGTCTCGGCCGATGCGCCGGGGTAGGACGTCGTGATCTGCACCGTCGGCGGCACGATCTCCGGATACTGCGCGACCGGCAGCACGAACATCGCACCGAGGCCGATCAACGTTAAAAACGCACTGACGACCGTCGCGAAACGCGGCCGGTCGATGAAAAAATGGGCAATCCGCATGGCTTCGATATCCGCTAGTTCTGTTCCGCCTGGTAGCGGATCGCACCGTCGCGCGTCGCCACTTTCGAGCCCGGTGCGGCAAAAGGCAGGCCGTCGACGATCACACGATCGGTGCCCGTCAGGCCCGACGTGATCACGCGCAGACCGCCGCGCAGGTCGCCGGTCTCGACGCGTTTCGGCACGACCGTGCCGTCGGGCGCAACCGTCAGCACCAGGTGTTCCGATTGATCCGGCAGCACCGCGGCGTCCGGCACCAGCAAGGTGGCGGCCGGACGCGCGACGGCAAGCCGCAGCCGCGAGAATTCGCCGGGCGTCAGCTGCAGGTCCGCATTGCGCACCGTCGCGCGAGCGTGGATCGTGCCGCTCGAACGGTCGATCGCGTTGTCGATGAAGTCGAGGGTGCCGTTACGCGAATAGTCGTTCGTGCTGCCCGACGCAAGTTCGACGCGGTTGGCGAGCGCACTGCGCGCGTCGCCACGATAGTGCTGGAAGGTCTGGTAGTCGGCTTCGCTCATGTCGAAATCCAGATAGATCGGATCGAGCGACACGAGCGTGGCCAGCAAGGTGGTCGGGCTGGTCGCGGCGCGACTGCCCGCAACCAGATTGCCGACCGACACCAAATGCCGGCCGATACGGCCCGTAAACGGTGCGCTGATGCGGCAGTGGTCGAGGTCGAAACGCGCATCGCGGATCTGCGCCTGCGCGTCGTCGAGCGCCGCCTGCGCCGTATGCAACTCGGAACTGCGCTGCTCGACGTTTTCTCGGGTACCTGCTTCGCTGCGTTCCAGTTCCTCGGCGCGCGCCAGTTCCTGCCTGGCCAGCACCAGACGCGCGGCCGCGGTTTGCTGTTGCGCCTGCGCCTGCGCAAGACGGATTTCGTACGGTACCGGGTCGATCGTGAACAGCAGGTCGCCCTTGTGCACGATGTCGCCATCCTTGAAGTGAATGCCGGTCAGCGTGCCGCCCACCTGAGCGCGCAATTCGACCTGATCCACCGCCGAGAACTGGCCGAGAAAACCGAGCCGTGTATCGAGTTCGCGCACCAGCGGGCGGCTCACCGTCACCTCATGCAGCGGCGCCACTTTCCCCTGAGCCGCGCCGTCGCTGCTGCCGCCGGCCCGGTGATAGAACCATGTTCCGCCGCCCGCGATTGCAATCGCGGCCACAATGGCCACTGCCCTGATGCGTCCTGTCGCGCTGCCGGATTGGCCGCGGCGTTCGA